>CBFHGD010000008.1:0-31299 GCA_965655275.1 Octadecabacter sp. | reverse complement strand
CGATAAACCGCCCGCGCGTTTGCGGCAGAACCGCATTGCGCACGCGCCCCAAATCACCCTCGTTCATCACCACGCGGTCCCAATGATCAAACTGGGGCTGGCTACACCACTCGGTTGTTTTCGCTGTCGCCCTATCCAGAACCATCAGCGTTTCAACATGGTAGCCCGCCGCCCGCGCGCAGGCCACTGCCTCATCCGCGGCGGCCATCGTCGGGCCCGCAACAAGCGTTTCGGAATGGAATGTCACCAGAACGGACAGGTCGACGTCTGCAGTGGAAACGGGCGTGTTCAAAATCGTATCCATATCAGGGTCAGCACGCGACCATGTGCAGAACCTAACAACAACGCGGCCAAAGGATCAACGGCCATGGCCCCTTGAAAACGCAGAAAGGCGGGCACCGAAATGCCCGCCTTTCCCGTTGGTGGAACCTGCTGGCTACGCCCAACGCCCGATCGCCATCGCTGACATTTTCTCTGAATCGGGGTGTGAATCACCGCCAACACCCGCCGTTTCAAGGTCGATCAACCATCCAGTGCCCGTATGCCCCATGACACGGAAGTTTTTCAGATAAAGCGCCGGATCGGGGAACCCGTAGATATGGCTGAAGGAGGTGCAAATCCGCCCCCGGTCGTTGGGGGAAAACGGATGCGGAAAAGTAAAGATTTGCGCCGCAACGCTGGTGACGTCGATCGCCAACTCAGCCTGACAAATCAATGTCCCGTCCGCGAATTTGACAAACGACCCGTTCGCATTCTCACCCCGCTCGATCACGCCGCCCGTCGGCACACCGCCCGTCATGGCGACCGGGCCAAGCACATTGCCCGCGCTGTAGCCCCAATCCGCGCGCATCAAGCGTCCCGTTGTCACATCGTCGGGGGCCTGTTGCACCGCCGCACCACTGATCGTCGCGCTGACCGGTTCAATCTTGAGCGCTTCTGTCCAGGTCGCCCCATCCGCGCTGACCTTGACAGAAAAGGCCGTATCTCCCGCCAGCCCCATCTCGGCGTGGCCCGTAAAACCCGACTGGAACAGAACCGACGCCGTATCCGTGTCCGCGGCCTTGTTGACCTTGATCTGGTGTCCACCGGCCGAATTGGTAAATAAGGCCGCTTGTGAATCCACGGCAATGCGGTTCGTCGTGTCCCAATCGGTATTGATCCCGATTCCGTCAACACGATCCGTGCCACCTGAAAGCGGTATCCATGCGCCCGCCGAGAACACCATCAGCCGTGCGGTGCCGCTATCCCAAGCGCGCCAGCCGTCCTGTGGTGCAATAAACATCCAGCCACCGTTCTGCATGAATGCTAAATTGTCGGCTTGCCCTGCCCATTCGCCTGTGGGCGCATCCGCCACCACGTAAAGTGACCCGTCCACCGCCCCGACAGGCGGCGCGGCCAGATCAAACGCCACAACGCCCGTCTGGACCAGCGCATCAAGCACCGCGAGTGCTTCGTTATGCGTGACATGTTTTTGCGCTTGGGCAGGCGCGATGAGGGGTAGGCTCAGGCGTGCGGAATGATCAGACACAACGGCGGCTCCATGGTTAATAAATGAAGCATCCGGTTCTAATCCGCGCAGGTTAGCGCCAGATTACCCCACCGTTCGCCGCCCCTACCACCTAAGCAACAGGCCGCGCGCCTCCCCAAGAAATGCACAAAGCGGCGTGAAGCCCTCCAAATCCGTCAGGCAGAAAAACGCCCAGTCGGGACGGTTCGTTCTCTACTTTTGGATTCGGGAGCGATAGCATGCAGACAACAGACGCCAAAAGGCGCATAGTGTAAGTGAGCAGACATGACTGGTAGACGAGGATCAAAGCCACCGTTGGTGGCCGAAAAGCGCAGCAAACCCGCGCCCAAAAAGCGTAAACCAGCCAGACGCCCAGCACGACGCAAGGCGGCCCCGCGCAAGCCGCGCGGGTTGCTTGGAACACTGCTGTTGCCGCTCAAATGGCTGTTTATCCTGCTGTGGCGCATCGTGTCGCGCGGCGCGGTCGTTGTCAGCCTGTTGGTCGGCGTCGGCGTCTTTTACTATGCCTCCACCCTGCCCCCGATTGACGAGCTTGTGGACGGGCGGACGCGTGGTTCGGTCACCTTGCGTGATGCCTACAACGAAACCTTCGCGTGGCGGGGTGACCAGTTCGGCGGGATGATCACGGCGGAAGCCGTCAGCCCGCACCTGCGCAACGCCATCATCGCCACCGAAGACAAGCGCTTCAACGCGTTCTATCACTTCGGCGTGGATTTCTACGCGACCGCCGCTGCCATGGTGCGCAACTACCGCAACGGGGGCAATCCGCTGTCTGGCGCGGGCGGCTCTTCGATCACGCAACAAACGGCAAAACTGCTGTGCTTCGGCCGCCCGTTTGACCCTAATACATGGGAAGACGAGGCCGCGTATGAGGCTGATTGCCGCCGCACGACGCTGTGGCGCAAGGTTCAGGAGGCCGTCTATGCCTTCGCAATGGAGGCCCGTTATTCCAAAGATGACATCCTGACGATCTATATGAACCGTGCCTATCTTGGCGCAGGGTCACGCGGGTTCGAGGCGGCATCGCAACGTTATTTTGGCGTCTCCGCCAGAGAAGTAAATCCAGCGCAGTCGGCAATGTTGGCAGGCCTGTTGAAGGCCCCGTCCAGCTTTGCGCCAACGCGCAACCTGCAAGTCTCCCAGGATCGCGGCGCGACTGTCATTCGTTTGATGGAAGAACAAAATTACCTGACCGCAGCACAAGCCGCAGACGCCCAAGCCAACCCCGCAACCCTGTCCGAAGCGGCACGCGCCCGCGCGGGTGGCTATTTTGCCGATTGGGTGATGGACAGCGGGCCAAACTTTTTCACGGACGGCACGACCGAAGATGTGATCATTAGCACCACGCTGGACCCGCGCATTCAACGCGCCGCCGAAGAAGCCCTTGTCTGGGTGTTTGAAAACAAAGTGCGCGAAGGCTCGCAAGCGCAGGCGGCGATTGTCGTCATGTCAGCCGACGGCGCGGTGCGCGCCATGGTCGGCGGGCGCGATTTGACCGTTTCGGGCGCGTTCAACCGCGCGACGCAGGCGTTGCGCCAAACCGGATCGGCGTTCAAACCGTTCGTCTACGCCACGGCGCTGGACCTAGGCATGTCGCCGTTCGATATCCTGCTGGACGCACCAACCTGCTGGAACGTCCCGGGCTCGGGTGAATGGTGCCCGCGCAACTATACGAACCGTTTCGAGGGCGACGTGACGATGGTCGAGGCGCTCCAACAATCGCTAAACATCCCCGCCGTCGCGCTTTCCGAATTGGTCGGGCGCGACAACGTGCGCACGGTCGCTGAGAACTTTGGTATTGTCAGTGACCTCGCCAACGGCCCTGCCCTCGCGCTTGGCGCATCCGAAAGCACGCTGTTGGAGATGGCGGGCGCCTATGCGGGCATTCTGAACGGCGGGTCAGCGGTCAAACCCTACGGGTTGGTCGAACTGCGCCTCGTGGGGGACGCTGAACCCTTGCTCACCGCGACGGGTGGTATCCGTGAACGGGTGATCCGCGAGGATGCCGCACGGCAGTTGACGTGGATGATGTATCAGGTTGTCGAAGGTGGATCGGGCCAACGCGCCGGTGTCGAGGGTTGGGAAATTGCGGGTAAGACCGGCACAACCCAAGCGGCGCGGGACGCGTGGTTCATCGGCTTTAGTGGTGATTACGTCGCGGGTGTCTGGATGGGATATGACGACAATACGCCTTTGACCGGCGTCACAGGGTCCGGCTTACCTGCGGAAATCTGGCACGAAACGATGACGCGCGTTCTGTCGAGCATGACCCCGACCCCACTTCCCATGCAGGTTCCAAATCAAGGGACCCAGCCACAGCCCCAGCAGGGTCAGGGCGGGGGAGGCTTGGGCATGGAAGAAGACGCGGCACGAGATCTCATCAATGATCTTCTGCTCGAGCTTCAAAACAGCGACGGGTAGCGTCGGGGCAGGCGCCTGATTGCAACCGGGTCCCGGGTTATTCGTCGGGGCAGCGCGTGTAGCGGAAGGCATAACCGTCCCACAGCATGATGATGCCGCCCTCGACTTCGGCGTCATTCATCACCATGGCCCGCTCTGTCCAAATCTGGTCGTCGCCAGAACAGCGCATTGTATATAGCGTGGCGTCCATATTCACGACGCTGACAGGGCGAGTCATCCGGCACTCCATCTCCACGCCATAAAAGATGCCTTCTTCGATCTTGAGAGCACCGCCATCGACCCCGATCAAGGCACATTCCGCGTTCGCACCTTGGCGATACGTCCCGTCGTAGGGTGTTGCGGCAACCAATGCGGGGGCCACGATCAGGGCCAGGGCTAAACGCATCAGCTTAGGTCACGGATCAGCGCATCAAGGTTACCACCGCGCGCATCCAGCATCGCACCGATCTCGGCGCGCTCTGACAACAGCATGTTGATACCTTCGATGATAAGGTTGAAAAACACCGGACGGCCTGGGCGATCCGAAACATGGAAATCTACCTGAAACGGTGCCTGCCCCTGTAGGATCGCCAGCGTGCGCACTTCCATGTAATTGTTAACGGCACGCGTGCCCTGCACCTCGATGCGACCACCGGCAAATTCGTTAAACCTGCGTCCGTATTTGTTCGCCAGATAAATTCCGAAAGCATCGCCAAAGGCACGTTTTTGTGCGTTGGACGCGGACCGTCCGTCATTGCCCAGCGCATAGGCCGCAAGGTAGGACGTATCGGCGTAATTGTCGAAAACGCCTTTGAAACTGCGCACCATGGAATTGACCGATGCGCCGGACGCGATGATACGGTTGATGTCAGCAACGGCTGCATTCACCAGCCCTTCGGCCTGCCCCGCGCTCAACGCAAAACCTGGCAGGGGCAATGCCGTCAAAAGGCCCGCTCCACCAAGGACCAAGACGCGGCGGCGGGAAAATGTCAGGTCAGTCATTACTCAAATCCTTCAAGACTCAACTCATCCGAGAACGGGTCAATCTCGGTCGTGGCGGGCGGCACTTCGCCCAATTGAAAGCGGCGGTTTTGCAGGTAGGCAAGGCGCGCTTGTGCGTAGCTGTCCGCACTTTCATACAGGACACCGTCAAAAGTCTCCATGAAACGACCACGCGTAATAGCAAGGTCCGCCACACGTGTCGCCGTTCCGTAGTCAAGCTGCGGCACAGTGCCGACGCTCTCCAGCGGGTCAAACACCAGATCAACAATTGTTCCTACAGCATCACGCTCGGTCGACGGGCCGAAGACAGGCATTTCCACATAGGCCCCTTCCTGCACGCCCCACACCGCAAGGGTTTCGCCAAAATCGGTGCTGTCCTCTATCAGGCCAATTGCCCCGGCCGGATCAAACAGCCCACCGATTCCCACAGTCGTGTTGATCAAGAACCGCATCGTATTGGTTGTGACACCACCGATGTCCGCCTGCAAAATTCCGTTGGCAACCATCCCGGGCAGACTGACGTTATTCGCAAAGTTACTGACGGGGCCGGTAATTTCCATCGGCATCGCGGCAGCAACCTGACCCGCAGGCCGCAAAACGGTGCGATCTAAACTTTTGTTAAAGCCATGGATGGCACGATTGGTATTCTCGTAGGGGTCATTGATACCACCATCAGGCAAAGCCGGCGTGCAGCCTGCGGACACAGTTATGACCAGAAGGACGCAAATGGCGCGAAAATTGGATAAGCTAAAGTGTGGCAATGGTAATTCCGGATGCAGACGGTGATAATATTGGCTAAATAGCCCCCAGTTCCCCGATGAACAGTGGCATACATGACATAGTGTATGGGCGTGATCCATATGCGACAGGATTATTACGGGCTAACAGGCACAGTTTGGCCCAACTGATAAAGAAGAAAGCGAATTTGCACCCATGATGCAAAAAGAACCGACGCGCGCAGAAATCACTCAAGGCTATGCAGAACTGGCGGGTGTGCGAAAGAAGTCGCGCGCGCTTTATTGGTTTGTGGCCATTTTCAGCAGTTTCGTGAACGCACTGATGCTGACAGGGCCTTTGTATATGCTCAACGTCTACGACCGTGTCCTGGGGTCACGCTCGATCGAGACGCTGGTCGCATTATCGGTTCTTGTGGGATTCTTGTATCTGATGATGGGCGTTCTGGATTATGCTCGTGGCCGGATCATGGGGCGCGTCGGCGCGCAATTGCAGACCGATCTGGATGAACGGGTGTTCAATGCAGTCATGCAGGCCCGCGCGTCTGGTCGTGCCCCCGCCGAAGCCGCGACCGGACAACGTGACCTTCAGGCCGTGCAGAGGGCGATAACCTCCCCCGTCGCTATGGCCCCGTTTGATCTTCCTTGGACGTTCGTGTTCATTTTCGGCATTTTCCTGTTCCATGCCTATCTGGGGTATCTCGCGGTTGCGGGCGGTGTGATCTTGATCATCGTCGCCCTCATCAACCAGATCAGCAGCCGCCGTCCGCTCGAAGATGCCAATGAAGCAACATTCCATGCCGAAGCCATGGGGGAGCAACTGCGCACCGGTGCCGACACCATTCAGGCCCTTGGCATGCGTAGCGCAGCTTTCCAGCGCTGGATCGAATTGCGTAACAAATCCCTGCGCGCCGGAATCAAGGCTGGTGATATGGGCGGCGGTTTTGGCAGCGTGTCAAAATCGTTCCGGCTCTTTCTACAATCAGCAATGCTTGGCCTTGGCGCCTATCTTGTGCTTGAGGGCGAGCTGACCCCCGGCGCAATGATTGCCGGCTCCATCCTGCTCGGACGTGCGTTGGCCCCTATTGAAATGCTGGTCGGTCAATGGCCCGTCTTGCAACGCGGGCGCACCGGTTGGGGGAATCTGGCGCGCCTCCTGGGGGCGGTTCCAATCCCCAAGCGCCGCACAGACCTTCCGGTGCCAGCCGCCAAAATTGTCGCCGATCAGGTGACGGTTCTGCCGCCCGGTGAGACGAAAGCCAGCATTCGCATGGTGTCCTTCAAGCTCAATCCGGGTGAAGCCGTCGGCGTGATCGGCCCGTCGGGGGCTGGTAAATCAACCCTTGCCCGCGCACTGGCAGGGCTTTGGCAGCCAGCGGGTGGAACGATCCGGCTGGATGGAGCGACGCTTGATCAATATGATCCAGACGTGCTTGGCAGCTACATCGGCTATCTGCCGCAAACCGTGACGCTGCTGCACGGGTCGATCCGCGACAACATTGCGCGCATGTCCTCAAACCCCGACGACAGCATGGTCATCAAGGCCGCCAAACGCGCCGCTGCCCATGACATGATCCTGCAATTGCCTGAAGGCTACGATACCATCGTCGATGCAACGGGGGGGCGCCTGTCTGGCGGACAGGTGCAGCGCATCGGGCTGGCCCGCGCCATGTATGGCGATCCCGTATATCTGGTGCTGGATGAACCCAACTCCAACCTTGATAACGAAGGGTCCATCGCCGTCAACGCCGCTATCCGTACCATGCGCGAAGAAGGGCGCTGCGTTTTCGTGATGGCACACCGCCCCGCCGCAATCGAACAATGCGACAAGCTGATGTATATCGACGGCGGTATTCTCAAGGCATTTGGCCCCACCGAAGAAGTAAAGGCGCAGATCTTGGCGAACCGACAGCAAATCAATCAAGGCAAAGGCCAAGGCGGAGGTGTCACATGAGCACTGAATGGTCCGCACGGCGTCCGCTAACGATTGGAATACTCACACTATTGTTGCTTGTCGGTGGCTTTGGTGGCTGGGCTGTCACGGCAAAAATCACGGGTGCGGTCATTGCCAGCGGCTTGATCGAAGTCGATCAGAACCGACAGATTGTGCAACATCAGGATGGTGGCACCGTCACGGAAATTATCACTTCGGAAGGCGACGTCGTCGAGATCGGGGATGTCTTGCTGCGCCTTGATGCACAAGACCTGACGGCAAACCTCGCCGTGGTCGAAGGCCAGCTTTTCGAGATTCTCGCCCGACGCGCGCGCTTCGAGGCGGAGCGTGACGGCGCAGAAAATCTGGTGTTTGATCCCCTATTGGACGAAGGCAACCCGGAAACGGTGGCCTCCCTCAAACTCGGGCAGATCAACTTGTTCAATGCGCGCCTCGATTCCGTTGCACGACGCACCGAGCAACTGTCGAACCGCAAAGACCAGATCGCATCACAAATTCGCGGCATCGTCGCCCAACAAGACGCGCTCGAAACACAACTCGGCCTGATCAACGAAGAACTGGGCAACCAGCAATCCTTGCTTGATCGTGGTTTGGCGCAGGCGGCCACCATTCTGAACTTGCAGCGTGAAGAAGCGCGGCTGCGCGGCCAAACAGGGGAGCTCGCTGCCTCTATCGCCGGCGCGCAGGAACGCATCACCGAGATCGAGATCGAATTGCTCAGCCTCGACACCACGCGGCGCGAAGAAGCCATCACCCGCTTGCGCGATCTTCAGTTCAACGAACTCGAGCTGCGCGAACGGCGCACCATCCTCGTGCGTCAACTGCAACGTCTGGATATTCGCGCGCCCGTCAGCGGCATCGTTTACGGGTTAAGCGTGTTCGGCCAAGGCGCCGTGATCCGCCCCGCCGATCCCGTGCTCTACATCGTGCCGCAGGACCGTCCGTTGGTGATTGCCACGCAGGTCGCCGTCACCGACATCGACGCCATCACCATTGGCCAAGAGGTGAGCTTGCGGTTCTCCGCGCTGGATCAACGCACCACGCCGGAACTGTTCGGCACCGTGGCGTTGGTGTCCGCCGATGCCTTTACCGATGATACAACACGTGCATCGTTCTATCGCGCTGAAATCAGGCTGAACGAAGGGGAATTGGCCCGCCTGCCCGACGGAGTGACACTCATCCCCGGCATGCCGGTTGAGGCGTTCATCCGCACGGCTGATCGCACGCCGCTGAACTATCTTGTGCGACCTTTGATGGACTATGTGGCGCGCACGTTCCGCGATGGCTGATTGCAATGAGGGATAGCCGCCGTTAGCGTCGCGCGAACCATGTCGAAAGGACCCACCATGTCGATCGAATCCCGCCTCGCAGAGCTCGGCGTCACGCTACCCGATGCACCTGCCCCTGCCGCCAATTACGTGCCATTTGTGCGCACCGGAAACCTTTTGTTCGTGTCCGGTCAAATCTCGGCCAACGCGGACGGTATGATCACCGGAAAACTGGGCGCAGACACGGATGCACACGCAGGTGCCGCTGCTGCCAAAGCCTGCGCAGTGTCTCTGCTGGCCCAGCTGAAGGCCGGATGCGATGGTGACATCGAACGCCTTGTGCGGGTCGTCAAACTGGTCGGCTTCGTCAATTCGACGCCCGACTTTGGCGATCAACCAATGGTCATCAACGGCTGTTCGGACTTTATGGTTGAAGCCTTGGGGGACAAAGGCCGCCATGCCCGCAGCGCCGTATCCGCCGCATCCCTCCCCTTTGGTGTCGCCGTCGAAATTGAAGCCATTTTCGAAATCGAATGACCCTGCCCGCAGCTTTACTGCGCCGCCCGATAACCCATCGTGCCTTGCATGAGGCATCGGTGGCTGAAAACTCTATCGCAGCGATCAAAGCCGCGATCGCAGCAGGCTACGGGATCGAGATCGACATCCAGCCGTCGAGCGACGGTGTGGCGATGGTTTTTCATGACTACGACATGAAACGCCTGACCGGACACAGCGGGCCCATTGCGGGCAAAACTGCAGCCGAACTCGGCAAAATCCCCCTCAGCGGAGGTGGCGGCACGATCCCCACCCTTGAACAGGTTTTGCAAGTGGTGGCCGGGCGCGTGCCGTTACTCATTGAAATCAAGGATCAGGACGGCGGGCTTGGCACGAACGTCGGTCCGCTGGAAAACGCGGTGTGTTCTGCTTTGGCCGACTACACCGGCGAAGTCGCGTTGATGTCGTTCAACCCCCATTCTGTTGCCGCATGCGGTGCGTATGCGCCCGATATTCCGCGCGGCATCACGACCTGCCATTTCCCCGCCAAAGACTGGCCAACCGTGCCCGAAACCACCCGCGCAGCCCTGCGCCCGATCCCCGATTTTGACCGCGTCGGGGCCTGTTTCATCAGCCACCAACGAAGCGATCTGGCATCGCCCCACGTTGCCGCCCTCAAATCCCGCGGCGTGCCTGTCCTGTGCTGGACCGTCAAGAGCCCCGCAATGGAGGCTGAAGCCCGCAAGGTCGCCGATAACATCACATTTGAAGGCTACCGCGCTTGAATGTAGCGCGGCCCGCGCCACCTACCCAATATGGACGGTAGCATGATCGAAATCACGGCCCATACCACGCTCGCCGATATCGACGCAGCCGAATGGGACGCCTGCGCCTGCCCCGAGGCGGGGGCCGGCCGCGCGATTGATCCGTTCACCACCTACCGGTTCTTGCGCGCACTGGAAGACAGCGGCAGCGTGGGAACCAGCACCGGATGGGACCCGCGATACCTCGCAGCGCGCCAGGACGGGCAGTTGATCGCCGTTGCACCGCTGTACGGGAAATCCCATTCCCAGGGCGAATACATGTTCGACCACAATTTCGCCCACGCCTATGAACGCTCCGGCGGACGGTACTACCCCAAACTCCAAATCGCCGTGCCGTTTACGCCTGCAACGGGCCGCAGGTTTCTGACCCGACAAGGCTACGAGGCGCAAGGTATGTCGGCGCTGATCCAAGGCGCAATCCAGATCGCGTCGAACAACGGCCTCTCGTCGGTCCACGCCACATTTTGCACCGAAGGCGAGGCCATTGCAGGCGCGCAAATGGGTATGTTGGCGCGCACGTCACAACAGTATCACTGGGTCAACAATGGCTACGCCGGTTGGGATGCCTTCCTCGCCGCTCTGTCTTCGCGCAAACGCAAATCCCTGCGCAAGGAACGCGCGACCGCGCAGGCCTTCGGCGGCGAGATTGTCCAGCTGACAGGCGATCAGATCGAGCCGCACCATTGGGACGCCTTTTGGCAGTTTTACCAAGACACCGGCGCGCGCAAATGGGGTCAGCCCTATTTGACCCGCGCATTTTTCGACATCGCCCACGACCGTCTGCGAGACGACATCCTTCTTGTGTTCGCGATGCACGACGGTGTGCCCGTCGCTGGCGCGCTGAACTTTATCGGGCGTGACACCCTTTACGGGCGCTATTGGGGCTGCACGCAACACCACCCCTGCCTGCATTTCGAAATCTGCTACTATCAGGCGATGGATTACGCGATGGCCAATGGGATGACCAAAGTCGAGGCGGGCGCGCAGGGCGAACACAAGCTCGCGCGCGGCTATCTGCCCGCCGCCACCCACTCGCTGCACTGGTTTTCCGATGCTGGGTTTCGGGATGCAGTTGCGGACTATCTGGAAGCGGAACGCGCGGCAGTGGACGACGAAATCGAAGTCCTGACAGGCTACGGCCCGTTTCGCAAAGCACATGTGGAGGAACAGGAATGAGCAACGTTTTGGAACAAGCAGGCCGGGATGCATTAACAGAGGCTGGGTGGGACGTGGGCGAAACCAGCGCCACCAAAACCTTCACCTTCAAGAACTTCATCGAGGCCTTCGGCTGGATGACGTCCGTGGCGATCGTCGCCGAAAAACTCAACCACCACCCTGAATGGTTCAATGTTTACAAAACGGTAAAAGTCACGCTGACAACCCACGACACCGGCGGGTTGTCAGACCTGGATTTGAAGCTGGCCAAACGCATGGACGCGCTGGCCAGCTAATCCTTACATATCGTCAAGCAACCCTTCGCCCGCAGATACTTCGCAGGCACCGGGGTTTTCTTCCTCGTTCAGCACCTTCACGACGCCGTCCATCACCAGCATCGCGTAGCGTTTGGACCGGTTAATCAGGCCAGCCGGTGGTGCTGTGAAATCCATACCAATCGCCTTGGTAAACGCGGATTCAGGGTCACCCATCATCGCAATACCAGCCTGCGTCGCACCGGTGACCTCACCCCAATTGCCCATGACAAACGGATCATTCACGGAAATACAGATGATCTCCTCAACACCGCGCTCTGCGAACTCGTCCTTGGTGCGAATGAAACTTGGCACATGGGCGGAATGGCACGTCGGCGTAAACGCCCCCGGCACAGCAAAGATCACAACGGTGCGCCCTTCGGTCAGCGTCGACACCGAAACCCCCTCAGGTCCGTCGTCACCCATCTTCACCAACATTGCATCTGGCAGTTTGTCTCCAACGGAAATCGTCATCTTGCGGCCCTTTCGGCAATTGCGTTGTTCTCCCTGCCCAATATAGGGTCCGATTTGGCGGCAACCAGACAGGATTAGCGAAATGGGCCATATTGTTGTGATCGGCGCAGGGCAGGCTGGCGCGTCCCTTGTCGCGAAATTGCGCTCAGAGGGTTACGATGGTGACATCACCCTGATCGGCGCCGAAGCAGAGCCTCCTTATCAGCGCCCCGCCCTGTCCAAGGCCTATCTGCTTGGCGAGATGGAGCGTGAACGGCTCTTTCTGCGCCCCCGCGAATGGTATGACACCCACAACATCACCTTGCGCACGCGCACCCGCGCCGTGTCCGTTGATGCCGTCGCCAAGACCGTAACGCTTGAGGGGGAAGAGGTGCTGGCCTACGACAATCTGGCCTTTACCACCGGCTCGCATCCCCGCACGTTGCCCTCCGCAATCGGTGGCGATTTGGAGGGCGTGTTCAGCGTGCGCGATCTGGCGGATGCAGATGCGATGACGCCCGAATTCGTCGCAGGGCGTCGCCTGCTCATCATCGGCGGCGGCTACATCGGGCTGGAAGCGGCTGCCGTCGCGGCGAAACTCGGCCTGCACGTGGTGCTTGTCGAAATGGCAGATCGCATTCTGCAACGGGTCGCCGCCCCCGAAACCTCGGATTATTTCCGCGCGCTGCACACGGCCCACGGGGTCGATATCCGCGAAGGCGTCGGGCTGGACCGTCTGATCGGCGACGGCCGTGTTACAGGCGCCATCCTGACAGACGGCACCGAACTGGCCTGTGATTTCGCCATCGTCGGCGTCGGTATCTATCCCGCCACTCTTCTGGCCGAAACCGCAGGCATCACCTGCGACAACGGCATCGTCACCGACGCCCATGGCCGCACATCTGACCCCCATATCTGGGCCGCGGGCGATTGCGCGACGCTGGATTGGCACGACACGCAAATCCGGCTCGAAAACGTCGGTAACGCCATTGATCAGGCCGAACTCGTGGCCCGCAACATGCTGGGCGCCAATGAGTCCTATGTGCCAAAGCCGTGGTTCTGGTCGGATCAATACGACTGCAAATTGCAGATTGCGGGGCTGAATACCGGCTACACGCAGGTCGTAACCCGCAAGACAGGCGACGCGCTGTCGCACTGGTATTACAACGACGACACACTGCTGGCCGTGGACGCTATGAATGACCCGCGCAACTACATGATCGGCAAACGGCTCATCGAGGCGGGCAAATCGCCTGCTCCCGCCATGGTCGCGGACCCTGAAACGGACATGAAAGCCCTGCTCAAGCCATGAGGATCATTGGCGGGCAGCATCGTGGCCTTAAACTGGCCGAGATCGGCAGTGGTGATGCGGCCGCCCACCTGCGCCCCACGCCCGACCGCGTCCGCGAAAGCCTGTTCAACATTCTCGCGGGACACGGCGTGTTGCACAACGCCCGCGTGCTGGACTTGTTTGCAGGCACCGGCGCACTCGGGCTCGAGGCGCTGTCACGCGGGGCTGCGCACGCCACCTTCGTAGACAACGGGCGCATGGCCCAAAAGCTGATCCACGAAAACATCGCCAAAGCACGGCGGGAGAGCGACGCGCTCCTGCTGACCTGCACGGCAGACAAACTTCCCGCGACGTCAGCCCCCTGCGATCTGGTCTTCCTTGACCCGCCCTATGGAAAATCCTTGGGCAATACAGCGCTGCTTGCGGCCAAGGCCCAAGGCTGGATCGCGCCAAGTGCGCTTGTCGTAATGGAAGATAGCGCGCCGCAATCCGTCATGGGTTTCGCCCAGATCGACCTGCGCCGCTACGGGGACACGCATATCACGTTGTTGCGCGCGCCGTAACCGCTCAATACGTCGGGTGAAACTTGCCCGCAGGCGACAATGTGAAAATATCTGCACCGTCAGCTGAAATTCCGATGGAATGTTCAAACTGTGCCGATAACGACTTGTCGCGCGTCACAGCCGTCCAGTCATCTGCCAAAATCTTTGTTTCGGGGCGGCCAAGGTTCACCATTGGTTCGATGGTGAAAAACATGCCTTCTTCCAGCATCGGCCCTGTCCCCGCACGCCCGTAGTGCAACACATTGGGAGGCGCATGAAACACCACACCAAGCCCGTGACCACAAAAATCGCGCACCACAGACATGCGCTGCGCCTCGACATAACTCTGGATCGCGTGACCGATATCACCAAACGTATTGCCCGGCTTTGCGGCCTCGATCCCCAGCATCAATGCGTCGTGGGTGACTTGTATCAGACGCTCCGCTTTGATCGACGGTTTGCCGCCCGCCACATACATCCGGCTTGTGTCCCCGTACCAGCCATCCACGATGACCGTGACGTCAATGTTCACGATGTCACCTGATTTCAACGTCTTCGCGCTCGGAATACCGTGACACACGACATGGTTCACAGAAATACAACTGGCGTGCTGATAGCCCTTGTAGCCTATCGTGGCCGAAACCGCGCCAGCCTCATCGACCCAACTTGTAATCAAACGATCCAGTTCCGCCGTGGTCTGGCCCGCCGTGACGTGCTCGGCAATCCTGTCCAGAATCTCGGCCGCAAGATGACCCGCTTTGCGCATCCCCGCAAAATCACCCGCTTCATAAAGCCGGATCCCATCCTTCGTCACTCGCGCGTTTGATGTGTTCACGTCACTAATCCTTCTTGCTTGCCCTCCAGATAGGACAATCCACGCTGCACCTAAACCCCTAGCAGAGTCCTTGCGTCTTCTTGGTCAAATGGCAAACGGTTCGCCAGCCTGATGCCAACGGGTGAAATCTCACAGTCAAAACACATCACTTCGACGCCTGCCCGCAGTGCCGTTTCAAACGTAGTTGCATAGGTCGGGTCCAGATCAGTGGCCACGGCCACCCCTGTGCAATCCGTGCGCTGCACCAGAAACAACAGCACCGCGCGGTGCCCTTGGTCCACCATTGCCGCCAGATCACCCAGATGTTTGGCACCCCGCGCTGTCACGCTATCGGGGAACTCGGCCAGTCCCGCCTCACGCATCAATGTCACGGACTTCACTTCAAGGTAGCAATCGCGCCGCCCTGCGCCCGACAGCAGAAAATCCACACGACTTTTCTCGCGGTATTTCACCTCCGCGCGGATCGTGTCGTATCCCTCAAGCCCTGCGATACCCCGCGCCAACGCTTCGGCCACCACACCGTTCGCGGCCCCCGTATCGATCCCGACAAACGCATCCGGCAATTCAACCAGCCGCCAGCCCCAATCAAGCTTCTTCTTGGGGTCATTATTGCCTTCAAGCCAAATCCGCAGGCCCGCGTCCTTCAACCCCATCATTGACCCCGGATTGGGGCAATGGGCCTTCACGACGGTGCCGTCCTCCAATTCAACATCGGAAAGAAACCGCATGTAACGGCGGATCAGGCGGGCGGGCACAAGGGGAGTGGCAAAGCGCATGACCCCCGATTATACCATCCCCAAACCAAGGAGAAGTAGATGAGCAACCCAACCGCCGCGATGCTGGTTATCGGTGACGAAATCCTGTCCGGCCGCACCCGAGACGCGAATATGCACCACCTTGCAGGGCAACTTACAGAACACGGCATCGACCTGCGCGAGGTTCGTGTGGTCAGTGACGATGCACCCGCGATCATCGCCGCCATACAATCACTAAGCGCTTCTTATGACGCAGTTTTCACCTCCGGGGGGATCGGCCCGACCCATGATGATATCACCGCCGATTGCATCGCCGCCGCATTCGATGACCACATCGATGTGCGCGCCGATGCCCGCGCATTGCTGCAAGCACACTATGATCGCAACGGGCAGGAATTGAACGAAGCCCGCCTGCGAATGGCCCGCATCCCTGACAGCGCCACGCTGATCGACAATCCCGTCAGCATCGCACCGGGGTTCACCGTGCAAAACGTGCACGTGATGGCCGGCGTGCCCTCAGTGTTTCAGGCCATGGTGGCAACCGTGCTGCCAACCTTGACAGGCGGCGCCCCGCTGCTGTCGCAAACCCTGCGCATTGATCGCGGCGAAGGTGACATCGCCGGGCCATTGGGCGTTCTGGCAGGCGACTTTGCCGACCTGTCAATCGGCTCCTACCCTTTTCAGAAGGATGGTAAATACGGCGCTAACGTCGTCATTCGCGGTCAGGACACCGCGCGTATCGACGCCGCCATGGCGCGTCTGAAAACCGCCTTTCCTGCATGACACCACAGGCCCTCAGCGCGCTGATCGACGCGTCATGGCCGCCCGAGGCTATGGCGCAGATCGACGGCTGGACCATCCGCAACGGCGGCGGCGCCGGAAGCCGCGTCAGTGCCGCTACCGCCAGTGGTCCAAGCGGTGAAATACCGGCTGCTGAATCCGCCATGCGCGAGCTGGGCCAAACCCCGCTCTTTATGGTCCGCAGTGGCGAAGACGCACTCGATGCGGCCCTCGCCGCCACGGGATACACCGTCAAAAACCCCACCACTTTCCACGCGGCGCCCATTGCGCAAATCGCAACGCAGCGCCCGCCGCCCGTCACCTGTTTCGAGGTCTGGCCGCCCCTTGCGACGCAAGTGGAAATCTGGACCGACGGCGGTATTGACGCCGCCCGCCTCGCTGTGATGCACCGTGTCGCGGCCCCGAAAACCACCGTTCTCGGTAGGCTGAACGATACGCCCGCCGGAACAGCATTTGCCGCCTTTCATGATGGCATAGTCATGATCCACGCCATTGAAACCGCCGAACCGTTTCGTCGCGAGGGGTTAGCGCGCCACATGTTCCGCGCCCTTGCATTTTGGGGCCAAAGCCAAGGTGCGCACACGATCGGCCTTCTTGTCACGTCGGCCAATTTGGGTGCCAATGCGCTCTACACTTCCCTCGGCATGACCCCTGTGGGAGGATACCACTACCGCATCCATCCGAAGGCCACGACATGACCAAAGAGCACCCCACCGCCCTGAACCTTCTACCCGCCGATCCGCTGCCGGACCATATGGCGAAATACTTTGACGTCTGTGACGAAAAGCTGGGCTTCGTTCCCAACGTCCTGCGCGCCTACGCGTTTGATCAAGCCAAATTCGATGCGTTCTCGGCCATGTATAACGACCTGATGCTGGCAGACTCCGGCCTATCAAAACTTGAACGTGAGATGATCGCGGTCGTCGTGTCCTCGGTAAACAAATGCTTCTACTGTCTCACCGCCCATGGCCAAGCCGTGCGCGCCCTGTCGGGTGATCCCAGACTCGGCGAAATGCTGGTGATGAACTGGCGCTCCGCATCCTTGGACGCACGTCAAACCGCAATGCTGGGCTTTGCCGAAAAGGTCACTAAAACCAGCGCTGAAATATCCGAAGGCGACCGCGCCGCGCTGCGCACCGTGGGCTTCAACGACCGTGACATCTGGGACATCACAGCCGTGACCGGCTTCTTTAACATGACCAACCGCATGGCCAGCGCCACGGACATGCGCCCTAATGACGACTATCACGCTCAAAACCGATGATCCGCACTTTCCTCCTCGCTCTTCTTCCGTTTCAGGCCGCCGCTGTCACCCTCGACATGCCGTCCAATGCCACCCTTGCGGCTGAGGAAGTGGCGTCCCCGGGCAGCTATCCGATGCCGACAGGGGCATGGACACCCGAAGGCCTGCCGGTTTTGACCGGGACCGGTGAAGTGCGCCAACAAGCTTGGCGGGTCGATGCGGGTGGACTTACGACGTTGCAGTTGCTCGCACCGCTCGAACAACAACTGATCGACGCCGGTTTCGAGGTTTTGTTCACCTGCACCGACACGGCGTGCGGTGGGTTTGATTTCCGCTTTGCAACTCCCGTCTTGCCCGCACCGGCCATGCATGTCGATCTGGGCGACTACCGCTACATCGCCACCAAGCGCGAAGCAGACGGCGCAACCGAATTACTCAGCCTGTTTGCCAGCCGGACATCCGAGGCGGGTTTCGTTCAGATCATGCGCGTCGGCACGGGGGGCGGCGCGCCTGTCGCAGAACCGGACGCCCCCGCCGTGCGCGCCTTTGCTCCAACGCTCACAGGCGACCTCGCGCAAGAGCTTGAAGTCAACGGACGGTTCATTCTCGGCGATCTCGCGTTCCAGACCGGCTCTGCGCAGTTGGGCGACGAAACATTTGCCTCGCTCCAAAAACTCGCCGATTACCTCATCGCCAACACCGATCGCACGGTCGCATTGGTCGGGCACACAGATTCGGTCGGGTCTCTGGACGGCAATATTGCGCTGTCCAAACGCCGCGCGGGGTCGGTTCTGGAACGGCTTGTCACGCGCTACGACATCCCGCGCCGCCAGTTGGAAGCGGAAGGCATGGGCTACCTCGCACCGATCACAACCAATCTGACCGAGGAGGGTCGCGAGGCAAACCGCCGGGTCGAAGTGATCATCACGTCGACTGAGTAACCTAATGCCCGCCCTCGCAGGCATCGTGATCGCCCAGCGCCGCCAACACCGCACAGGGCCCGTCGCCGCCGTCTTCCGTCGCAACGATCCGTGACAGTTCCGCCTCAAGCCTTTGCAGCCGTGAAATCCGCTCGCGGATATCCGCCAGATGATCCGCCGCAATCACATGCGCGCCCTTGCACGACTCCCCGGCGTGATCCTCCAGTTCCAACAACGCGCGGATTGCATCCAGTGGGAGGCCAAGATCACGTGCATGGCGGATGAACCCCAGCCGCTGCAACCCGTGCCGGTCATACCGCCGCTGATTGCCCGCTGTGCGCTCCGCGGGCGCAACCAATCCGATGCCTTCATAATACCGGATCGTCGGAACCTTTACGCCCGTATGACGTGCCAGATCGCCAATTGAAAACATGTGCTGAAACCCCTTGAACCTCTAGCCACTAGAGGCATTACATAGCGTGCATCCAAGGATCAAGGAGCTTCCAAATGGGCCATCATCACCACCACGTCGATGCATCAACCGGCGATCGCCGCCTCATCGGGGCCATCGCCGTCAACGTCGGACTGACGGTTGTGCAAATCATCGGTGGCATCCTGTCCGGCTCGCTCGCCCTTATCGCGGACGCCCTTCACAACCTCAGCGATGCCGTTTCCCTCATTATCGCGTTTGTCGCCCACAAGGTTGCCCGCCGTCCTGCCAGCGCTGATATGCCGTTTGGCTTTACGCGCGTCGAAACGGTCGCGGCGCTGGTCAATTATACCTCCCTAACGATTATAGGACTCTATCTTGCCTATGAAGCCGTCTGGCGGTTCTTTGAACCACAGCCCGTCATCGGCTGGTTGATGATCGCCGTGGCTCTTGTCGCCCTGTTGGTGGATGCCGTAACCGCATGGCTGACCTATTCGATGTCCAAGAGCAGCGTGAACATCCGCGCCGCGTTCCTGCATAATCTGGCGGACGCGGCGGGCTCTGTGGCCGTCATCGTAGCCGGTGTGCTGGTGCTGGTATTTGACTGGTGGTTGGCCGACCCGATCATCACGCTGATGATCGCCGCCTACATCTTGTGGATGTCCCTGTCCGAAATGCCCGCCGTGATCCGCACCCTGATGCTGGCACGCCCCGAACAAATCGCGCCACAAGCCGTCGTCGACGCGTTGCTCGATGTGGAAGGCATCACCGAAGTCCATAACGCCCATCTCTGGCAGATCAACGAACACAGCACCGCATTTCAGGCGCATGTGGTCGTCTGGGGCGGCGAATGGGCCGAGGCAGACGCAATAAAGACCCGTGCCAAAACGCTGCTGTCTGATGCTTTCGGCATTTCACTGGCAACGCTGGAACTGGAATGTAGCGCACATGCCTGCGACGACGCGCCCGCGTTCGGTACATAAAAAACGCAGCCCCCAAATACTTGGACGGGCTGCGTTAAGGTGAGGGCGTTGCACCCCTTGGGAATTACACATCGTGTGGTTTACCAGATGTCCGGGCCCTTCTCGGCGAAGGAATGGACAAGGAAATCTATAAAGGCACGCACCTTGGGCTGGGTAAACCGGCCCGGCGGGTAGACCGCGTAGATACCTTGGGTTTCGACCGGAAGATCAGGGATCGCTTCTTCGACCAGTCCTTTTTCCAATGCATCCGCATAAAGGAAGGAAGGCAGGTAGGCGATGCCGAGACCGGAAATCGCGGCGTTGAGCAAGGACTGTCCGTCATTGACCGTAAGCCAGCCCGCCGTACGCACCTGACGCTGCTCACCGGACGGCGCACGCAGCTTCCAGACAGCGGAGTTGGCCTGGTTGGAATAATGAAGCAACTTGTGGTCGTTCAGATCGTCGATCTTTTGCGGGCGGCCGTATTCTTGGAAGTAGCCCGGGCTGGCGACCATGCGGCGCGACGTTTCCGTCAGCTTTCTGGCGCGAAGGCTGCTGTCTTCCAGCTCACCAATGCGGATCGCCATATCAAAGCCTTCGGAGATCAGTTCAACGTAGCGGTTGTTCAGAACCATGTTGACCGTAATATCAGGGAACTCCCCAAGGAAATCACCCAACACAGGGGACAAATGATTGACCCCGAAATCAGTCGCCACGCTGATGCGCAACAGGCCGGACGGCGCTGATTGCATGGACGTGACCAATGCATCCGCCTCGCCTGCATCATTAAGTACACGGCGGGCGCGGTCATAATAAGCGAGGCCAATTTCCGTCGGGCTCACACGGCGCGTGGTGCGGTTGAGCAACCGCGCTCCAAGCCGTGCTTCAAGGCTCGACACATGCTTTGAAACTGCGGATTTGGAAATCCCCATCTTCTTGGCTGCGTCTGTAAATCCACCTTGGTCCACGACAGTGGCGAAGGCTTCCATTTCCGTAAGGCGATCCATGCGGGGTCCTCGGGTTGTGTCTCTTGTTCGAGGATTGGTATCGCCCTGAAAAGGGGCAGCACTGGGGCGGGGGCCTGACAATTGCGGGGTATTGGCAGGACTGTTGCGAGGCAGGAAACACGGAAACGCGGTGTTTCCGACCGCTAGAACACCAATATAATAATGGTAACCCACAAAGGCAGCGTCACCGCGGCCAGTAATGTGGACTGCGCCACCAGCGTTGCAGCCAGTTCGCGATCCGCGCCAAACCCCGCCGCAAGCACATGGGCTGCCGATGCCGTGGGCAAGGCTGCAAACAACGTTAACGTGCTCGCCAGGACGCCATCGACCTGCATGACCCAGCAAACAGATAACGTAAGCGCCGGCAACACGACCAACTTCGTGGCACATAGAATTCCGCTGAACCGGTTCAGCCTGCCCAGCGCGCGCCAGTTCATCGTCGCTCCGACAGATATCAACGCCACAGGAATCGCCGCCTGTGCCAACATTTCCAAGGGCGCCATCAGCAAATCGGGAATGTGAAGGCCCGACAACCCCACAGTCACCCCCAAGATAGATGCAATCAAGAACGGATTGCCCGCCACGCGCTTCAACGTCGCCCCAAGGCTCCCGCTGCCGCGCGACAGTGCGGTCACCGCAAACACATTCGCCATCGGGATCGCCATCCCGACGGCCACGGCCAACACGCCTAACGGCGGATCCGGCAATGTCATGACAGCGACGAACGCCATCGCCGTGTTAAACCGCCACGCGGTCTGAAACGCTCCCGCGAAATCCAAGAACCGTTCGGGCCCAAACGGGCGGGCCAAATAACCAAACGCGGCCCCCGCAATCAAAATCGCCCAAACCGCTGGCCCGATCGTCACAACATCCGCCAGCGCAATTGGCCAGCTCGACGCAGCAACAAAGATCAACGTGGGAAACAGGATTTCGAAATTGAGCTTGTCCAGCCCCTGCCACGCGTTCACCGATAGCCGGTTGCGGACCAGCCCACCCAGCCCGACCATCAGGAAACTCGGCATTAGCCCGCTCAGGATCGTGATAAATATCATGCCTGATCAGTAGCCCCGCCCCCGCGCCGGGGCAACGCCGCATTAACACCCATCTTACAGTGACGCCACCAACCGCGTTCCCTGGTCAATCGCGCGTTTGGCGTCCAGTTCCGCGGCCACATCCGCGCCACCGATCACATGACAGGCCACGCCCTTCGCCTCCAGAGCATCCGCCAAGGATCGCTCGGACACCTGTCCGGCACACATCACAATGGTATCAACCTCGACCAGCGTCGGACGGTCCCGCGCCTCACCGAAACTCACATGCAACCCGTCTGCATCTATGCGCTCGTAATTCACGCCAGCGATCATCTGCACGTTCTTCATCTTCAGCGCCGCACGGTGAATCCAGCCCGTCGTCTTGCCCAGGCCTTTGCCCACTTTGGTCGCTTTTCGTTGCAGCAACGTCACCTGCCGAACAGGGGCATCAGGCTTGGGTCCTTCGGTGCGCACACCTCCACGCACCTGCGCCGGATCACCGACGCCCCATTCCTCCAGCCAAGCCTCAAGGTCCTCCGTTGAGCTGTCGCCTGTTGCCAGAAACTCCGCCACATCAAACCCGATACCGCCCGCACCAATAATCGCCACGCGCGGGCCCACTTCGGCCTTTCCGCGCAGCACATCTATATAGGACAGCACATTAGGGCCATCCTGTCCGTCAATCTGCGGATCACGCGGGGCGACACCGGTGGCGATGATAACCTCGTCAAACCCAGCCAGATCATCGACGTGCACATCCGCACCCAGTTTCAAAGTGATCCCCGCCTGCGCCACAGCCGCACCGTAATAGTCAACCAGCCCCCAAAATTCTTCCTTCCCCGGAACCTGCTTTGCCATGTTCAACTGCCCACCGATCTCGTCTGCACGATCAAACACCGTCACCTGCATACCGCGTTCGGCAGCAGCCAGCGCCGACGCGAGGCCCGCAGGTCCCGCGCCCACAATGCCAACCGTCTTTGTCGACGTCGTCAGGACCAGTTCAGTTTCAAAGGCCGCTTTCGGGTTCACCAGACAGGACGCAATCTTCATGGAAAACGTGTGATCCAGACAGGCCTGATTGCAGGCAATACACGGCGCAATCAACGCCGCCTTGCCCGCCGCAGCCTTGCTCACAAAATGCGGGTCCGCCAGGAACGGGCGCGCCATGCTGACCATATCCGCGCAGCCTTCGGCCAATACATCCTCACCCACTTGCGGCGTGTTGATGCGGTTGGACGTAATGATGGGGATGTTCACTTCACCCATCAACTTCTTGGTCACCCAAGTAAACGCACGCCGCGGCACGCTCGTCGCAATCGTCGGAATACGCGCTTCGTGCCACCCAATCCCCGTGTTCAAAATCGTGGCGCCCGCCGCCTCGATCGCGCGGGCCAGCTTCACGACCTCCTGCCATGTCGATCCGCTCGGGATCAGATCAATCATGCTTAGGCGATAGATCACGATGAACTCCGGCCCCACGGCCTCGCGCACACGGCGCACAACCTCGACCGGCAATCGCATGCGGTTCTCATACGACCCGCCCCAGCGGTCCTCTCGTTTGTTCGTGTGTGTCACGAGGAATTGGTTGAGGAAATATCCTTCGGACCCCATCACCTCAACACCGTCATATCCCGCGTCCTTTGCGCGCGCCGCTGCAGTCACCATGTCGCTGATCTGCTTTTCGATCCCGTCCTCGTCCAGTTCTCTGGGTGGGAACGGCGAAATCGGTGACTTCACGGCACTCGGTGCGACGCAGTCTTTGGAATAGGCATAACGCCCCGCGTGCAAAATCTGCATGGCGATCTTGCCGCCCGCGTCGTGCACACGATCCGTCACAACACGGTGGTTCTCGATATCCTGATCCGAAAACAGCCCCGCCGCACCGGGGAACACGCCGCCCTCTGCGTTGGGCGCCATTCCGCCCGTTACCATCAACGCAGCACCACCACGTGCACGCTCTGCATAAAACTCCGCCACGCGGTTCCAGTCCCGCGTTTCCTCAAGTCCAGTGTGCATGGACCCCATCAACACGCGGTTCTTCAACGTCGTGAACCCCAGATCAAGCGGGGCAAGTAAATGTGGATAGGCAGTCATGTCGAGCACTCCAATATATCACGCTCACAATGACGAAGGGTGCCGCGCACGTCACCCCCAACGCCGCGTCACCTTCTTTGGCTCGAAAATACTGTGGGGGGCGGCGCGCAGCGACGGGGGGCTAGCCCCCCTCCGACGTCTCGACACAATGACGCCGGAACGCCTTTTTCAGCATGTCCAATTCCGCACGCAACAGGGACAGTTCGGCGCGGATGTCTTCGGCCAACGCGTCGCCCGCCACGATCGAAAAACTTCCCAGCGGGCTGTCTTCGCGGCGGTCCTTGATCACAAAGGTCTGCACGCCGTCTGCAATACGGTCCTGCGGAATTGGCACCCGTACGTACCAGCATTCTTCAACGCGATCTTGCTCGACTTCGACCCCGTCCACCGGGAAATCCAGATGCGTCACCTCGATGTCCGGCGTCCAGTCTTCTTGCCCATAATGCTTCAACGCACCGTGCCACACGCCTTCCATCAGGCGCAGTTTTGTCAGCACTATCCTATCCGACATCTTTCAGCCCCCTATAGCTCGGCACGTGGATTGCGCGAGAATGTAACGTCGCGCAAGGTCACTTGGTTCATTTCGGGCCCTTCAAAGATCAAATCGACCCACAGGGATTCCACGCGCTTTTCATTCAGTTTCGTGTAGGCGAGGTCGAACTCGACAATCACCGTGCCGTCTTCAATCGGCAATTCCCGCACAATCTGTTCAGTGTTCGGCCCGTGCCGCACGTTCAGCCGCGCGAAAATCTCAAGCGGCTTTTCAACTTCGACGATCGCCTCCATCCGGATCAAGTGACGGCGCAACAGCCCCTCACAGACCCCGCTCGGCAGGTTCAATACAAGGCTCAGGAATGACCCGTCAAAACGAAAAACATCCATCCGCAACCCAAACGGCGCGAGATCAGCTTCACGCGTGTTGCGCAACTGGCGCAGGGTCAGCTCCGAAATATGGCAGTCGTGGAACACAGTAACCTCGTCGCCCAGCACCGTCTTGCTTTCGACCGAACTCAATCCTTTGACCGGTAGCGCCCCGCGCCACAACTGCGGGCGCCAGGACCAATCTGTCCCCGCAGGCTTGGGAAATGTCGTAGACCCGATGCGCGGTAGCGCCAACCGGCTGTCCGCGACATAGGTCAACTCGTCCAGTTTCTGCCGCAAAATCCGCGCTTCATTGCGCTGGCGGCGCAGGACCGACAAGTCACTGACACCTGCTGCATTCGCGGCACGCGACCAAAATGCCCGCGCACGGCGCATAAGCACTTTTTCAAGTAGTCCGGTTCGGGCTTGGGCCATATCGCGAAGGGTGTCCGATTTAGAATCCTGTGATCGCGATCATATCTGCCAAATTGTTTCGGTAAAGGAAACAATTAGCCGGTCTTTTCCGTCGGAATCAGCCGTTTTCTTCCACGCTTTCGCTCGGAACAGCCGCCGGCGCGTTCACTTCGGCCAATTCCGCCATCGCCACGACCAACAGCCGCTCGCCCTCACTCCGGCTCAGCCCGTCCCGCTCGAAACTCAACACCGAAACGGTCGCGAGGCGCCCGTCAATATCCAAGAACCCGCGCCATTGCGCGCCCTTGGTTCCCGCGAACAACGGCCCCGATGCGTCCTCAAACCGTGCCAGCACGCCGCCCTGATCCGGCACTGCCGTCACCCGTTCAATGCTGGCGACATCCCCGTCGCCCGCCAAAACCGCGCGGCCCTCGTCGCTTTGCAAAAACGCGGCAAAGGCGTCCTCATTGCCTGTCACAGTTGCGGTGTCCGCATCACCGAACTGCACCGTAATCAGCCCGTCTAGCGACGGCATCATCGCGGCATCGCTCGACAGCAACGCACAGCCCGCCAACACTGCAAACCCGCGGCGCGCACTGCTTGCCCCTTGATCAACGCAATAGCCTTCCGGCCCGCGCACGCGCACATCGCCGCCAAGCAGCGCCAACGTGCGGATACCTTCGGCCGTAACATCTGTTGGCGCGCCGAAACCGGCCAGCCCGTCCGTTACCTGATCGCACCCGACCAATCCCACGACCGCACCGGCCAACACTAATCCGCGCACAAACACAGCCCTTACAGGTCCATGTAGATGTGGCGTTCGTCTTTGGCGCCCGGATGCGTCACGGCACCATCCTTCGCGCCACCAACAAGTTGGGCGTATTTCCACAGCGCCCCGGAGGCGTAAATCGTCTCGCGCGCGCCTTTCCAGTCGGCGCGCCGCTGGACCATGTCCGCATCGGACACATCAACGGACAACTCGCCCGTAACCGCGTTCATCGTGATCATGTCACCGTCCTTCAACAGGCCAATCGGGCCACCATGGGCCGCCTCCGGCCCGACGTGCCCGACGCAAAAGCCCCGCGTTGCGCCCGAGAAACGCCCATCCGTGATCAACGCGACCTTCTTGCCCATGCCCTGACCGGACAAAGCAGCGGTCGTCGCCAACATCTCGCGCATGCCCGGCCCGCCTGCGGGGCCTTCGTTGCGGATGACCAGCACTTCACCTTCTTTGTAGCCACGCTGCTTCACGGCCTCGAACGCGTCTTCTTCACACTCAAACACCCGCGCCGGTCCGGTAAAGCTCTGCTCGTCGCTCGACATGCCCGCGACCTTCACAATCGCCCCTTCCGGCGCAAGGTTGCCTTTCAGCCCGACGACACCACCCGTTGGCGTGATCGGCGTGGCGGACGGGTAAATCACGCGGCAATCGGCCTCGCGCGTGATCTCGTCCAGCTCCTCGGCCATTACGCGCCCCGTGGCGGTCATGCAGTCCTCATGGATCAGGCCTGCTTTGCGCAATTCATTCATCACAACAGGCACGCCGCCCGCTTCATAAAGATCCTTGGCGACGTATTGGCCGCCCGGCTTCAGATCAACGAAATACGGCGTGTCGCGAAAGATATCGCAGACGTCAAACAAGTTGAAATCAATGCCCGCTTCGTGGGCAATCGCGGGCAGGTGCAGGCCTGCATTGGTCGACCCGCCGGTGCAGGCCACAATGCGCGCCGCGTTTTCCAACGACTTGCGCGTCACGATATCGCGCGCGCGAATGTTCTTCGTCAAAAGGTTCATCACCGCCTGACCGGACGCGTCGCCATATTGATCACGGGATTCATAGGGCGCTGGTGCGCCGGACGAATTGGGCAGCGCGAGACCGATCGCCTCGGACACGCAGGCCATGGTGTTGGCAGTAAACTGGCCACCACAGGCACCGGCCGACGGGCAAGCCACCCGCTCCAGAACCTCCAACTCGGCCTCGCTCATTGTGCCGTTCTGCTGATGACCCACCGCTTCGAACATGTCTTGCACGGTCAGATCACGATCAAGGTATTCCTTTGGCACCTCAGACCCGGCTGGCACGCGACCCGGCAGAATCGAACCCCCGTAGATAAACACGGATGGCGTGTTCAAACGCACCATCGCCATCATCATCCCCGGCAGGGATTTGTCACAGCCCGCCAAACCGACAATCGCGTCATAACAATGCCCGCGCATCGTCAACTCGACCGTGTCAGCAATCGCGTCACGCGACGCTAAGGACGAGCGCATGCCTTCGTGGCCCATCGCAATGCCGTCGGTCACGGTGATCGTGGTGAATTCCCGTGGCGTTCCATCGGCTTTTTTCACACCCATCTTCACCGACTGCGCCTGACGATTCAGGGCAATGTTACAGGGCGCAGCTTCGTTCCAGCAGGTCGCGACGCCAACCAGCGGCTGGTGGATTTCTTCTTCGGTCATGCCCATCGCATAATAATAAGACCGGTGCGGCGCGCGCGCCGGCCCTTCGGTCACGTGGCGGCTGGGCAGGTTTGTCTTGTCTACGGGTGCTTTGGTCATGGGGCTATCCTTACGAATGTCGCGGTTGGAAACGGTCTAAATTGCTGCGGCGCGGTCCACAAGATGCAACTGGTGCGGCCATTGCCCTTGGCACCGCGCGATTGGCACGCCAAATTGGCGCAATGAAGCTGTCTTTTTCGCCCCTGTCCGGTGACTATGCGATCACCCGCCTGCCCGCAGATGCGCCGCTCCCGGATTGGGCCAACGGCGCGGGTTTGCTCAGCCTGACCCGCGCAGATGACGAGCTGTCCATCGTCTGCCTTGCCGATCGCGCACCCCAAGATGCAGACACCGGATGGACCGCCCTGCGCGTCGATACGCTCGCCGCCCTCGACGAACCGGGCGTCGTCATGGCCGCCGTCACACCCATTTCAGCCGCAGGTTTGGGTGTCTTTGTGATTTCCACCCACTTGCGTGACTACCTGTTGGTGCGCACAGCCGAAATTGCGCGCGTGCGCGTCGCCCTCACAGCGGCAAGTCACTCCCTTGCGTGACGTCTACGCGCCCATGCGCGACCGCGCCGCGCCTTTCGCAAACACCGCAAGCTGGGCCCACGCCGCAATTACGCTGGCTGTCCTCTGGTTCGGCTTCAACATCCTATTTTCCGGCGTCTTCACAATCTGGACCCAATCCCAAGCCGTCATCGCGAACCCACAGGTTGTCGACGCATTTCTCGATGGATCAACACCCGCCGCCGTTGGTTGGTCCTTGGCCACGTTCGGCATCTACGTCGTGCTTTTGGCACTGTCGATGCAGACACTGCACCGCCTGAAATTGCGCACACTTCTGGGGCCGATCGCCCCCGCGTTCCGACAATTCGCACGGATTAATCTCTACTTACTGCCCCTCTACGGCCTGCTCATCCTTCCATCCGTACTCGCGCCCGAAGCCGTTCAGCAATTCAGCATCGGCTCATGGCTCGCCTTACTGCCCGCACTCCTGCCCTTGCTGTTCGTTCAAATCGGCGCCGAAGAACTGGTGTTTCGCGGCTACCTGCAAAGCCACCTCGCTGCCCTCAGCGAACGTCCACTCGTCTGGATGCTGATACCGTCATTGCTGTTCGGCCTGATCCACTACGACCCCCTTTCCCCCAGTTACACGGCATGGGCCTACGTCGCCTGGGCCACCTGCCTTGGCCTCGTGTGCGCAGACCTCACCGCCCGCTCCGGCACCCTTGGCCCCGCCCTCGCCGTGCATTTCATCAACAATTTCGGCGCCATGTTTATCCTTGCGGCAGATGCGTGGCTTTACGGCGCGGCCCTCTTCATTTGGCCCACCTACGGCGCGGCCTGGGAACCCTGGGTTCCCTTTGAAGCCCTCTTCTTGCTGTGTGTCTGGCTCACCGCACGCCTTACATTGCGCCGCTGATTGCAATTCACCCCACGTCGGCTTATTTGGATTACAACACTAATTGAGGCTCCCGATGAACTGGATTTCCAACTACATCCGCCCCCGCGTCAATTCCATCTTCTCGCGCCGCGAAGTGCCCGAGAACCTGTGGAGCAAATGCGACGAGTGCGGCACGATGCTGTTTCACCGCGAGCTGGCGGAAAACCTGAACGTCTGCACCTCATGTGGTCACCATATGGCAATCACCCCGCGTGACCGGTTCACCGCCCTGTTTGATGGCGGGATTTTCACCGATGTCGACGTGCCAATGCCCACCACCGACCCGTTGCATTTCCGCGACCAGAAAAAATACCCCGATCGCATGAAGGCCGCCCAGCGCAACACAGGCGAAAAAGAAGCCATGCTGGTGGCTGAGGGCGAGATCGGGCGCACGCCCATCGTCGCCGCAGCGCAAGATTTCAGCTTCATGGGCGGCTCCATGGGCATGTATGTCGGCAACGCAATCATCGCTGGTGCCGAACGGGCCGTGAAACTTGGCCGTCCGTTTGTTTTGTTTTCCGCCGCCGGTGGCGCGCGAATGCAGGAAGGTATCCTGTCTCTTATGCAAATGCCGCGCACAACTGTCGCGGTCGAAATGCTCAAAGAGGCAAACCTGCCCTATATCGTTGTGCTGACCCACCCGACGACCGGCGGCGTCACTGCCAGCTACGCAATGCTTGGCGATGTGCATATCGCCGAACCCAACGCCCTGATCTGTTTTGCAGGTCCGCGTGTGATTGAACAAACCATCCGCGAAAAACTGCCCGAAGGGTTCCAGCGGGCGGAATATCTGCTGGATCACGGCATGCTGGACCGCGTCACACCACGGGGTCAAATGCGCGACGAGCTGATCACAATTACCCGCATATTGATGGGCCTGACCCCTGTTGTCGCCGGCGACCTGCCGGCACCGGAGCCGGAAACCGCGACAACGCCGGACGAGGTGCCGCCGCAGGACGCAACAAAGTGACGGCAACGTCTGACGTCATTCTGCAAAGGATGATGGCGCTGCACCCCAAAATCATCGACCTGACGCTGGATCGGATGTGGCGGTTGCTCGACGCGCTGGGAAATCCCGAACGTCGCTTGCCCCCCGTTATCCATATTGCCGGAACCAACGGCAAAGGCTCCACCCAAGCCATGATCCGTGCGGGCCTTGAGGCGTCTGGAAAATCCGTCCACGCCTATACCTCTCCGCACCTTGCGCGGTTCCATGAACGTATCCGGCTGGCCGGGACCCTCATCACCGAAGACGCACTCACCGCCGCGCTCGATCGCTGCTATGACGCCAACACTGGCGAAAACATCACCTATTTTGAAATCACAACCTGCGCCGCGTTGCTCGCATTTTCCGAAACCCCCGCCGATTACACCCTGCTCGAAGTCGGACTTGGCGGACGGCTGGATGCGACGAACGTCATTGACCCTGTGCTCAGCATCATCACACCCGTCGACCTCGACCACCAACAGTTCCTGGGCGACACGCTCCCCCTCATCGCAGCTGAAAAGGCGGGCATCATCAAACGTGGCGTGCCTTGCGTGGTCGGCCCGCAACACGATTACGCAATGGACGTGATCGAAGCCACTGCAGCACGTCTCGGCGCGCCACTGATTGCCTATGGCCAACATTTTCAGGTTTCCGAAGAACGCGAGCGACTGATCTTCCAAGATGAAACCGGCCTGCTGGACCTACCGCTCCCCGCCCTGCCCGGCCCGCACCAAACCCAGAACGCGGGCGCGGTGCTGGCGGCCCTGCGCCACCTCGGTGTGGATGACGCGGGATGCGAAGCCGCGATGACCAACGCGACATGGCCTGCCCGCATGGAACGCCTGACCAAAGGCGCGCTGGTTGATCGTTGCGCGCCGGCCGAACTTTGGCTCGATGGCGGTCACAACCCTGCCGCTGGGAAAGCCATCGCTGCCACGCTTGCGCGGCTGCCCGAACGCGAAACCCACCTTATCTGCGGCATGCTCAACACCAAGGACGTCGCGGGTTTCATGTCGCCCCTTGTGCCTCATGCCTCAAGCCTCACCGCGC
>CBFHGD010000007.1:11751-31818 GCA_965655275.1 Octadecabacter sp. | reverse complement strand
GCAACGCGCGGTCATTGTCTTCCGCGACGCGCTCTGGCTGCATGGATGGGTCAGACATAGGTTTCTCCCGTGGGGTGGGACTTCCCCCCACTTAGCCCTTCGGCGCCAGTAACTTCAACGCCGCACGGATCAACACCGCCACATCCGCGCCCTCGTTTTCGCCCGCCGCCTGTGCCACAGCACTGGCCGCATCCGAAGGTCCGTAGCCAAGATTGCCCAAGGCGGACAAGGCTTCTGACTGTGCGGCCCCGCTTGGCGCCACGTGCGCGACCGGCTCCAACACGGCGTCGTCGTCCGCGCCAGCGGGCGGTGACGCCCCCCCGCCCGCCGCAGGCGCAGCACCCGCCATTGCCATCACGCTGTGCGCTTTGTCTTTCAAATCCAGAATGACCTTCTTGGCCGTCTTCGGCCCCACGCCCTTGGCCGTGGCCACCGCGGCCCAATCACCAAGCGCAATCGCGCGGCTGACGCCGTCGGCCCCCAATCCGCCCAAAATCGCCATGGACGCTTTCGCCCCGATCCCCTGCACCGACATCAACAACCGGTGCCATTCCTTTTCGACCAGCGTGCTGAACCCGAACAACTGCAACAGGTCCTCGCGCACCAACAGGTCGGTATACAGTGCAACCGCTTCGCCATTGGCCGGCAGGCCCGCCATCACCCGTTCACTGACAAATACGATATATCCCACGCCTTTGACATCGATCAGCACATGATCTGCGGCGCGGTATTCCAGCCGCCCGGCAATCCGCCCGATCATGCCACGCCCTCATTGCGCGCTGCCGGAGCGACCCTCGCGCGCGCAGATTGCAAATGATGCGCATGACAGATCGCAATCGCCAAAGCATCTGCCGCATCCGGCCCCGCCAGATCGACGCCCGGCAATTGTAACTTCACCATATGCGCGATCTGCGCCTTATCCGCATGCCCGACCCCGACGACCGCCTTCTTGATGGCATTGGGGGCATATTCGCCAATCGCCAGCCCCGCACGGGCGGGCACCAACATCGCGACGCCCCGTGCCTGACCCAGCTTTAGCGTCGACGCGCCGTTGGTGTTCACAAAAGTCTGCTCCACCGCGGCGGCGTTTGGCGCGTATTCCATAATCACGTCTTCCAACTGGTCATACAACGCCACCAGACGCAGCGATAACGCCCCGCTGCCTGACTTGCAGACCCCGTTGGCCACATGGCGCAGGCGCGATCCGACAACGTCGATCACACCCCAGCCCATATTCACCAACCCCGGATCAATGCCCAAAACCCGCATGACCGCCCCTTTATTGTTTGTAGCCCATCGGGTTTTGCGTGATTCCCTGCCTCCGGCACAGGTGGCCTTGATCACATCAGGCACATGCACGGCGCAGATTTTTTCACGCAACCCTAGGGCATTTGTGCAACGACTAGCACAAAAGGCGAACACCCGCCAATCCCCTTCCTGCGGCGTGAAGCACGATTGCGCCACAAACACGGTCCGAAAGCGTCACGCCGATGCCTGCAAGCGACGCTTTCGCCATGCGAATTTCCAATTCCTTTTCAGCCGGTTAATCGCCCTTTCAGCCATGCAAAGAAAGCATATCACCCATGCTGAAATGGCACTGGTGCAACGTAATAATCCCTCCTACCTGCCAAATATCGAAACGACCAAACACTCATTAACTTTCACAAGGCGCCAGCCCAAATAAATCAGGAGATTTCCCATGGCAGCCATCGAATTCCGCCCCGCGACCGCAAAACCCGGCTTTTCTGTTATGTCCCTGATTGGCGCAGTTGCTGCCTGGAACGACCGTCGTATGACCCGCAATTCCCTGTCCCGCCTCACGGCACGTGAACTGGACGATATCGGCCTCGTGCGCGGCGACATCGATACCATCGCAGACGGCTCCCTGATCCGCTAGTTCAGGCGTTCTGCCTGTCGGCAGACCAAAACAATTAGGCCGCGTCCGAACTCCCGGACGCGGCCTTTTGTTTTCTGAGGAGGAAAACTGAACTTAACACATAAGCATGCCCAACATCTGGCATGCGGATCCAGCGCCGAAGCCTAACGCTGGAAAAAATACTGTTTGAGATAGCCGCCCAGCGCCAAAGTCAAAGGCTCTTCCTGCATCAATACGGCTCCGGCACGCTCGACCGGGGTTCCGGTCCGCAGGCCTTCGACCTTCAACGCATAATTCCCCGCACCCATTTGCGCGAACATCAATGCTTTGAATGCAATGAACAGCCCTGCGATGATCACCACACCCTTCATCGGGAAACGAGGGCGGATCAGGCGTGGACGCGACCGGATCAAACCATCACGACCCACACGATGCACAACACCGTTGGCTTTCATACGTTCATGATTGCGCACAACTTTGCGCAGGCGTTTATCTAGGGAAGCATCTATCGTCATTTGGCAGCCTACTCAGTACGGCCCCCACCGAACGACTCCAAATTCGCCCTGAAATGGGGCAAAATTGTGGCAAAACCTTCAAATACGCAGAAAAACCATCTTAAATGCGGTTTTTCTAAGTTTGCTTACGCAGGGTCAACGTCGTCCAGTCAACAATCTCGTCGCGATGCAGCAGATTGAAGCCGGATCGTGCATAAACGTCGATGATCTCATCCGCCTGCTCATTCAAAAGCCCGGATAGAATCGCGAATCCGTGGGGTTTGGCGTGTTTCGCCATATCCGGCGCCAACATAATCAATGGCCCCTTCAGAATGTTTGCGAAAATCAGATCAAACGGTGCTGCGCCGCCAAGTGCTGGGTCGTCAAACCCCGCCGCTGTCACGCATTTCACAGCGCCTGTCATACCGTTGGCCGCCATGTTGGCCACCGCCACGTCCACGGCAACGGGGTCAATATCGCTGGCAATCACCTTGGCATCTGTCGCCTTGGCCGCCGCCATCGCCAACACTGCTGTGCCACAGCCCACGTCGGCCACGTCCGCAAATGTCATGCCTTCGCCCAACAGCCAGTCAAACGCCCGCAAACAACCCAGCGTCGTGCCGTGATGCCCTGTGCCAAACGCCATCGCCGCGTCGATCAACAACCCGATGCGTCCCTCTGGTAATGCCTGCGCATCATGGCTGCCGTAGACAAAAAACCGCCCCGCTTCCACGGGCGGCAATTCGCGTTTTACATGGGCCACCCAGTCGGTTTCGGGCACTTCGCTCACGACAAACGGTTTCGCGCCAAACGTCGCGGCCAGCAAGGCCAGCGATGCGCTGTCTGGCGTGCCTTCGAAATATCCGCCGACCTCCCACAACCCGCTGTTATCCTCGACCTCGAACACACCAACGCCCGTGGGTGCGGGCTCCATGCGTTCCATCGCGTCGCTCATCGCCTCAGCCGCCGGTTTGCCCATCAGTGTGGTCAATGCTGTGTAGGTCGTCATGGTTTACTCCGCCAGAACCGGCGCCCGCGGGCGCACAAATATCGTTTCATTGCCCTGCGTCGGATCGCGCGGGATCATCATCGCCAACACCAGTGACGTCAGCGCCATGCCCGCCGCCGCCAAAAACACCAGCCCCGGCGATGACAGCCACAGATACCCCAGCAGGGCGGGCAAAAACACCGCCGCAATATGGTTGATCGTGAACGCCACAGCCGCCGTTGGCGCAATATCACCGGGGTCGGCAATCTTCTGGAAATAGGTTTTCAACGCCAGCGCGAGGCTGAAAAAGATGTGATTGAACACATAAAGCGCCGCCGCAAGGCCGACACCCCAGCTGAAATAATACAGCCCCCCATACAAAAAGAATATCGTCGCCAGCCCGACATATTCGAACACCAACGCATTGCGCTCGCCAAACACGCCCACCGCTTTGCCCACCAACGGCGCGGAAATCATATTGGCCATCAGGGTAATCAAGAACAGCGATGTGACCTCATGCACCGCAAAGCCGAATTTCTCGACCATCATGAAGCCGGCAAACACCACGAAAATCTGGCGCCGCGCGCCCGACATGAACTGCAACGCATAATAGAGCCAATAGCGTTTGCGCAAAACGAAGGACTTGAGCTGCGGGTTCGGGCTTTCAAACTGCGGATAAGCAAACAGGCAAAACACCCCGACCACCGCCGTCAATCCGCCCGACACCCAATACACAACGGAATAGGACAGGCCCAACGCCTCCCATGTCAGCACAATCAGCACATAGGCCAAAAACGTCGCACCCGATCCGGCGGCAATGATCCAGCCCAGCACCTGCGGCGCGCGCGCCTTGTCGATCCATTGCAACTGCAAAGACTGATTCACGGTCTCATAATAATGGAACCCGATCGAACTCAGCATCGTAATGGTCAAAATCCCGCCCATGGACGGAAACTGCGCCGTCAGGGCCGTCGCCACCCCAAGCATGACCAAGGCCACCAGCCCCAGCACCTGTTCGCGAAACAACATCAGCAGTGCGATCACGCCAATCGCCAGAAACCCGGGGATTTCGCGCACGGTATGCAACCACCCGATGTCGGACCCGTCAAAATCCGCGACCTCGATCACGAAGTTATTGAGCAACGCCGACCACGTTGAAAACGCAATCGGCATCGCCGCCGCCATCAAAAACAGCAACGTAATCGGGCGGCGCCAAAACGGAAGTTGGCGCGCATCTGACAGGGTGATCGTTTTCATAGCCTCTGCCTTACGCCCAGCCGTTTGATTTGTCGAACCCGCAATTGCATGCCAAGCTGCCCCAAAAGCAGCCGCGCCATGCCCGACACGATCAATGTTGAAAACCCCAACACCCCCGGTAAAACCACCCGCGTGAACGCCGCCAAATACAACGCCATGCGCGACGCCATGCTCAGGGTGATGCCCGAAACCGCCCCCGGCGATCCCGCAAAAACCATCAAGGACGCGACCAAACCCCACCTGCCCGACGCCCTGTTTCCCGGCGGGGCGACCTCTGGCTGGTGGCAAAAATGCGTGCAGCTTGACCTCGAAGCCAAAGGTATCATCACCCGCAGCCCGACCAAACCCCTGCGGTTCTTCGTGACGTAACCGCCGCTTTCCCCATGTCTTTGCTTTTCAAATATCCCGGGGGAGTCCGAAGGACGGGGGCTGGCCCCCTCTGGCCTCAATAAAACGACTGCGGGTCAATATCGATCGCCATGCGCAACTCGCCGCGCAGCTTGAACTGCCCCGCCCAGGCCGCCAACGCCTGTTGCAGCGGTGCGGACTTGTCTGCCTTCACCAGCAGCCGCACGCGGTGCCGCCCCCTGATCCGCGCAATCGGCGCAGGTGCGGGCCCAAAGACCTGCGCGCCAATCTTGCGCAACGGTCCATCATTGCGGGCCATCTGCGTCCCCAGATCAAACACCTCCTGCACATTCGTGGAGGACAACACGATCCCCGCCATGCGTCCGTAGGGCGGCACGCCCGCCGCGCGCCGCTCGCCCGCTTCGGCAGCCCAAAACGCCTCTTCGTCGCCGCCCAGAATGGCGCGTATCACCGGATGTTCGGGCTGGAACGTCTGCAGCACCGCCTCACCGGGTGTTTCGGCACGCCCCGCGCGCCCCGCGACCTGACACATCAATTGAAACGTGCGTTCGGCCGCGCGCAAATCCGAACCCTGCAGGCCAAGGTCTGCGTCAATCACACCGACCAGGGTCAGTCTGGGAAAATTATGCCCCTTGGCGACCAGCTGGGTGCCCACAATGACATCCGCCTCGCCGCGCGCGATGCTCTCGATATGCTCTTTCAGAGCACGCGCCGACCCATACAGATCAGACGACAAAACCGCGACGCGCGCGTCGGGAAACAACGCCTGCGCTTCCTCGGCCATGCGTTCCACTCCGGGGCCGACAGGGGCCAACTTGTCGACGGCCTCACACGACGGGCAAACCGTCGGCATCGGCTTGGTCTCGCCGCACTGATGGCACATCAGGCGTTTCAGGAACCGGTGTTCCACCATCGTCGCATCACAATCGTCGCAATGGATCTGGTGTCCGCAGGCCCGACAAATCGTCACCGGCGCATAGCCACGCCTGTTCAGGAACAACAACGACTGCTCACCCCGCTCCAGCCGCGCCTGCACTTTGCCCTGTAGCGTCGGCGACACCCACCGCGACCCCGGCAAATCCTCCACCCGCATATCAATCGCCGACATCGTGGGCAGCACCGCCGCGCCGTAGCGCGACGCCAATGTCACGCGCGCATATTTTCCCGCCTCCACGTTCGCCCAGCTTTCAAGTGACGGCGTCGCGCTGGCCAAGACCACCTGCGCGGCGTTCAGCGATGCGCGCAGCACTGTCATGTCGCGTGCATTATACAGCACGCCATCTTCTTGTTTGTAGGAGGTGTCGTGTTCCTCATCCACGATGATCAACCCCAGATCGCGAAACGGCAGGAACAACGCAGACCGTGCGCCGACAATCAACTGCGCCTCGCCCAGACCAACCATGCGCCAACAGCGCCGCCGCTCGGTCATCGTCACACCGGAGTGCCATTCCGCAGGCCGCATGCCGAACCGCGCCTCGACACGCGTCAAAAACTCCGCCGTCAGCGCGATTTCGGGCAGCAGCACCAATGCCTGGCGACCGCTGCGCAAACATTCCGCCACCGCCTCCAGATAGACCTCGGTTTTGCCCGATCCGGTCACGCCCTTGAGCAGCGTGGTCCCGTAAGTGCCGGATCGCACGGCCTCGCGCAAAATCACCGATCCTTTGGCCTGATCCTCGGTCAACGCCTTGCCGCCGTAATCTGGGTCCAGTCGCGGATAGGGCGTGTCGCGCGGCGCGTCTTCCTCGCTCACCGCGCCCAGCTTCACCAGACCTTTGACGACCGAGGATGTCACCCCCGCCATGTCCGATATTTCTTTCAGCGTGAACGCCAGCCCGCCATATTCGCGCAGGGCCGCCAGTACCTTGGCGCGCGCGTCGGTCATGCGTTCAGGGTCGACAGACCCCAGCCGGTAGACTTTGCGCATGGACGGTGCGTCCCCCAGCCCCGGCGCACGGGTGGCAAGGCGCAACATCGCGTTCATCGGTGTCAGGGTGTATTCAGCCGCACGGGTCAGGAACTGGCGCATTTCCTCGGCCATCGGTGCCACATCGAGCACGCGGTTCACGCCGCGCACCTTGGCATAATCCCAATCGCCCCTGCCCGGCCCCCAGACCACACCCAACACCTTGCGCGGGCCCAACGGAACCTCGACAAACGCCCCAACGAAACATCCACCTTCGGGCGCTTTGTAATCCAGAATACGATCCAGCGGCTGGGTCGTCAGCACGCCCACCAATTCACCGCTCTGAAAGAAATCCTGCGCCATATCTACGTCAGGCCGCGCGGCGCAACGTCGCTGTGAGCACGCCCATACCGATCAACACACCGCCACCGGTCCGCGTCATCCAGCCCAGCACGGCAGGCTTGCGAATGGTCGCGCGCAGCCGGTCCGCCAGCAGCGCGTAAATCAGGACATTGATCGCGGCGAGGCCGACGAAGGTCGTGATCAAAATGGCAAACTGCGGCCCCAGCGGCTGTTCGGGCCGGATAAACTGCGGCACGAAGGCGATGAAAAACACGATGGATTTGGGGTTCAGCGCGGTCACGACCGTGGCATTGCGAAACACGGCGCGCGCGCTCAGCTGCGGCGCGTCCTCGATGCGGATCGCCCTCGCCCCGCCTGCACCGCGGATCATGCCGATGCCCATCCAGACCAGATAGAACGCGCCAATCCACTTCAGCACCATAAACAACGAAGACGACGCCATCACCAACGCACCGAGCCCCACCAGTGACGCGGTCATTGCAATGAAATCACCCAGCGCGACGCCGCCCGCCGACGCCACGGCCACGCGCCGCCCTTGCGTCAATGCATAGGTCAGCACCAGCACTACCGTCGGGCCGGGAATTATCAACAACGCAACCGTCGCGGCCACAAATGTCATCCAGAGTGATAGGTCCATGGGAATCTCCTGCCGCTTGCCCGCCCTTTATTAGACACCCAGCACCGCGCGCGCACAACCGCGCCCTTTCCGCCGCGCGCAGTTTGCGCTATGCCAGCCTCGAAACCTGCTAGCCCTATCATTTGGAGCCATCCCCATGAAATTCTTCGTAGACACCGCAGACGTCGCCGCCATCAAAGAACTCAACGACCTCGGCATGGTTGACGGCGTGACAACAAACCCCTCCATCATCGCCAAATCCGGCCGTGATATCCTTGAAGTCACCAAGGAAATCTGTGACCTCGTCGCAGGCCCCGTGTCTGCCGAAGTGGTCGCCACAGAGGCCGACGCAATGATCGCGGAAGGCCGCAAACTGGCCAAAATCGCCGACAATATCGCCATCAAAGTCCCGCTGACGTGGGACGGGCTAAAAGCCTGCAAGGTGCTGACGGGCGAAGGTAACATGGTTAACGTCACACTGTGTTTCTCCGCCAATCAGGCGCTTCTTGCCGCCAAAGCGGGCGCAACATTCATCTCCCCGTTCATCGGCCGTCTGGATGACATCAACCTTGATGGGTTGGAGCTGATCGAGGACATCCGCCTGATCTATGACAACTACGGCTATGACACCCAGATCCTCGCCGCATCCATCCGCAACGCCAACCACATGTCCGAATGCGCCAAAATCGGCGCAGACGTGGCGACCGCACCGCCAAACGTGATCAAGGCAATGGCCAATCACGTGCTGACAGACAACGGGTTGGCACAGTTCCTGAAAGATGCGGCAAAAGCGAACATAAAGATCGTTTGATCACGCTGCGGGCGAAAGATCGGTATTTAAGAGCCAAAGAAGGCGCAGGGCGGTGCATCAGTGCCGCCCTGCAACACTTTGAAAGCTGTGGAAATAAACCTAGCCGCGCTGCGCTGTGGTCTGCTAAACCCGTGTTCAATCAATAAGACGAGAAGAATATGAGCAGTGATCCCCTGTTGAACGACGACGTTCGATCCAAAATCATGTCCGATCCCGAAGCTTTGCTGGAAGATCAGGACATCATGCGCGCGCTGGTTGCTGCGAACGAGAAATCCCTTGGCGGCAATATAGTCGATCTGCGTGGCATCGCGATGGAACGGCTCGAGGCGCGCCTTGACCGGCTTGAAGACACGCACCGCAACGTTATTGCGGCCGCTTATGAAAACCTCGCCGGAACCAACCAGATCCACCGCGCCATTTTGCGCATGATGGACGCCACCAAGTTCGAGAGTTTCCTGGGCGATTTGAGCGGCGATGTTGCGGATATCTTGCGCGTCGACGCCGTGCGCCTGATCCTTGAGTCCTCAAGCACCGAACCTGATCCGTCTCTCGCGCGCCTTAGCAATGTGCTGTCCGTCGCCGAGGCCGGGTTCATTGACGACTACATCACCATGGGCCGCTCCGCGCCCGCGCGCCAGGTCACGTTGCGCCAGGTGCGCACGGATGACGCAGAGATTTTTGGCGAAAAGGCGGAGTACATCCGCTCCGAAGCCTGTCTGCGTCTTGATCTGGGAACGGGGCGTTTGCCCGGAATGCTGATTTTCGGCGCAGAAGACCCGCACCAGTTTACGCCCCAGCAAGGCACTGACCTTTTGACGTTCTTCACCGGTGTGCTTGAACGGGTCATGCGCCGCTGGCTCAACTGATGATCACGCCCGCGATGTCGGCGGCCCTGTCGGGCTGGCTGGATCATCAGCGCGCGCTCAAGGGCGCGGCGGCCAATACGCTAACCGCCTATCAAACGGACGTTCTCGGGTTTCTTGGCTTCATGACGCAGCACCATGGCGCAGCGCAGGGCCTTGGCCCGATTTCGCGCATCACCGTCAGCGACATGCGCTCGTGGATGGCGCATGAACGCGGGCGCGGTGTTGCAGCGCGCTCCCTCGCGCGCTCCCTGTCCGCCGTCAAATCGTTTTATCGTTGGCTGGCCGAACGCGAAGGGTTCGAACCCACTGCGGTGCTGTCCACGAGGTCGCCCAAGTTTCAGAATAAACTGCCCCGTCCGCTGGCCGTGAACGCGGCGCGCGCGATGATCGACACCGTTGAGCTGCAATCGCGTGAGGCGTGGGTTGCGGCCCGCGACGTCGCCGTGATCACGCTGCTTTACGGCTGTGGCTTGCGGATATCGGAAGCCCTCGGGCTGACGGGTGCGGACGTGCCCCTGCCCGCCACCCTGCGCATTATCGGCAAGGGCGGCAAGGAACGGCTGGTGCCTGTCATCCCCGCCGCGCGCGCCGCGGTTGACGCCTATCTGCGTGCCTGTCCTTTCGAGCCCGAACCGCAGGCGCCCGTCTTTCGCGGCCTGCGCGGTGGGCCGCTTTACCCACGTGCGATCCAGTCGGTGATGGCGCGCTCGCGCATGCAGCTTGGCCTGCCCGCAACAGCTACACCCCACGCCTTGCGCCACAGCTTCGCCACCCATCTGCTCAACGCGGGGGGTGATCTGCGCTCTATCCAGGAGCTGCTTGGCCATGCATCGCTGTCGACCACGCAGGCTTATACCGCAGTGGACACCGCCCGCCTGATGGAAGTCTATGATGCCGCCCACCCGAAGGCGGGATAGCCTGACCTTGCCACCGCGCCCCCGTTGCGCCATGACACGTAGATGCCCAACATGACCTCTACCCAATACAAAGCCCTCTGCGTGCATCTTTTTACCGCGACAGGTGCGGTTTTCGCCATGCTCGCCATGCTGGAAGCGATCGAAAAAGACTGGGCCATGATGTTCGTGTGGTTGATCGTCGCATTCGCGGTTGATGGCGTCGACGGCCCGCTGGCGCGCCACTACAACGTCAAAACCTACGCGCCCCAGTTTGACGGTGTGCTGCTCGATCTGATCATCGACTACCTCACCTATGTGTTCATCCCGGCCTATGCGCTTTATGCGTCCGGCATCATGGATGGCTGGTCCGGCTGGGTCGCGATCATCGTCATCACCTTCGGGTCTGCATTATATTTCTGCGACACCCGCATGAAAACAAAGGATAATTCGTTCTCGGGCTTTCCGGGCTGCTGGAACATGCTGATCCTTGTGCTGTTCGCGCTTAGCCCGCCATGGTGGGCCTGCCTGCTGCTGGTCGCGCTGCTGGCCGTGGCGATGTTTCTACCGATTAAATTCATCCACCCCGTGCGCACGGACCGCTGGCGCGCGTTATCGCTGCCGATGGCGCTGGCATGGACCGTCTTCGCAGGCTTTGCCGCATGGGAAAATTTCGATCCCGTCAACGGTGTTTTCTGGGGCCTGATGATCACCTCTATCTACCTGCTCGGCGCAGGCGCCGTGCAACAGGTGCTGAACGGACCGGACGGGTAAGGTGAAAATTAAGGGGGCGGTTGGGGGCCAAGGCACCGATGCTGCTTGATCCCCAATGACCGCTTCTTAGTTGACCGCAGGCGTCCCTAAGGATTGTCAGGTTTCCCGTCCGCCTGAACTAACACGGCACGCCGACCTGAGAAATGGCACCACCATGGATCTAAAGACCGGTCATTCCACGAGACGCGTTGAATGTCCGGTTTTGTCCCGCAAACCCGCCCTTGCCCTGCGCAGACAGGCCTGCCCAAAACCGGCGTTTTGCGCCTCTCGTCCCTCTTAAATCAAGAAACCGCCAGCTCCCTCATGGCGCAGCAACGCCACCTTGGTTTCGACCCCGCCTTTGCCTGAAAATCCTGTCAGCCCTTTGGCGCCCATCACACGGTGGCACGGGATAATCACGGGGATCGGGTTACTGCCACAGGCCGACCCGACCGCCTGTGCCGATTGTCCCAGCGCCGATGCGATGTCGCCGTAGGTCAGCGTTTCACCAAACGGGATCGCAGACATCTGCGCACAGACCGTGCGCTGGAAATCAGACCCTGCCACGCGCAGGGGTAGATCAAACACCTGCAATTCGCCCGCATCATAGGCGCGCAACTGGCGTGCGGCCTCGCGCAACAACGGCGTGTCATCCGCGCCGTCACCGTCCCACTCCACGCGCACAATCGCGCCGTCGTCCTCATGCAGCGTCAGCCGCCCGAACCGCGTGTCCACGCATCGCGTAGGGTGCGTCAAACCCACCCTAGCTAGGCCAACGCGCTATCACAGCGCCCGCAAACACCGGCATGGGAATGCGTGCCGACGTCCGGCAGTATCTTCCAGCATCGCGCGCATTTTTCGCCCTGCGACATGGCAAACACAACGCCAACGCCTGTCACATCATCCAACGTGAACGCGCCTTCAGGCGCAGCCCCCTCCACAATCGTGATCTGGCTGGTGATGCACAAGTCCGCAAAGGTCGCCGGATCCGTGATGACCGCCGCCAGTTCAGGCGACAGATAAACAACCGGCGCCGCCTCAAGCGATGACCCGATGACCTTGCCCGTGCGCTGTTCTTCAAGCGCTCCGGTGACCACGCGGCGCACCGCGCGCACCGTTTCAGCCCGCGCCGCCAGCACGTCATTGCGCCACGCGTCCGGCGTGTCGGGGAAATCGACAAGATGCACCGACGTGTCCGCACCATTACGTTCCAACCAGACCTCTTCCATCGTGAACGTCAGGATCGGGGCCAGCCATGTAGTCAGCCGCGCATAAAGCGCATCCAGCACCGTCAGAGCGGCCCGCTGGCGGGTCGTATCGCCATCGCAATAGAGCGCATCCTTGCGGATATCGAAGTAGAACGACGACAGGTCCAGCGTGGCAAAATCGAAAATCGCACGGAACACGCCCTGGAAGTCATACTTCGCATACCCCTCGCGCACGGTGCCATCCAGCACGGCCAGCTTGTGCAGGACCAACTGCTCAAGCTCCGGCATATCCGCAACGGCGACAGCTTTGGACGCGTCATAATCCGCCAGCGACCCAAGCATATAGCGCATCGTGTTGCGCAAACGGCGGTAACTGTCGGCCACGCCTTTCAGGATCTCGTCGCCGATGCGCTGGTCGTTGGTGAAATCCACCTGCGCCACCCAGAGCCGCAAGATATCCGCGCCATATTGCTGCACGATCTTTTCGGGCACGATGGTATTGCCGATGGATTTGGACATCTTCATGCCCTTCTCATCCAGCGTGAACCCGTGCGTCAGAACTCCACGATACGGCGCGCGGCCAATCGTGCCACAGCCCTGCAACATGGACGAATGGAACCACCCGCGGTGCTGGTCGGTGCCTTCCAGATAAAGGTCCGCCAAACCATCCTCGGATCCGTCGGCGCGGTCCCGCAAGGTAAACGCGTGGGTCGATCCACTGTCAAACCACACATCCAGAATATCCATGACCTGATCGTAGTCATCCGGGTTCACGATACCGCCAAGGAACCGCTCTTTCGCGCCGTCAACATACCACGCATCCGCGCCCTCAACCTCGAATGCCTCAACGATCCGTGCGTTCACATCGCCGTTGCGCAGCAAGAAACCCTCGTCCGTCGGCTTTGCGCCCTTTAGCGTGAAACAGGTCAGCGGCACGCCCCACGCGCGCTGGCGCGACAACACCCAGTCGGGGCGCGCTTCAATCATGGAAAACAACCGGTTGCGCCCCTTTTCGGGCGTCCAGGTCACCAGCTCGTCAATCGAGCGTAACGCCCGCTCACGAATCGTGGTGCCATAGGTGTCCTGCCCGTCGCCCACCGTCTTGTCGATCGCGGCAAACCATTGCGGCGTATTGCGATAGATGATCGGCGCCTTGGAGCGCCAGCTGTGCGGATAAGAGTGCTTGATCTTGCCGCGCGCCAACAGCCCGCCCACTTCGGCCAGTTTGGACATCACGACCCCGTTCGCATCGCCCTCCCAATCGCCTTTCTTGGCCTTGGCGCGCAGAATGCGTTTGCCACCAAAGAACGGCAGATCCTCGCGGAACGTGCCATCATCCATAACGTTGTAGGTGATGACCTGCTGAAGCATCCCCAGATCACGATAAAGTTCGAATTCCTCCATCCCGTGGCTCGGCGCACAATGCACAAAGCCAGTGCCTTCCTCGTCGGTGACGAATTCGGCCGCGCGGAAATCACGAGGTTCGTCCCACTCGCCGTTGCTGCCTTCGGTTCCGGCTAAGGGGTGTGCCAGCGTCATCGCGTCCAGATGGCCGTTGCTCACGTCGCGCACGCGCTTCCACTGGCCCTGTTGCAGCCGTGCCTTGGCAAACACATCCGCCGCCAGCTTGTCAGCCAGAATGAACCGCTCGCCCACGGCGGCCCAGCATTCGTCCGGCGTCTCGGTCACTTCGTAAAGCCCGTAGGAATAGTCGCCCCCCCATACGACCGCCTTGTTGGACGGGATTGTCCAGGGCGTCGTCGTCCAGATCACCACGGATGCGCCTTTGAAATCCTGCGCGGCCTGCGCTTCAATCTCGACAAAACCCTCACGGTCCTCGATCGATGCTTCCTCACCGGCAACATCCAAATCTGGCATGTCGAAATCCGCCACCTCAAACTTCACCCAAATCGCAAAGCTGTCCTTGTCATGATACTCGACCTCGGCCTCGGCCAGCGCCGTCTCCTCAACAGGTGACCACATCACCGGCTTACTACCTTGATACAAAGTCCCGTTCATCAGAAACTTCTGGAACTCCTCGGCAATCACCCGCTCGGCGTGGAAATTCATCGTCAGGTAGGGGTCAGCCCAGTTGCCCGTGACGCCAAGGCGCTTGAATTCCTCGCGCTGGATATCCACCCAGCCGGTTGCAAACTCGCGACATTCTTTGCGGAATTCAACGACATCCACGTCGTCCTTATCCAGACCCTTTTCGCGGTATTTCTCCTCGATCTTCCACTCGATCGGAAGGCCATGACAATCCCAACCGGGGATATAGCGCGCATCGCGGCCCATCATCTGCTGGGACCGAACGACCATGTCTTTCAAAATCTTGTTCAGCGCATGCCCGATGTGCAAATGCCCGTTCGCATAGGGCGGCCCGTCGTGCAGCGTAAACGGCGGGCGGCCCCCCGCCTCTGCCTTCTCGCGCAGCTTGCCATAAACGTCCATATCCGCCCAGCGCGCCAGCCAGTCCGGTTCGCGCTTGGGCAATCCGGCCCGCATCGGAAAATCGGTCTTGGGCAGGTTCAACGTGGTTTTGTATTCGGCAGTCTCGGGTGTTTCGGCGCACATGTGGAGCGTCCTTCAGGTCAGTCAAAATGGAAAATATGAGGCGCGGTGCGGATCATAACAGACACCTTTGTCCGACGCGTGGGGGTCACGACGTCGGGGCTATAATTCGAATAAGCTGGATCACGCATAAGGTCATAGGGCGGCTTATAGGCCCGCGCGGGCCTGCGGTAAAGTGTGGCGTTTTGCGCGCGCGCCCTTGCCCGATGTGCGCGCAAAACACTTAACGCGACAGGCATCGGATCGCGACGGAGGCTGACAGATGCGCATCGCCATTATCGGCGCGGGAATGGCCGGTCTTGCCACCGCCAGCCTGTTTGCAGATCAGAGCCACGATATCAGCGTGTTCGACCAGCTGAACGCCCCAAACCCGTGGACTCCGGCCTTATCATCCAGCCGGTCGGCCAACACGTTCTGGCGCAAATCGGCGCGCTCGACCACGCGCTCGGCTACGGCAACCGCGTCACACGTGTGCGGCACGATGCTGCCAGCCGTCGGGCGTCTGTGATCTGTCTTTGCTTTCAAAATATTCCGGGGGAGTCCGCAGGACGGGGGCAGCGCCCCGGTTGCGCACTCACGTCTCCCACAACGCAAATAGGGCCACCCCCCGGCAGCCCCCATCTCACAAAACATCTTGCGCGGGCACAGGCCCGCACCGCTTACTTGCCTTCAAGCGCCTCGATGCGCGCCAACAAGCTGGCGTTCTCTTCGCGTGCCTTTTGCGCCATTGTGCGCACGGCCTCGAACTCCTCGCGGGTCACGAAATCGCGGTCAGCCAGCCAACGATCCACCATAGACGACATCGCCGTCTGCGCCTCGTCCTTGGCACCTTGTGCCACGCCCATAGCGTTGGTCATCAATTGCGACAGATCGTCAAAGACTTTGTTGCGGGTTTGCATGGCTCTCTCCTAAACACTGCGCTCTATATGGTCCCCGCAGCGCGCCAAAACAACCCCGTGCGGCATGCCCGCCCCTGTTGACATCGCCGCACCCTGCGTCACAACGGGCCTTATGTTCGCAGCCATTCCCTTCCCCGATATCTCACCCGAGATTTTTACAATCACCCTGTTCGGCTTCTCCTTCGCACTGCGTTGGTATGCCATGGGTTATATCGTCGGCATCCTGATCGGCTGGTGGATCGCGCGCCAGGCCATCAAACGCCCTGCCCTTTGGCGTGATGATACCCCGCCCCTCAGCCGCGACCAGATCGAGGACCTGCTGACCTGGGTCATCATCGGTGTCATTGCGGGCGGGCGCATCGGGTATGTGCTGTTTTACGGCGACGGGCAGTACTGGTCCAACCCGCTGCAGATCCTGCGCATCTGGGACGGTGGCATGTCGTTTCATGGCGGCTTTGTCGGGGTCTGCGTAACCGTCATCATCTGCGCGCGCCGGTATGGTGTGGCCTTGGGCGACCTCGCCAATGTCCTCGCACTCACCGCGACACCGGCCATCTTGCTGGTGCGTATCGCGAATTTCATCAACGCCGAACTCTGGGGCCGCCCGACGGACGCGCCGTGGGGCGTGATCTTTCCGGGTCAGGCCGCACAAGACTGCGCCGGTGTTGCCGTCGGCCTGTGCGCACGCCACCCCTCCCAACTCTACGAAGCCCTGCTCGAAGGTCTGGTCCTCGGCGCGATCATCCTGTTCCTTGCCTTCAAACGCGGCTGGCTGAAACGCCAATGGTCCCTCGCCGCGGTCTTCCTGATCGGCTACGGTATGGCGCGCTTTGCCGTTGAATTCGTGCGCCAACCGGACGTGCAGTTCACCTCGCCCGACAATCCGATCGGCTGGGCCTATGATTTCGGAAGCTGGGGTCTCACCCAAGGTCAGGCACTCTCTATTCCCATGATCCTTGGCGGCCTGCTCATCATCTTCCTCACCCGCCGCGCCAGATGACGCCGCTGCACGACATCCTCGTCGCGCGCATCGCCGCCAATGGCCCCATCACGCTGGCCGACTATATGGCCGAGGCTTTGATGCACCCCCAACACGGCTACTACGCCACCCGCGACCCGCTGGGCGTAACGGGGGATTTCACCACCGCACCGGAAATCAGCCAGATGTTCGGTGAACTCATCGGCCTGTCACTGGCCCAGGCCTGGATGGATCAAGGCCAGCCCGGCGCCTTCGCCCTCACCGAACTCGGCCCCGGTCGCGGCACCCTGATGGCCGACATCGAGCGCGCCACGCGCAATGTCGCAGGGTTCGCACAGGCCGCGCAAATCCACCTTGTTGAAACCTCACCCGCCCTGCGCGCCGAACAAGCCAAACGGCTTGACGCTGCGTGGCACAATGACGTCAGCACCCTGCCGGACTTGCCGCTCTACCTCGTTGCCAATGAATTCTTCGACGCCTTGCCGATCCGCCAGTTTCACCGCGACCCCGCAGGCTGGCGTGAACTCCAGATCGGCGTGCAAGATAAGCGCCTCACTACCGGCCTGTCCGCCCCCGCCCCCATCGCCCTGCTTGATCACCGGCTGGAGGACACGAAAGCTGGCGACATCGTCGAACATTGCCCCGCCCTGCCCGCCATAACCGCGCAAATCGGCGCGCGCGTTGCATCGCGTGGCGGCGCCGCCCTGATCATTGACTATGGCGACTGGCGCTCGCTTGGCGACACCTTGCAAGCCCTGCAAGACCACGCCCCCACAGATCCGTTAACCGCGCCGGGCACAGCCGACCTCACCGCCCATGTGGACTTCGAGGCGGTCGCGCGTGCCGCCGCGCCCGCCAGGTTCACCCGCCTCACCCCGCAAGGTGTGTTCCTCGAACGCATCGGTATCACGCAGCGCGCCCAAACTCTCGCCGCAAACCTTCGCGATGACGCACTTGATGCGCATATTGCCGCGCACCGCCGCTTGACGCACCCGTCAGAAATGGGTTCCCTGTTCAAGGTAATGGGGCTCTACCCTGACGGTGCCCCGCCCCCTTCGGGATTGGATGCATGACACTCGAAATCATCACCGCCGACAGCCTCGCCCCGCTGCGTCACGGGTTTTTCACCCGTCGCGGTGGCGCGTCCTCCGGCGTGTTCAAGGGGCTCAACTGCGGCATGGGCAGCTCTGATCAACACGAGGCGGTCACCATAAACCGCACCCGCGTCGCGGACGCCATGGGTGTTGCGCTCGATGCCCTGATCGGCGTGCACCAAATCCATTCCGCCGATGTGGTGACCGTCACCAGCGCCACGTCCGATCGCCACGGGTCCGACCGCCCCAAGGCCGACGCCATGGTCACCGCCACACCCGGCATTGCGCTGTCCGTTCTTTCGGCCGATTGCCAGCCTGTGCTGTTTGCAGACGCCACCGCAGGTGTCATCGGCGCGGCCCATGCCGGTTGGAAGGGTGCGCTTGGCGGCGTGCTTGAAGCGACGCTGAACGCCATGGAAACCCTTGGCGCGACCCGCGCCAACACCTGCGCCGTCATCGGCCCCACCATCAGCCAACGCGCCTACGAGGTCGGGCCGGAGTTCTTTGAGGATTTCATCGCGCAAGATCAGGCCTTCGCGCGGTTCTTCGCCAATGGCGAGGGCGACCGCATGCTGTTCGACCTGCCCGCCCTCGGGCTGCACCGGCTGCGCACGGCGGGCGTCGGCGCGGCAGAATGGACGCGCCACTGCACCTATGCCGATCCGGAGCGGTTTTATAGCTACCGGCGCACGACCCACAACAAAGAAGCCGACTATGGCCGCCTGATCGCCGCGATCACCCTGCCGCAATAAGGCCCGCAATCGGGCAGTTGTTGCCCCGATCCTGCCCCAGTGTTTGCGAAACAATCCGCCCCGCGCCACCCTGATTGTGCACAAACCCAATACCCCTTGGGGTTTCGGGGCCAGTACGCCCACCCGCCGGATCGCCATATTCCAACGCCCCGTCAGGGCGAAAAAACCTGCCCGCCGCACACAACTGTCAAATTCATGCCCCTTTGCTCCGCGATAGTTACCCTATCGAGCAAAAAACAAAACATGAGGACAGACCCATGACAAAGACACCCCGTTGGATCAACGCCGCAATCAGCGAAGCAAACACCTGCACCACGAAAATGCCGTGGGAACGTGGATTGCGCCGCGACGCGTTTATCGCCAGCCGCCGTGCTGTCGCCGCACTCACCGACATGAGCGCCCGCACGCAGCGGCCAGCCGCGTAAGCGCCTGACCCGACCGTAAGGTCCCCAAACCCATTCAATCGCCGCCCCGCACATCGAACAGCGCTTCGAATCGCAATGGGCGGCGATTCTCGTTTCCGGCCCTGCCGCAGGCCCCAATTGTGGCGCCCGCGTTTTCGGTTTTCGAACAATCCCGTGTCTTCGCACCGGATTGATCCCGCAAAACGCCAAAATTTCCAAAATGTTTGACCAAAGCCGGCGCAATCGGTCACATTTCACCAAATCGCAACTCTCCTCAGATGTTGTTGGCGGGGGCCAGCAGATGATGTGACAACCTTAGTAGGTGCCGCATGGTTAGAATGTCCCCTCCTCCCACCGCTGGCCTCGCGGTGGCACGAAACAAAGACCCGGTCCGCTCCTCAGACCGGTATACTCAGCAAGACGGACGGCCTCTGCGCGCTCAGCCTCTAATGCGCCGATACGAGGTCGTCCATCTGCTCGCCAATGGCGACATCAACGACTTTTCCCGCATTGCACCGGCGCACCGCGCGTTCGAAGACAGCTTCGGCGCTTTCGCCCGTGGCGCATTGCTGACAACCGATCGCGGCACCGTCGCGATTGAGGACATCCTGCCCGGCGATCAGGTCAAGACCGTCACCAACGGCTTTCAACCAGTGCTCTGGCGCGGCGCGATGACCCTTGTTCCCGGCGCACAGGGCCAAGACGCCCGTATGGGAAAACTCATCCGCATCGCCGCGGATGCGCTTGGCATTGGCCGCCCCATGCCCGACCTGCTGCTGGGGCCGTCTGCTCGGCTTTATCACCGCTCGCCGACCCTGCAACGGGTCACCGGCCACGAGGCCGCCTTCGTGCCCGCAGCAGATTTCGTCGATGGTGTGAACATCATCGAAGTGACGCCACAAACACCGGTTCAGGTGTTCCAGATCGGGTTTGCCAATCACGAACGCATCGCGACCAATGGCGTCGAG
>CBFHGD010000007.1:0-11741 GCA_965655275.1 Octadecabacter sp. | reverse complement strand
TGGACAGCCATAACCCCGGCGCGCGCCACGAAATCGGGCTGCGCGGCGACATGCTGAACCTGTATATGGGTCTGTTCCCGCATATGGACCGGATCGAGGATTTCGGCATGCTGATGCATCCGCGCCTGTCGATGCATGATCTTGATTTCGGGGTGGTCGCCTAAAAGACGCGGTCTATTCGTCGCGCTTCAGGCGTTCTTCCAGGACTTCGAACGGCACGCCCGGTTCATCCTTGGCTCCGCGGATCACCAGCGACGTTTTCACGCTCGCCACATTCGGCGCGCTTGTCAGATGTTCGGTCAGGAAATTCTGGAATGTGCGCAAATCGGGTGCCACGCACTTCAGCACGAAATCCACCTCGCCATTCAGCATGTGACACTCGCGTACCAGCGGCCAGTCCTGACACATCTTTTCAAACGCGCTCAGGTCAACCTCGGCCTGACTGACCAGCCCGACCATGGCAAACACCTGCACCTCGAACCCCAATTCGCGCGGATCCACATCAGCGTGATAGCCGCGAATGAACCCCTGTTCTTCCAGCGTGCGCACACGGCGCAGGCACGGAGGCGCAGAAATACCGACCCGTTTGGCAAGCTCCACGTTGGTCATGCGCCCGTCTTCTTGCAGCTGTGCAAGAATCATCCGGTCGATCTCGTCTAGCTTTTGTCCAGGCATCGTTGCTCTGCGCTCCCCTTGGCTGTCGCGATTCATACCCATTCATCACCCCGTGCGCAACAATATTTCACCAACCCGCAATAATCCTGCGCAGATACGCAAGACAGCGACACCCCTTTTCCCCGCCCGCCCGCGCGCATATATCGACGGCAACACAAAATGGGATGACCGACATGGCCGACACACGCAAAACCAAAGTTCTTATCATCGGCTCCGGCCCCGCAGGGTATACCGCTGGCGTTTACGCCGCGCGCGCCATGGTCGAACCGATCCTCGTGCAAGGCATCGAACCGGGCGGCCAGCTCACCACCACGACCGAAGTTGAAAACTGGCCCGGTGACACAGACGTGCAAGGCCCCGACCTGATGATCCGCATGGAAGCCCACGCCCGCGCCATGGGCTGCGAAATCATCGGTGACATCATCACCTCCGTCGATTTTACCAAACGCCCCTTCGTGTGCCAATCCGACAGCGGAACTGAATACATCGCCGACGCGATCATCCTCGCCACGGGTGCGCGCGCGAAATGGCTGGGCCTTCCGAGCGAAGAGAAATTCAAAGGCTTCGGCGTTTCTGCCTGTGCCACCTGTGACGGGTTCTTCTATCGCGGTCAGGAGATCGTGGTCGTGGGCGGCGGCAACACCGCCGTGGAAGAGGCGCTGTTCCTTACCAACTTCGCCTCAAAGGTCACGCTGATCCACCGCCGCGACGAGCTGCGCGCCGAGGCGATCCTGATCGACCGTCTGATGAAGAACCCGAAAATCGAACCCCTCTGGGATCACCAGCTTGAGGAAGTCTACGGCGGTGAAAACCCGCTCGGCGTTGAAGGCGTCAAAGCCAAACACGTCAAGACAGGCGAAATCACCGACATCCCCGCCAAGGGCGTGTTCATCGCCATCGGCCACGCGCCCGCCAACGAACTGGTCAAGGACGTGCTGGAAACCCACATGGGCGGCTACGTCGTCACCAAACCCGACAGCACCGAAACCTCGATCCCCGGCGTGTTCGCCGCGGGCGATCTGACGGACTACAAATACCGTCAGGCGGTCACATCCGCGGGCATGGGCTGCATGGCCGCGCTCGAAGCGGAGCGGTTTCTGGCGGAACAGGAATAGCTGAAAAGCGCGGCCCAAACCGCGAAATGAGCGGCGATCAAACAACGCTGGGCGACAGTCTTTCGCCAAGACCAGCCAAGACCGCGCAAATCGGGCTTGGGACGCGGCTCGCATGCGCGTTCTACACACTCCTAAACATCACTCTGCTGACAACGATCTTCACTCTGCCCGTGTGGTGGGTCCTGATGGAGCCCACTGTTAACGGCGACCTTGTCGCTGCTCTGGCGCTGCTGATTGCCGTCTGGTTGTTTGTTGCGTACCGGACGCGCGCCTGCCGATCCCCCCGCAAGGCACAGCCCCTCAAACCGCATCCCTTGCTGGCCAATGACCGTCAAGGCTTCATGCAAGGTCTGAAGCTGGGCGTGAAGACAGCTATTATTGACGGCAGCAATATCTACCACTTTGGCCGCGCAAATAAGCTGGATGCGCAACCGCTTGGCATGATTGCCGAGCAACTGCGCCGTGAAGGATATCGGATCGTCTGCTTCTTTGATGCAAATATTTTCTACACCCTCAGCGAGCATGAAGCGTTCCCCAACAAGCAAGCCCATACATTCGCGCTGCTTGACGACATATTCGGGCTGGAGGCAGATGAAATTTATATCGTGCCAAGCGGAATCCAGGCAGATGGATACATTCTGGAAAGCCTGAAACACCTCCCCCTCTCTTTCGTTGTGACCAACGACCGGTATCGCGACTATGCGCGGAAATATCCGACCGTGATGAAGGGAAATCTTTGGCGAAAAGGCGTGGTCATTTCGAAAAACGAGATCAAATTGCTGCAACACCGGTTTCAAAATCCGGTTTATCTAAGCCAGGTCGCTGCACCAGATAGCTTGGACCGACCCACCGGCGCATAGCTTTGGCATCCGGTTACTGTTGTATCGCCACAACAATTCGTTGCTTTCAGCCCAACAAAAATGTCTGTTCTTGCGTGAACAAACTTCCCGTGTATGTTCATCCATGAACAAACACCGAGCCCCCCAATGCCCGCAGCCCCCGACCACGACGACCAGATGTTCCTCCTGCTGCGGCAGCTGGATATCGCGCCTGCTGCGTCACAGCGCGTCACGGCGCAGGCCATCGGTGTGTCTTTAGGGCGCCTCAACGCGCTGCTCAAACAAGCGACCGACGCGAAGCTCGTTCAAATCGCTGACCGTAACGGCCCCGACAAACGGGCCCGGTTCACTTACGACATCACATCCCGCGGGGCGGCCACAAAAAACCGCCTTACGGACCAATTTCTGGCCAGAAAGTTTGCTGAATACGATGCGCTGCATGCAGAGCTCACCGGCACAACCTCCGGCCTCTCCCCGATAACCAGTAGGACTAAATTAATGCAAAATAACCTCGCCCCGATCCCCGAATTGTTCGTCTCTTATGACAGTGCCCAAAAGCTGAAAACAGAAGCGGGCGAGCTGACCAGCCATGACCTGACACCGCGCCAGATCTGCGATCTGGAACTCCTGATGAACGGCGGCTTCAACCCGCTGAAAGGGTTCTTGAGCGAGGAAGATTACAACGGCGTCGTGGACAACATGCGCCTTGCAGACGGGTCCTTGTGGCCGATGCCCATCAACCTTGATGTTTCCGAAGGCTTCGCCGAAACCGTCGAGGTCGGTCAGGACATCGCCCTGCGCGATCAGGAAGGCGTGATCCTCGCCACCATGACCGTCACCGACAAATGGGAACCGAACAAATCGCACGAGGCCGAGAAGGTCTTTGGCGCGGACGATACCGCGCACCCGGCGGTGAACTACCTGCACAATCAGGCCGGCAAAATCTACCTTGGTGGCCCCGTCACCGGCATCCAGCAGCCCGTGCACTACGACTTTCGCGGTCGCCGCGACACCCCGAACGAACTGCGCGCCTATTTCCGCAAAATGGGCTGGCGCAAGGTTGTCGCGTTCCAGACCCGCAACCCGCTGCACCGCGCCCATCAGGAACTGACGTTTCGCGCCGCCCGCGAAGCACAGGCCAACCTGCTGATCCACCCTGTCGTCGGCCTCACCAAACCGGGCGACGTTGATCACTTCACCCGCGTGCGTTGCTACGAAGCCGTGTTGGACAAATACCCCCAGTCCACCACCTCCATGTCGCTGCTTAACCTTGCCATGCGCATGGGCGGCCCACGCGAAGCGGTCTGGCATGGTCTGATCCGCAAGAACCACGGCTGCACGCATTTCATCGTCGGTCGGGATCACGCGGGCCCCGGCAAAAACTCCGCCGGCGACGATTTTTATGGCCCATATGACGCGCAGGACCTGTTTCGTGAACACGAGGCGGAAATGGGCATCGAAATGGTCGACTTCAAACACATGGTCTATGTGCAGGAACGCGCCCAATACGAAGCGATTGACGAGATCGAGGACAAGGCTAACGTCACGATCCTCAACATCTCCGGCACCGAACTGCGCCGCCGCCTGTCCGAAGGTCTTGAAATCCCTGAATGGTTTTCGTTTCCTGACGTGGTCAAGGAACTGCGCCGCACCAAACCGCCGCGTTCCAAACAGGGCTTTACCGTGTTCTTTACCGGCTTCTCCGGCTCCGGAAAATCCACCATTGCCAATGCCTTGATGGTGAAATTGATGGAAATGGGCGGTCGCCCTGTGACCCTTCTGGACGGCGACATCGTGCGCAAGAACCTGTCGTCCGAGCTGGGCTTCAGCAAAGAACACCGTGACCTGAACATCCGTCGCATCGGCTACGTCGCGTCCGAGATCACCAAGAACGGCGGCATTGCGATCTGTGCGCCCATCGCGCCCTACGCCACGACACGGCGCGCGGTGCGTGAAGACGTCGAGGATTTCGGGGCCTTCGTCGAAGTCCACGTCGCCACGTCTATCGAAGAATGCGAACGCCGCGACCGCAAGGGCCTCTACAAGCTCGCCCGCGAAGGCAAGATCAAGGAATTCACAGGTATTTCAGACCCCTACGATGTGCCCCTTGATCCGGAACTGGCCGTCGAAACCGAAAATGTCGACGTCGACAATTGCGCCCATCAGGTGATTTTGAAACTGGAATCGATGGGCTTGATCGCGGCGGAATGACCGTAGGGTAAGTGAGACCCACCATCTGCCGACCAAGAGGCGCCATCCCATGCGGGTGGCGCCTCTTGCTTAGGCGTGCCTTAAGTCCCGTGTGCGGCCAGCTTGCTGCGCAATCCAGCCTAAATAATCTCGTCCTCGTCAAATAACGGCGAATTCTCCAGCTGGGTCGCAAGGTCCTCGACCGCTTGGGCGGGGTCGTCATGGCGCACGTCGGCAAGATGGAACACCGCGTCGCCCTCGTTGACCACCGGCATCACCGCACGGCCAATAATGATCCCGTCGCTCGGGGCCAGCAAATCAACCTCTTTTTCACCAAACGGATCGGACACCGACGCCAGAACATCGCCCGCCTCGACCACGTCGCCGTCCCCGCGATAGGTGCGCAGCAACCCGCCCGCAGGCGCGCGCAGCCATCTGCTTGAGCGGCACACCAGCGGCTTCACCCGCGCCTTGGCGATGCCCTTAGCCGGAAGCATTTCCAGCGCGCGCAGCACCCGCAAAATCCCTGCGACCCCTGCCCGCGCTGCCATTTCATCAAACCGCAACGCCTCGCCCGCTTCATACAGCAACACATCAACGCCAGCGGCCTTGGCTTCGGCGCGCAAAGACCCGTCGCGCAACGCGGACGTCACGATAACCGGGGCACCAAACGCGTCTGCCAGCCCCCGCGTGCGGGCATTGTCCGGGCTGATGCGCATTTGCGGCAGGTTGGTGCGATGGATCGCGGCCGAATGCAGGTCGATCCCCAGATCACACCGCATCACCACCTTGTCCAGAAAAATGCCCGCCAGCCGCGACGCCAGCGACCCCTCACTCGATCCCGGAAACGAGCGGTTCAAATCGCGGCGGTCCGGCAGATACCGTGACCGGTTGTGAAACCCGAAGGCATTCACAATCGGCACCACCATCAACGTCCCGCGCAAATTTTCCAGCAAAGGCGACTGCAAGAACCGGCGCACAATTTCGACGCCCATCACCTCGTCCCCATGCACCGCCGCACTGATAAACACGGTCGGCCCGGCCCGTTTCCCGTGGATCACGTGGACGCGCAAGCTGACAGGTGTGTGGTCAGACAGCACCGATACGGGCACATCCACCGTCTGGCGGCTGCCGCCACCGGTCATTGTTCCGGAAAATTCGAAAGGTTTACGGTTGGGCATCTGGCATCCTTCGGGTTAGCGCCACAGACGCCAAAAACCCTGCCAAGGCAAGGTTAGCGCACTGCGATCAGTGCACCGTCACCGGCTGCATATCGTTCTGGCGCGCCAGCACGAAGGCCATCTGCCTGTTGGCGACCAACGCCAGTTGCTGCCCGTCGCTGTCATGCACCGCAAACAATTGCTCACGATCCCCGGCCGCTTCGCGCACATCTTCGGGCAATCCCGCCACATCGACGGATTTCACATAAACCACCCGGTCACCCATTTCGGAAAAATTGAACTTCGTATCCATGACTTAACCCTTCCTGATATTGATGGTTTGAACAACGCTATCGGGCACAGCCCGCGTCAAATCGACATGCAGAAGCCCGTTTTCCATGATCGCCTCGCCCACATCGACCCCTTCAGCCAGCACAAAAGACCGCTGGAATTGCCGCGCCGCGATGCCACGGTGTAAAAACACGCGCCCTTCGCTGTCATCGGTCTGGCGCCCGCGGATCACCAGCTGGTTGTCTTCCACGGTGATCGCAAGATCCCCCTCACCAAATCCCGCCACAGCCAGCGTAATGCGATAACTCGTCGCCGACGCCTGTTCGATATTATAGGGGGGATAGCCGTCATTACCGGATTTGGCGGTGCGTTCCACCAGCCGCTCCAGTTCTTCAAAGCCCAAAAGGAACGGATGCGTTCCCAGCGTTAGTTTCGTCATGCGACACGTCCTTATGTTAAGCGACCGTCAGGTGCATGGCCCCGTTATCGGCAACCATAGGCAAAATATGGGGCGCGAAGTGCGGTCTTGCAAGCCACAGCGCGCGGTTTTCCTTTGAGAAATCACACTTTTGGCATAGCTTTCGACCCTCAACACACCGCAGATCGGGATTCGCAATGAACAGCAGCGCACGCATGGAACAACTCGAAGTCTTGCGCATCCAGCTTGGCGTGCTGCGGCAGGAACACCGCGATCTGGACGACGCGATCCATGCGCTTCAAGCCAGCGGCACAGCGGATATGTTGACGGTCAAACGCCTGAAAAAGCAAAAGCTCGCCCTGAAAGACAAAATCAGCGTGCTCGAAGACCGCATCACACCAGACATCATTGCCTGACGCGCCACCTGATTGCACCCGCGCCCAACGCAGCTATAACCCCAGTTCACGATCGAAAGGCGCAGACAACATGACCCCAAGCGTTGGTATTATCATGGGCAGCCAGTCCGACTGGGCCACCATGCGCGAAGCTGCGACCCTACTGGACGAGCTTGGCGTAACCTATGAGGCCAAAATCGTCTCGGCACACCGCACGCCGGACCGTTTGTGGTCTTACGGCAAAGACGCCGCCTCGCGTGGGCTTCAGGTGATCATCGCCGGTGCGGGCGGCGCGGCGCACCTGCCGGGCATGCTGGCGTCGGTGACCTCGCTGCCGGTGATCGGTGTCCCGGTCCCGCTGCGCCACCTCGACGGGCTCGACTCGCTGCTGTCGATCGTGCAGATGCCCGCGGGTATCCCCGTCGCCACCGTCGCGGTCGGCGGGGCCCACCTTCCCGGTATGATGGCCTCCAAAACCCGTATTCCCGTCATCGGCGTTCCGGTGCAGACCAAGGCGCTGTCGGGCGTCGACAGCCTTTATTCCATCGTGCAAATGCCCAAAGGCTTCCCCGTTGCGACCATGGCAATCGGGGCCGCGGGTGCCGCCAACGCCGCGTTGATGGCCGCTGGTATCCTTGCGCTCAACGACGCAGGGCTCGCCAGCCGGCTCGACGCCTGGCGAGCCGCCCTTTCCGCTTCAATACCGGATGAACCCACCGATGACTGATTCTCTCATTCCGCTCAAACCCGGCGCAACCATCGGCATCCTTGGCGGCGGTCAGCTGGGCCGTATGCTATCCGTCGCGGCCTCCCGCCTCGGCTTCAAAACCTGTATCTTTGAACCCGGCGCCGATTGCCCCGCCTCCCACGTGTCCAACTTCCATTACAAGGCGCAGTATTCGGATACAGAGGCGCTCACCAACTTCGCCAAGGCCTGCGACGTCATCACGTTCGAGTTTGAAAACATCCCGACCGACGCGCTCGACGTGATCGAGGCAATCACCCCGATCCACCCGAACCGCGACGCGCTAGCCACCTCACAAGACCGGTTTCTCGAAAAGAATTTTCTCACCCGCATTGGCCTGCAAACCGCGCCCTATTCGGCGGTGCAAACCGCAGACGACCTTGAACTCGCCATCGACCAGATCGGCACCCCCGCAATCTTGAAAACACGCCGCCTCGGGTATGATGGCAAAGGGCAGTCGCGCCTGATGTCACCTGATGACGCAGCGCAGGCGATTGCGGATATGGCTGGCGCACCGGCGCTGCTGGAAGGGTTCATTGATTTCTCGCACGAGGTTTCGGTCATCGGCACACGGGCCATGGACGGCGCGATTTCGTGTTTCGATCCGGGCGAAAACCTGCACCGCGACGGGATATTGCACACCACCACCGTCCCCGCAAAACTCACCGCGGCCCAGCGCACGGACGCAGTCCTTCTCACCGCCAACATCTTGAATGCGCTCGATTATGTCGGCACGTTGGGGGTCGAACTGTTCGTCACGCCCCACGGCCTCATCGTCAATGAAATCGCGCCGCGCGTGCACAACTCCGGCCACTGGACCCAAGCGGGCTGCGCGATAGATCAATTCGAACAGCATATCCGCGCCATCGCCGGCTGGCCCTTGGGCGACGGAAGCCGTCATTCAAATGTCGTCATGGAAAACCTTATCGGCGATGATGTGAACCGCCTGCCAGAGATCGCAAAAACCAACACTGCGATCCATCTCTATGGTAAATCAGACGCAAAACCGGGCCGCAAAATGGGCCATATCAACACGGTCACAGGCGCCGCGCCCTAACCTTCTCTGGCTCTGAAATACCGCTCTTTTGCACGGCGCTACTGATAGCCGAACATCACACCGCCCAAGGTCAGCGCGCGGTTGAACCGCCCTTCTTTCAGGAACGCTTCTGCCTGACGCATCACCAGTGGATTGTTCATCATAAACGTATGGGTCACCGGCAATGTAATATGGTCCTGCATCCCTTCGATCCGCGTGGAGTCCACAGAGACTTTCCCGTCGTCCGCCCCCTCGATCAGGCTTGAATAATAGGCGTTCAACGTGCGGTCCCCCGCGATGATGCCCAATTCGTACCCCGGCCATGGCAAACTCAACGCCGCGCCCGCGTCCTCTGGCCCATCCGATGCCAATTCCATGCCCGCAGGTCCGTTGATCCACTGGAACGGCTCCAGATCACCAAAAATATCGACCAATTCGGACCCCGCGTTCGGTGGCCCCAGCATAACAACACGGCCCATCATCTCGGGGCGGTCATTGGCCAGATAGACCCGCACCAGAATACCGCCCATGGAATGAGTGATGAAATGCACGCGGCGGTTCTCGCAGGCGGCCACCGCCTGCGGCACGTTTTGCGCGACCAGCGTTTCAATGTCCGCGCTGGTGGACGGATAGCTGTTGTTGACCACAACAAACCCGTCGGCTTCCAGCATTTCCTGCAGGGCCAGAAACGACGTCTCGGTGCGCGCCAACCCGTGCAACAACACCACGCAATCCTCTGCCGCCGCAGCAAGCGGGGTCAAGGTCAACCAGAAAGTAACGAAAAACTGTTTCATAACCCCAACATAAGCGATCTCGCAGGAATGATAAGGTCCGGCTTGCCTGACCTTGGAACATCGGCAACATTACCCCATGACCCTTTCAAACATACGCCGACCCGTCCGCATCGCCGCACGCGGCATCGTCCTGCATGAGGACCGCCTTCTGCTGGTAAACGCCTACAAAGGCCGCGATGATCTGTGGTGCGCGCCCGGCGGCGGGGCCGAACCGCATCAAAGCCTACCGCAAAACCTCGCCCGCGAAATCCTTGAGGAAACAGGCCTCACCGTGCAGGTTGGCGCGCCCTGCCTGCTCAATGAATTTCACGACCCGAACGGCACGTTTCATCAAGTCGAAGTGTTCTTTCGCTGCACGCTCACGGCGGGCACGCTGGACTCGGCATGGCAAGACCCCGAACGCATCGTGACCCATCGCGCATGGGTCACGCGGGCTGACATGGCCGCGCTGACCGTCCGGCCCAAATCTCTGGCGGCGGTGGCATGGGGCGATGCCGACGTGCTCAGTTACGATGAGCTGGAGGCGATTTTACCCTAACAACGCGAAAGGGCGACCCCTTGGGGCCGCCCTTTGTTTGGCGATGTCCGGTCTTGGCTCTCATCGTTTCTACGAAACAACTACCGCCAAGCTGAGGACGTCGAAACCTGACGGTTTCGATTTACATCATGCCGCCCATGCCGCCCATGTCGGGCATGCCGCCACCAGCGCTAGCACCGTCCTTGGACGGCTTGTCGGCAACCATGGCTTCGGTCGTGATCAACAGACCAGCAACAGATGCCGCGTCCTGCAATGCAGTGCGCACAACTTTCGCAGGGTCAATCACACCGAACTTGAACATGTCGCCATATTCTTCGGCCTGCGCGTTGAAGCCGAACTTCAGGTCGCTGCTTTCGCGGATTTTGCCCGCAACAACGGACCCATCCACACCGGCGTTCTCTGCGATCTGGCGCAGCGGAGCCTCAAGCGCCTTGCGCACGATGTTGATACCGATCGTCTGATCGCCATTAACGCCTTCCAGCCCGTCAAGCGCCTTGCCAGCCTGGATCAGTGCAACACCACCACCAACGACAACGCCTTCCTGGACAGCCGCACGGGTCGCATTGAGCGCGTCATCGACACGGTCTTTACGCTCTTTCACTTCGATTTCGGACATGCCGCCGACACGAATAACAGCAACACCGCCTGCCAGCTTGGCAACACGTTCTTGCAGCTTTTCTTTGTCGTAATCGGATGTTGTTTCTTCGATCTGGTTACGGATCTGAACAACACGTGCTTCGATCTCGGCCTTTTCGCCTGCACCGTCGATGATTGTTGTTTCATCTTTGGTGATCGCAACGCGCTTGGCGGAACCCAGCATGTCGATCGTGACATTTTCCAGCTTCATACCGAGGTCTTCGGAAATCACCTGACCACCGGTCAGAATGGCGATGTCCTGCAACATGGCTTTGCGGCGGTCGCCGAAACCAGGCGCCTTAACAGCCGCGATTTTCAGACCGCCACGCAGTTTGTTCACAACCAGCGTTGCCAATGCTTCGCCTTCAACATCTTCAGCGATGATGAGGAGAGGCTTGCCGGACTGGATCACGCTCTCAAGCAGCGGAACCATAGGCTGAAGCGAAGACAGCTTCTTTTCGTGCAGCAGGATGATCGCATCTTCCAGCTCAACGGTCATTTTGTCAGGGTTGGTGACAAAGTAAGGCGACAGGTAGCCGCGGTCGAACTGCATGCCTTCAACAACATCGGTTTCTGTTTCCAGACCTTTGTTTTCTTCGACAGTGATTACGCCTTCGTTGCCGACTTTCTGCATTGCGTCAGCAATCTGTTGGCCGATCTCGGCTTCGCCGTTGGCGGAAATCGTGCCGACCTGTGCAACTTCGTCGGAATTTTCAACTTTACGTGCGGCAGCTTTGATGGCCTCGACAACTTTGGACGTGGCAAGGTCGATGCCGCGCTTCAAATCCATCGGGTTCATGCCAGCAGCAACAGACTTCATGCCTTCTTTGACGATGGCCTGGGCCAGAACTGTCGCAGTCGTGGTGCCGTCGCCGGCCTCATCGTTTGTGCGCGATGCCACTTCTTTGA
>CBFHGD010000006.1:0-34400 GCA_965655275.1 Octadecabacter sp. | reverse complement strand
GCTCGATCAAAGGCGCGGATGAAATCCTCGCCATGCGCTGCGCCAATCACGCCTGCGAAACCTCTGTCAAAGCGATGGAAGATTTCGCGCGCGCGCATTCTGGCAATGGCACCACGTCCGAAGACGATATCTGGGCCGTATTGCACGCCGAAAACGTGCGGCGCGGTGGCGAATGGATCGAAACCCGCCTGCTCACGTCCGGCCCGCGCACCAACCCGTGGTTTCAGGAATGCGGCCCGCGCATCACAAAACGCAACGAAATCCTCGCGTTCGATACCGACCTGATCGGCAGCTACGGCATCTGCATCGATATCTCGCGCACCTGGTGGATCGGGGATCAAAAACCGCGCCCCGACATGATCGAGGCGATGAAGCACGCCGTGGAACATATTGAAACCAATATGCAAATGCTACGCCCCGGCGTGAACATCCAGGACCTTAGCCGCAACACCCATGTGCTGGACGCCAAATATCAAAAGGGCAAATACAGCTGCCTGATGCACGGCGTTGGCCTTTGCGATGAATGGCCGCTGGTGGCCTACCCCGATCACATGGTCGAGGGCGCGTTTGATCATGAATTGCAGGCGGGTATGACATTGTGCGTCGAGGCGCTGGTCAGTCCCGAGAGGGGCGATTTCTCGATCAAGCTCGAAGATCAGGTGTTGATCACCGAGGACGGGTTCGAAAACCTGACGACCTACCCGCATGACGATGCCTTGATGGGGCGTTAATGGTGCGCTAGGGCAACGCGACCTGTGCGACCACACCGTAATGGTCCGCGCCCAGCTTGCCCCGCTGCGCGATCTGGCCCGCGCCGCCCGTGGCCAACACATGATCAATCGCCAAAGGGTAGCCGAATATCTCGAATGTGGTGACCGCGGCACCGATCCTCTCGGTCCCGCTCGCCCGTTCGATCCAGGCCACGCTACGCGCCCAAGGCACCATGTTGAAATCTCCGCCCACGACGCTCAATGATGCAGGGGCAGCTTCCATTTCGCGCGTTAAATCGGCGACTTGCTCCCATTGGCCCAAGGGCCATGGCCAGAACAAATGCACCGAATAGACCTGCACGTCACGGCCCTGCACCTGCGTCAGGGCACTGGCAAACCCGATCGTTTCAGAACAACGTTCCTGCATCAATGGCCTGCGCGACAACACCGCGATGCCGCGCGCCGGACACAAGAACTGATGCGGATAGTCTGGCCGCAAAGCCTCCAGCACGGGCAGATTGGCGCGGCTCACCTCCTGAAGGGTCACAACATCAGCCCCCGACGCGATAACGTCAGCAACAAACGCCGTGCGATCCGCAGGCTTGAACAACAGGTTCTTCTGGTAATGCACATAGTTCACCACAGCCGGTGGCGCCGCAATGGCGCCTGTCGCGAAATGAAAGGCCGTGACCACGGCGGCGAAAACACCAATACCTTGCGCCACGCGCCAGCGCCAAACCACCGCGCACATCAAAACAGTGCCGACGAAAATCACCGGCCTGAACACCGCCAGACTATCCCCCATCGGGTGCAAATCGCCTGCGAATGAACCGGCAAAAGCCAGCCCCGCCGCCACGACCAATGCCCGTCCGATCATATGCCACATCTCTCACCTTCCCGTGACGCTCCCGTCACAACCGTGTCACATCCCTTGCGGGGCTTTTGCGCTGCGTCCACTTTGGGTGCAACAAAAGGATTCCCGGACCATGCCCACGCACCGCTTCACATTCCCCGGTCACGACGGTCAAGACCTTGCCGCGCGCCTCGATCTGCCCGAAGGCCCGCATCTGGCCACAGCCCTGTTCGCCCATTGCTTCACCTGCTCCAAAGACATTCCTGCCGCCCGCCGTATTGCCGCCCGCCTCGCGGCCATGGGCATCGCGGTGCTTCGGTTTGACTTCACCGGCCTCGGCCATTCCGAGGGCGAGTTTGAAAACACAAACTTCACCACAAATGTGCAGGATCTTGTGGCCGCTTGTGCAGAACTGTCACGCCGGGATATGGCCCCCGCGCTGATGATCGGCCATTCGTTAGGGGGCGCTGCCGTGCTCAAGGCCGCATCGCAGCTCGACAACATCAAATCCGTCGTGACCATCGGTGCGCCGTTCGACCCCGAACACGTCACCCATAATTTCAAGCACGCCCTGCCCGCCATTATGCGCGATGGTGTCGCAGAAGTATCGCTCGGGGGGCGCTCCTTTCGGATATCCAACGACTTTCTTGAAGACATCGCCAAGGGCGAACTCACCCCGGCCATTTCCAACCTGCGGGCCGCCTTGCTGATCCTGCACGCCCCGCGCGACGAAGTCGTGTCGATCGACAACGCCTCCGAGATCTTCCTCGCCGCCAAACACCCCAAGAGCTTTGTCACTCTGGACAACGCCGACCACTTGCTGGGCAACGCGGCGGACGCCGAATATGCAGCTGACCTGATCGCGACATGGGCCAAACGCTACATCGACCTCAAACGCCCTGCGCCCCCCATCGGCATCCCCGAAGGTATCTTGCGCGTCTCCGAGGCGGACCCGAACGGCTTTCTGCAAGACGTCCAGTCCGGCCCGCACCACGTGTTGGCGGATGAACCGGCCGCCTACGGCGGCACCAACAAGGGCCTGACGCCCTATGGTTTCCTGTCCGCCGGCCTCGGCGCGTGCACGTCCATGACCATCCGGATGTATGCGCGGCGCAAGAAATGGCCCCTGACCCACGTCAGCGTCGATGTCACCCATGACAAGGTCCACGGGCAGGACGCCACGTCCGGATCCAATGCCAAGATCGACAGCTTCACGCGCACGATCACCCTGCACGGTGACCTTGACGATGCCCAACGTGCCCGCCTGCTGGAGATCGCGGATCGCTGTCCGGTGCACCAGTCCCTTGAACGGGCCAATCATATCGAAACAAAACTGGCCTAGGGCATAGCAAAAGGCGCGACGCATTGCTGCCCCGCGCCTTTCAAAACTCTTAACGTCAGGTCTTAGCTGCGGGCTTTGCCCACCAGCTTCCAAACCGTCGGGATCAGCATCGCAGCCACCGCCAGCTTGATCGCGTCGCCAACCAAGAAATTACCCATACCCCATTGGAACACCCAAGCCGCGCCTTTGTCCGCAAGGAACAAATACGCCATCCAGGGCAGGCCGATTGCATAGATGATCGCGTTCCCGATCAAAAGCGCACCCGCCATTCTGGACATACTGCGGTCCCAACCTTGCTGTGCCAACCAGCCCATCACGCCAGCTGCCACCGCAAAGCCAACCAGATAGCCCGCTGTCGGGCCAACGAAGTAAGCCAAAGTCGCCGTTTCGCCGGTAAACACCGTGAAACCTGACCCGAAATAAGCCAGCGCGGCACCAAGCCCGAGATATCCCAGCACCGTGCCAAGGCCCAAACGCATGCCGAACCCTGTGCCGATCATCAGCACCGCCATGGTTTGCAACGTAATCGGAACCGGCCACATCGGAACGCGGATTTTCGCAGCCACCGTCAGGGCCGCAATGCCCAACACCACCATCGCGACCTGCTTGAGCCGCAAGGCCGTGCCTTCGCTGGGGCCAAACACGTCGGCCAGAACCGGTTTATTCATCGTCGTTGCCATCGTTTTGGCTCCCTTAAATGTCTCTTTGCATGATTGATGCCCCAGCGTCAGGCTTTCTGCAAGTGCGAAGGCCACTGTTCACGCTAACGGCGCGGCACATACCGCGTCACGGACCGATACTCCTTGCGCGGCCCTGATACATCCCACGTCACCGACCAATCGGGCCAATGCGCCAGATCATAGCCGCCCCGATACATGTCCGCGCCGCAAAGATGGGCGCTGGCCTGTCCCCCTGCGGCCGGATCGAACCAGTGAAACGGCGCACCATCGGCAAAGGACACCGCCACGCGCACCCCGTCTTGCACCCAGAAATACCGCCGCTCCGCCTCGAACTGTTGTTCGTTAAGCGTCAGCACACCGGTTTCGGTGTAAACCGCTCCGCCCTCGCCCGGCGCAATCACCGCCTGCCCCGAAAACCGCGACACCGCACCGGCGCGCCGGTCCTCGATCACCCGCGAGAGGTCAAATCGCCCTATGAAATCCGCCAGCTGCCGCATTTGGCCGCGCTCCCTTGTGACCCAGCCCCGCGCACTTTATGACGCGCACATCTGCTTTTGCACTCCATAAAAGGCCCCTTGCCCATGATCCCTCGTTATTCCCGCCCCGAAATGACCGATATTTGGGAGCCCGCCACCAAGTTCCGCATCTGGTACGAAATCGAGGCCCACGCCTGTGACGCCATGGCCGACCTCGGCGTGATCCCGCGTGAAAACGCCGACGCGGTCTGGAAGGCAAAAGACGTGGAGTTCGACGTGGCGCGCATCGACGAAATCGAAGCCATCACAAAACATGACGTCATCGCGTTTCTCACGCACCTTGCCGAACATGTCGGATCAGACGAGGCCCGCTTTGTGCACCAGGGCATGACGTCCTCGGACGTGCTGGACACCTGTTTCAACGTGCAGCTTGTCCGCGCCGCCGACATCCTGATCGCGGACCTCGAAAAGCTTCTCGCCGCGCTGAAAAAGCGCGCGATGGAACATAAAATGACGGTGCGTGTCGGGCGCAGCCACGGGATTCACGCCGAACCGACGACAATGGGCCTGACGTTCGCGCGCTTTTATGCGGAAATGGATCGCAACCTTGCGCGTATGAAAACCGCGCGCGCCGAAGTCGCCACCGGCGCAATTTCCGGCGCTGTCGGCACCTTCGCCAATATCGACCCCGCCGTCGAAGACCACGTTTGCGAAAAACTCGGCCTCACACCCGAGCCGATCTCCACCCAGGTCATCCCGCGTGACCGCCACGCGATGTTCTTCGCGACCCTCGGTGTGATCGCGTCCTCCATCGAAAACGTCGCCACCGAAATCCGCCACATGCAGCGCACCGAAGTGCTGGAAGGCGCGGAATTCTTCTCGATGGGCCAGAAAGGGTCCTCCGCGATGCCGCACAAAAAGAACCCCGTGCTGACAGAAAACCTCACGGGCCTTGCGCGGCTTGTGCGCATGACCGTGATTCCCGCGATGGAGAACGTCGCGCTGTGGCACGAACGCGATATTTCGCACTCCTCCGTGGAACGCGGTATCGGGCCGGACGCCACCGTCACGCTCAACTTCGCGCTGAACCGTTTGGCCGGCGTGATCGACAAGATGCTGATTTTCCCTGAAAATATGCTCGACAACATGAACAAATATCCCGGTCTGGTGATGTCCCAGCGGGTTCTTCTGGCCCTCACGCAGGCCGGTGTGTCACGCGAAGACGCCTATTCCATGGTGCAGCGCAACGCCCTGAAAGTCTGGGAAGACCGCACGGATTTCCGCGAAGAACTCCTCGCGGACGACGACGTTGTCAAAGCCTTGGGCGTAGATGCCATCAACGAAAAATTCGACCTCGGCTATCACACCAAATACGTCGACACGATTTTCAAACGGGTTTTCGGCAGCGCAGACTAAGCAATTTCTTTCACATTGCGCCATGGGCCCCCCAGAAGGCCCATGGTGGGCTGGCAACGTATTTACTAAGCAGCTGTTTGATGGACCTCGATATCGGTGCTGAGCTGCCTTTGTTTTGCGGCAATAGCCATCACCGCATATGTGTGACCGTCTTCCTCGTTCTCGTAGGGCGCGCCAAGCAGTTCAGCCCCATACCCCAAACGTTTCAGCGTCCGCAAAAGCCACAGATTTGACAATGCAATCAACGTATCCGCGCCACCTTCATTGGCCATGGTGATCATTCCCTTTGCGATCAGATCAAGGCAATGCATCCGCATCCGCATGGATTTAACCTCGGGCGAAATCACAAGACGGGTGGTTTCCCAGACTTTCGGATTATCGATGACATCATCCAGCAAGTCGGCGGGAATTGTCGCCAGCTTACCTGTCATCGCGTCTTTCAACATGTAGGTATAGTCACCCCAGCGAGCCGTCGTCGACATAGCCCGCGCCCCTGCAATAACACGACCGTCATCATCCAGAACCAGCGAATAATGTGCCGTCGGGTTGTCGTATTGGTCCATCTCGACATCAGCATTATGTGGAATTTGCCAATGCAACGTATCGACAAAGAACTGCTTGCGCAGAGCTAGATAATCGAAAAACGCCGATCCGTGCTGGTGAACGTTTGCTAGATTAAAAGTTACATTTCTCATGGTTACTCTCCTTTTTGGAGAGTCTATTTAGCCAGCACATCGCTGAGTTGTTAACCATGAAACGGATTCACGACACGATTAATTTTTTTAATCAGACGGTTAACTTTTTGTTAACAAAATCAAATGCTTCAGATTAACCCAAATTCGCCAACCATTGCAGCAGCTTGCGCGGATGTCTGCGCGTTCAATTTGGTCTTTGCATTCTTGAGGCGCTGCTTCACCGCACCTTCCGTTACGCCGAGCGAAAAGGCGATTTGCTTCAATCGCAACCCCTCCTTAACCATTTTCAACGCTTCTAACTCTGCCTTCGTCAGATTCGTTGGGGGCGCTTTGGATTGATGCAAACGAAGGACATAGGCATGCAACGCGTCGATTTCTGCCCGCTCGAATTCGCGATCCGGGCGGCTGAACGTCCCGAAGGATCGCTGCCCCTCGCGGTTGCCGTCAAAACACGCGACAGCCACACCATACCGCAACCCGAACGTTTGCGCCTGATCCAGAACACGCATCGGGTCAGGCAAGTCAATCGCGCTCCAACTGACCGCCCCGGAGTTGGCATAGATCCAGCGAATCACAGGATCATGCAGCATAAAGCGATGTGTGGTGTAATGGTCGGCCCAAGCCTGCGGAAGTTCATTAACCTCCTCCAGAGGAAAAGCGAATCCAACTCGCAGGGCAATATAGTAGCCAGTTATGGCCACGCCGCGAACATCGTCAGGTGTCTTTAGGTCTAACAATGCGGGCCCTTTCAGCGGCCGAAATCTCAGAATGAGGCTGTCTTTCCCGAAAGAAAGGTCCTAACATTTACAGCAAGATTACTAGACTCATTGTAGACGTCCACACAACCCCCTAGCAACCGGAAAGCGAGTGCAATTCGAAATGGCTGATATCGGAAGAATCCAAACACTGCTGGAGCAGGTCCAGTCTCTCTCCCCATCCGGCTTTGGTATTGCGTTCCACTTTCGGCTCACCTCGCCCGATTTCCTGTTTCAGACTTACCCGAAAGACTGGATCGATATCTATTCGGAGAAGGGTTACATCATGCTTGATCCGGTTGTGCGCTGGGGATTTACCGAGACAGGGTCTATCCGGTGGTCGGATATTGATCTTCCGGATGATCATAAAATACTCGAGGAATCGGCGCGTTACGGGTTGAAGTACGGTGTCGCGCTCACAGTCGAATCCGGCGGCACCCGCAGCGGCGGAGGCCTTGCGCGCAATGACAGGGAATACACCGATGCCGAAATCACTGAATTGACGGGCTACGTGCGGGAGCTTCACGATCAGACCGCCTCCAAGGACGGCATGGTCCCCGAACTACAGCAAGAGCTTAACCGCCTCTCCGTTGATATGACGCACCCACCCTCAACCGAAAGTTGAAAAGCCCTAGGCGATAAGCTGCTTGAGGCGCCGCAACACGCGGCGAACAGTAAGATGACGCTGCGTTACAAAACCACAGAGTCGTGCGCGCAGGGCTGATCTTTAGGCCTTCAAGCTCACCGGCCGCGCGTTTGAGTTGCGCTAGGCCGCGTCTGATAAGCAAAACCCGGGTAGAATTTTAGTCAGTTTTCGTGCCGCCAGGCCCGACTGTGGGCCATAACCGGCCCATTGCCTGCGACCTTGCCGCTTCCATTAAGCGCCCGTTCACTAAGTCGGGTGTATGACACACAGACCATCACTGGAGCAGTCTGCCATGTCATTGAAATCCGCTGACCTTCCGCCTGTCGTGTCGCGATCGCGCAAGGCGGCCATGGTGGTGCAGTTGCTGTTGCGCGAAGGCGGCGATTTGCCGTTGGCGGATTTGCCCGAAGCGGCACAGGCACGTCTGACCCGTGAACTCGGCGCGCTCAACATGATCGACAAGGCCACGCTGAACACCGTTGTGGACGAGTTCGCGCGCGAACTGTCCAACGTCGCGCTCACCGCCCCCGGCAGCGTGGAGGCCGCGATCCGGTCCTTGGGCGGGCGCATTTCCGCAGCCACCGCCGCGCGTCTGCGCGACGAGGCCGCCGGGCGGTCCGGAACAGACCCTTGGGCCATCGTTCAAGCCCTCAGCGCCGAAGAAATGCTCCCCATATCGGAGGCAGAAAGCCCTGAAATCACGGCCATTCTTTTGTCCAAACTGCCAACCGGAAAAGCTGCGACCTTATTGGGCCTCATGCCGGGGGACCGCGCAAGACGCGTGGCCTTCGCCATGTCAAAGACCAACAACATCCGCCCCGACGCCATTGGGCGCATCGGCACAGGACTGGCCCAACACTACTGCGGCGCGGCGATGCCCGTCTTTGCAGAGTCGGCAGAATCCCGCATCGGCGCAATCCTGAATTCAAGCCCCGCCGCGACCCGCGACCAGATTCTCGAGGGGCTTTTGTCTCAGGATCCAACATTCGGCCAAGGCGTCCGCAAGGCGATCTTTACGTTTGGCGATATCACCACGCGCCTTGAAATCGCAGATGTGCCCAAGGTTCTACGCGATATTGATCCTGCTGCCCTCGTGCGCGCGCTCGCCAGCGCGAGCGAGGCTGGCGGCGCCCTTGCAACGGCGGCCAACCATCTGCTCGACAACATGTCGACCCGCATGGCCGATAACCTGCGCGAAGAGATGGGCGAAGCCGGCAAGATCAAACAAAGCGACGCAGAACAGGCCCAGACCGATGTGGTCAGCGCAATTCGCGCCGCCGCCGACGCGGGAACCATCACGTTGATCGTGGAAGGCGAAGAGGAAGACGCGCAATAGCGCGGCGCGTTGACGTCCACGCCCCACCGCACACCGGTTCAAAATTTTCAGTTTAAAGCCAGCGGTTTAGCGCAACACCGCCGTGGCAAGAACAGGCCCCGGCCCCACGCGTTGCACGATCACCACAACGGGGGCTGCCCCGCCAGCAGTGACCGTCATATTCAAATCAGACCGCCCGTCCCATTCGCCCACAACATCCCAGCTGGTGACGATATTGGCGTAGCTGATGGATCGCCCGGCGTTTTCTCCGCGCTGGATATCTACGGTTTCTTGCGGGCTGTAGCGAATGACCTGCACAACGGCATCACCGCCAAACGCACCACCCGACTGGCCAGTGATCTGCACGCGATTGCCGGACCGTGCAATGTCCACACGCACGCCGGTATCGGTATCACTGTGATCGCGGATCAGGTCGGCCACATCCATCGGCTTGGTGCCCACGACGTGATCCTTGCCGCCAATAATCATCTGCGGTGTGTAGATCGTGCCGGCACCGGCAACGCGGGCGTAGTTTTGTTGGCGTAGGGTGTGGGCCGGATCGGCAAAGCTGTCCGCCCAGCCGATATAATCCCAGTAATCAACATGAAGCGCCAACGCGATCACGTCCGTGCGCGCGGCCAGTTCATGCAGCATTTCGTCGGCTGGCGGGCAGCTGGAACACCCTTGGGAGGTATAAAGCTCAACCACAACAGGGCCATCCGCGATGGCGGGCGTGGCAAATGCGATGCACGAGGCGAAGGCAGCAAGGGTTTGGCGCATGGGGATTCCTGTGGTTGTCTACCGTGCCTACCCCAGCCGCTCCTGACTAGCCAATCAAGCGTTTGCGATGGATCTGTCATAATCGGGTGATGGCAGCCTGCCTGCGTCACTCAAACACATCAAAATCAATGCAGACAGGCCTTGGCACGCATTGTGTGCAATAGTATACCGCGATCAGAATCACACCCACGCACCCGCAGGAGAGATCACATGCCCATTACAGTTGGACACGACACCGCCAAAACCCGCAAGACGTTAAAGGTCGGCGATGCGTCGATGGCCTATTACTCGATTCCCGCCGCGACCGCCGCCGGCCTTGGCGATTTTTCGAATCTGCCAGCCGCGCTGAAAGTTGTGCTGGAAAACATGCTGCGGTTCGAAGACGGCAAAACCGTTTCTGTGGACGACATCAAAGCCTTCGCTGAATGGGGCGCAAAAGGCGGCAAGAACCCGCGCGAGATTGCATACCGCCCTGCCCGCGTGCTGATGCAGGATTTCACCGGCGTACCGGCTGTTGTCGACCTTGCGGCCATGCGCGACGGCATTGTTGCGCTGGGAGGCGACGCCCAGCAAATCAACCCGCTCAACCCTGTGGACCTTGTCATCGACCACTCCGTCATGATCGATGAATTCGGCAACCCGCGCGCCTTCCAGATGAACGTGGATCGTGAATACGAACGCAACATCGAACGCTACACATTCCTGAAGTGGGGCCAGTCCGCGTTCAACAACTTTCGCGTCGTGCCCCCCGGCACCGGCATTTGCCATCAGGTGAACCTCGAATACCTCAGCCAGACGGTCTGGACGGATGTGGACCAGAACGGCGACATGGTCGCTTATCCGGACACGCTCGTTGGCACGGACAGCCACACCACCATGGTCAACGGCGTTGCTGTTCTGGGCTGGGGCGTCGGCGGCATCGAAGCCGAAGCCGCGATGCTGGGCCAGCCGATTTCCATGCTGATCCCCGAAGTCGTCGGGTTCAAGCTGACAGGCGAGATGATGGAAGGCACGACAGGCACCGACCTAGTGCTGAAAGTCGTCGAAATGCTGCGCGCCCATGGCGTTGTCTCCAAATTCGTCGAGTTTTACGGCGACGGCCTCGACACCTTGCCGCTGGCAGACCGTGCAACAATCGCGAACATGGCACCTGAATACGGCGCAACCTGCGGCTTCTTCCCGATTGACGGCGAAACCCTGCGCTACCTGCGCAACACAGGCCGCGACGAAGACCGGATTGCCCTTGTCGAAGCCTACGCCAAGGAAAACGGGTTCTGGCGCGGCGCGGATTATGACCCCATCTATTCCAGCACGCTCGAGTTGGACATGACGACAATCGTCCCCGCGATTTCCGGCCCCAAGCGCCCGCAAGACTACGTGGCGCTGACCGGCGCAAAGTCCGCGTTCGAGGGCGAGATGAAGAACACGTTCAAACGCCCCATGCACAAAGAGGTCCCCGTTGCGGGCGAGGATTATACGCTGGAATCCGGCAAGGTCGTCATCGCCTCGATCACATCCTGCACCAACACATCCAACCCCTACGTGATGATCGGCGCGGGCCTCGTGGCGCGAAAAGCCGCAGCACTCGGGCTGGACCGCAAGCCTTGGGTCAAGACATCCCTCGCGCCCGGTTCTCAGGTTGTATCGGCATACCTTGAGGCCGCCGGCCTGCAAGACGATCTGGACAAAATCGGCTTTAACCTTGTGGGGTACGGCTGCACAACCTGCATCGGCAACTCCGGCCCGTTGCAGCCCGAGATCAGCAAAGCCATCCACGAAGGCGACCTCGTTGCGACTTCCGTGCTGTCGGGCAACCGCAACTTCGAAGGGCGCATCTCGCCTGATGTGCGTGCTAACTACCTGGCCTCGCCGCCGCTGGTCGTGGCTTACGCGCTGGCGGGCACGATGGACATCAATCTGGCAACAGACCCGATCGCACAGACGCCTGATGGCAAAGACGTGTATTTGAAAGACATCTGGCCGACATCTGCCGAGATCGCAGAAATGGTCGAGGCGACCGTGACCCGCGAGGCGTTCCAGTCCAAATATGCGGACGTCTTCAAAGGCGACGAAAAATGGCAAAGCGTGGAAACCACCGACGCGGAGACCTACGATTGGCCGCCACAATCCACCTACATCCAGAACCCGCCCTACTTCCAGGGCATGTCCAAAGACCCTGGCGTGATCAGCAATGTCAAAGGCGCCAAAGTCCTGGCCTTGCTCGGTGATATGATCACGACCGACCACATCTCTCCTGCGGGCTCATTCGCGGAATCATCGCCCGCTGGCCAGTATCTTGTGGATCGTCAGGTGCCGGTGCGCGAATTCAACTCCTACGGGTCGCGCCGTGGCAACCACGAAGTCATGATGCGCGGCACCTTCGCCAACATCCGCATCAAGAACGAGATGCTGGACGGCGTTGAAGGCGGCTACACCAAAGGGCCGGACGGCAAACAAACGTCGATCTTCGATGCGGCGATGGCCTACATGGACGCTGGCACGCCAACCGTGATCTTCGGTGGTGAGCAATACGGCGCCGGATCGTCGCGTGACTGGGCGGCCAAAGGCACCAACCTGCTGGGCGTCAAGGCCGTCATCGCCGAGAGCTTCGAGCGGATCCACCGCTCCAACCTCGTCGGCATGGGCGTTATCCCGTTTGAGTTCACCGGCGGTGACACCCGCAAGTCCCTTGGTCTGACGGGTGAGGAAACGGTTTCCATCAGCGGCCTGGATACGATCAAACCTCTCCAGGAGGTGCCGTGTGAAATCATCATGGCCGACGGCACGGTGAAGAACATCACGCTCAAATGCCGTATCGATACGGCGATCGAGATTGAATACATCGAACATGGCGGTGTTTTGCACTACGTGCTGCGCAACCTCGCCAAAGCCGCCTAATCATTTAGACCAGTTTGAAACGAAGGCCGCGCCCTGTCACGGGGCGCGGCCTTTGCTGTTGGCACAAGGCGGTATTTTAGAGCCAAAGAAGGATGGACCGCCCGGATTTAGAATGTAGTGTGGGACCATGACCCACCGCTCCTTCCAGTTCACCCATGCGCTGTGCCGTTTGCCGGCCAAATCCGTTACCCAAGGGTTGCGCGCCGCCGATCAGGGCGACCCCGACCCGCTGGTGTTTGCCGCCGAACACGCGGCCTACGTCTCTGCCCTGCGCACAGCGGGCTGTGACGTCACGCTGTTGCCAAGCGACGAGCAGTTTCCCGACAGCGTCTTTATCGAGGACCCCGCCCTTGTTCTGAACGGCGTGGCCATTGTGTTGAGGCCGGGCGCGCAAAGCCGGTTGGGCGAAGCGGCGGCGCTGCGCCCTGCCCTGATCAAGACCATGAACGACGTGGTCGATGGTGGCGACATTTTATGCACCGACGATCGCGTGCTCCTTGGCCTATCGGCGCGCACAAATGCGCAAGGTGCAGAAGACCTGCGCCCTTTGGTTGCGGCATTGGGCTATAGCTTGGAGGTGTTGCAAACGCCGCCCGAAATCCTGCACTTCAAAACGGAATCCTCGCTGCTGGATCAAGAGACTGTGTTGGCCACGCCCGCTCTCGCAGCCTCAGGCGCGTTCAAAGGGCTGCGCGTCATCGAAACACCGGAAGGTGAAGAGGCCGCCGCCAATGCGATCCGCGTGAACGGCACTGTGTTTTTGTCCGCAGGACACCCGAAAACGGCCGAAAAACTGGCCGCGTCCGGGTATGACGTGACCCTTCTCAGCACCAGCCAGGCGGCCCTGGTGGACGGCGGGCTAAGTTGCATGTCGCTGCGCTATAGTCTTTAGGACTGCGTCAACAGCGCCGAAATCTCTGTCACTTTTGCGTCCAGCAGGGCGCGATCCCCGCGGGCTTCAACGTTCAGACGCAAGACAGGTTCGGTGTTTGACGCACGCAGGTTCACACGCCAATCCCCCATATCCAGACTAACGCCATCAAGCCGGTCAATCGCCTGCGCGACAGGCACATAGGCTGCTTCAATCGCTTCAATCGCTTGTGCGGTGTCCGACACCCTGAAATTGATCTCGCCCGACGACGGAAAATCCGCCTGCATCTGTGCGACCATCGCAGACAAGGACACATCGGCGCGCGCGACGAGTTCTGCAACTAGCAACCACGGAATCATGCCGCTGTCGCAATACATGAAGTTGCGGAAATAATGGTGTGCCGACATCTCGCCACCGTAAATAGCATCATCTTCACGCATCAGTTTCTTGATATAGCTGTGCCCGACCCGGCTGACGATGGCGCGTCCACCAGCGGCCTCGACCTCGGCAATGGTGGACCAGATCACGCGCGGATCATGCACGATTTTTGCGCCCGTTTCCTTGGCACAGAACGCGCGGCCCAACAGCGCGACAACATATTCCCCGTCCACAAACGCACCGGTTTCATCGAAAAAGAAACAGCGGTCAAAATCACCATCCCACGCCACGCCCAAATCGGCACCATGGGCGACAACCGCATCCGTCGTCGCGGCCCGGTTTTCGGGCAACAACGGGTTCGGAATCCCATTGGGAAACGTGCCATCCGCATCGTGATGCACGCGCACATATTCAAACGGCAACCCCGACGCGCGAAGCCCTGCATCAAGCGCATCAAACGTCGGCCCAGCTGCGCCATTGCCAGCGTTCACAACGATCTTGAGCGGCTTCAGCCCGTCCGGTGCCACGTAGCCACACAGGTGTTCCACATACGCCGCCCGCGGGTCGCGGGTTTCGACGCTACCGGCCTGCGGCGCGCCAAAGTCGCCCGCCTCCGCCACCGCCTGAATATCCGCAAGACCGGTTTCAGCCGAGATCGGGCGCGCCCCTTCGCGCACCATCTTGATCCCGTTGTAGTCAACCGGATTGTGCGACGCGGTCACCATCAAACCGCCACCGGCGCCATAATGATCAGTCGCGAAATAGACCTCTTCGGTGCCACACAGCCCAATGTCAAAAACGCGCACGCCTTCGGCGACGAGCCCACTGTGCAGCGCGGCCTGCAGTCCTGCGCTGCTTTCACGAATGTCGCGCCCCGTCACAACGGTGCCGGGTTGCATGACGCGGGCGAAGGCCCGACCGATGCGTTCGCACACCTCTTCGTTCAGGTCCTCGCCCAGTTTGCCGCGCACGTCATAACTCTTGAAACAGGAGATTTTCATGCTCACCCTTTTGTCTGGTTTCTTGGCTTACTGCGCGCGCGCAGCGTCCAGTGCGGGGCGCAGCCTGTTCGCCAGTTCGCGGTTCGTCACAGGGCCCGCCATGCGCATCAGAACCGTGCCTTCCCCATCTACCAAAAAGGTTTCAGGCACACCGTAAACGCCCCAATCAAGCGAGAGGGCCCCCCGCGCGTCGGTTCCGACAGCGCGATACGGGTCGCCAAGCTCGTCCAGAAACGCCAACGCGTTACGGTCGATGTCTTTGTAGTTCACGCCGTAAATCGGCACACCTTCTGCGGCAAGTTGCGTCAGGTTCGGGTGTTCCACACGGCAGGGCGCGCACCAGCTGGCCCAGAAATTCACGATCTTGACCTCGCCGTCGCGCAACATGTCATCGGTGAACGGCGTCAGGGCGCCGAGCGCAGCCACGTCAACCATCGGCGCAGGTTGGTCCACAAGGGCGGACGGCAATTCCTCCCCCTGCCCCAAGAACATGCCCGCCGCGAACAGCCCAGCAAGGGCGGTGAACGAAATCACGGGGATCATCATCAACTTAGACACGGGTTTTCTCCCGTCGCGCTTCCACCTCGGCCAATTGCGCGCGTACCTTGCGCGCACGGCGCAGCGTCATGGCGACGATCAACACCAGCAGCGCGATGGACACGCCGTAAGCCGCCAGAACTTCGGTTGCGTATTTTCCAAGGTCCGGCATCATCCGCGCATCCTCGCCTCAAGCGCCTTGATCCGGCGGGCGCGAATTTCTGTCTGCGTGCGGATCAGCACCAATGCGATGAACAACAAAACAAACCCCGCGATGCACACCAAGGCCGGATACCAGAACACATCAGCGACGTTTTCTTCCTTATCCAGTGACAGGGACGCGGGCTGGTGCAGACCCTGATTCCAGAAATTTACGGCGTAGCGCGACAGGAACGCGAAGACGGACCCGACTATGCACAACACAGACGTCAAATCCGCCGCTGTGTCGGGGTCTTCAATTGCCTCCCAAAGCGCCATGTAGCCAAGGTAAAACAAGAACAGGATCAAAAAGGACGTCAGGCGCGGGTCCCATGCCCACCATGTGCCCCACATCGGCTGCCCCCACACCGCACCTGTGAATAGCGCCATCAGCGTCATCACAATGCCAATCGGCGCAGCGGCGCGTGCGGCCAGCGCGCTCACGTGGTGCCGCCGCACCAGCCAGACAAGTGATGTCACCAGCATCATCATCCACACGTTGATCGCCATCAACGCGGACGGCACATGCAGATAGAATATCTTGACCGTCGATCCCTGGCGGAAGTCATCGGGTGTAAAAAAGAACCCCCAGATCAACCCGCCGACCAGACATGCAATCGACACGCCCAAAACCCACGGCACCAAAGGCGTCGTGGTTTCGATAAATTTCTTCGGATTTGCATATTCCCAAAACGACATATCGCCTAGCTAGCCTTTCCCATTTCGCGCGGCAAGGCCGCTCACCGCAGATTGACCCGTAGCGCCGCTGATGCGGCGAAAGGCAGCAACGCAAAGCTGCCTAAAGTGATCCCTGCCAGCATTAGCATCGGCGTGTTGGCAGGCAGGCCCTCGGCGCCCCGCCGCACGGCTTCCGCCCCGAAAATCAGCGTCGGCACATAAAGCGGTAACACCAGCAGCGACATCAACAAACCGCCGCGCCGCAGCCCCACGGTAATGGCCGCGCCAAACGTGCCAATCATCGACAGCGCCGGCGTGCCAAGCGCCAGCGACCCCAACAGCCACAGATACGCCGACGGTTGCAGGTTCAACAAAAAGCCCAGCGCAGGGGCCGCCAACGTCAGCGGCAAGCCCGTCGTCACCCAATGTGCGATACCTTTGACCAAGGCGACACCCTCAAGCGGAAGCGGCGATGTGGCCAGCAAGGGCAGAGATCCGTCTTCGAAATCCAGCGCGAAAATGCGATCCAACGACAACAATGCCGCCAGCAATGCCGCGACCCACAAAATACCCGGCGCGATCCGCGTCAACACTTCCGCCTCGGGGCCAACGCCGAAGGGGACCAGCACCACAACAATCAGGAAAAACGCAAGGCCAAGGCCAAACCCGCCCCCCGCGCGCACCGCCAGTGCCAGATCACGGCGCAACAACGCAATCACAAGAACGCCTCGTCAGACCCGCCGGCCGCATCGGGCGCTGCCTTGAACGGCGACAGTTCCAGCTCGGGCGCATCAAGCCCGAGGTCGATATGGGTGGCAATCACAGCAATGCCGCCCGCCGCCAAATGCGCCTCGCGCAGCCAGCGCGCAAACATCTTGACGGAAAATCCGTCAAGGCTCACCGTCGGCTCATCCAGAAACAAAACCTTGCGGCCAATCACACCAAGGCGCGCAAGCCCCAGCCGGCGTTTTTGCCCTGCACTTAACGTGCCCGCAAAGCGATGGCGCAGATCAGTCAAATCAAACGCGTTATAGACCTCGTCATTGACCTTCATCCCATGGACGTCTGCCCAAAACGCAAGGTTCTCTTCAACGCTCAACTGCGCCTTGATGCCGTCCGCGTGGCTCGCGTAAGCCCCCGTTTCTGCCGGAAACGCCACAGCCCCGGCAAGCGACGGCTGCAGGCCCGCCAAAGTGCGCAACAACGTGGTCTTGCCAATGCCATTGGGTCCACGCAACACCAGAGCCCCCCCCGGTTGCACGCTAAAAGACACCCCCGCCAGAACGGGCGCGCCCCCACGGGCCACTGTCAAATCTGAAACGATCAATGTCATTGTGTCACGCTAGCCCAACCGTCAGACCGGCAACAGCGCCAAACCGACGCGGCGTCCTTCGCTCAACAACACATTGTAGGTGCGGCACGCGGTGGGCGACGCCATCACCTCCAAGCCCATACCTGCCGCCTCAAGCGCATTGCGCACATCAGCCGGAATATGTGCCATCTCTGGGCCGGTGCCGATGAACAAGACATCAATGTCATCCGCCCGCTCGACCAACGCCGCCGTGTCCGCGTAGCCGCCCCACGGGGCAATCCCGTCGGGCAGGACCACAATCGCACCCTCGTACACCTCGCCACCGACACGAAAAAACCCCGGCCCATAGCCGTCAACCGGCTTGGCGTTTGTATAAACCACCTCGTTCAATCGCATCGCGCGCGCCCCTTCATCTGGCCCAAAAAACTCCCGCCGGAGGCTTCGGCCCTTTCAACAAACTCAAGCGTCAATATTGCCGAACTGCCCGCCAACATTCTTCTTTTCGCCCGACCAGTTCCGTTTCACGCCCAGCACCAACAAAGTCGTCGATGCCACAAAGATCGACGAATAGGTGCCGACAATCACGCCCCAAATCATTGCGAACACGAATCCACGGATCACATCTCCGCCCAGAACATAGAGCGAGATCAGCGCCAGCAAAGTCGTGAACGATGTCATGAACGTCCGGCTCAACGTTTCGTTGATCGACAGGTTCAACACCTCCTTGAGGTCCTTGGCCTTATATTTGCGCAGGTTTTCGCGAACGCGGTCAAACACCACCACCGTGTCATTCAACGAATACCCCACGATGGTCAAAAGCGCCGCAATAATCGCCAGATCGAACCTGATTTGCAGCTCCGAGAATATCCCGATCGTGAGCGTGACGTCATGCACAAGTGCGACAACCGCGCCCAATGCGAACTGCCATTCAAACCGCATCCAGATATAGACCAACACCGCACCGATGGCCAAAACCACGGCAAGGATCGCGTCCATAATCAGCTCCCCCGATACGGTCGGCCCCACGGATTCCACCGCCGGAAACGTCATCGCCGGATCAAGCGAGCGCAGTGCGTCCTGCACCGCATCAATCGTATCGTTGGTCACGGACTCTTCACCATCCTGCGCTTGGATCGCCACGGTCGCGACGTTTTCGGTGGGCCCGAACGTCGGGTCGAACACTTGGGTGATCGCAACTTCGCCCAGATCCAACGGATCAAGAACCGCGCGATACTCGGCAATATCAATCACCTGTTCGCTTTGTGTGCGCAGCGTGGTTCCGCCTTTGAAATCAATGCCGTAGTTCAACCCTTGCACAAGGAACGACCCGAAGGCGACGACCACCAACACCGCAGAAAGGCCCAGCCAAACCTTGGCACGACCAAAGAAATCGAACGCCGTGTCAGGCTTCACCAGCTTCAGATACTTACCGGCAAACAACGCTTTCGGGCGTTTGCGCTCGAACCACATCACAACCAGCAAACGGGTCACAAAAATTGCCGTGAACACCGATGTGATGATCCCGAGACCCAGCGTAATGGCGAACCCGCGCACGGGGCCGGCGCCCATCGCGAACAAAATGACGGCCGTGATGAACGTCGTGATGTTGGCGTCGATGATCGCGGACAGCGCCTTTTCATATCCCAGCTCGATCGCGCGGGCAGGCCCTTTCGCGGTCTTGGATTCCTCGCGGATCCGCTCGAAGATCAGCACGTTGGCGTCCACCGCCATGCCGATGGTCAACACGATCCCCGCAATACCCGGCAGGGTCAGCGTGCCACCAATCAGCGACAGCAATGCAAAGATCAGCGCGACGTTCACCAGCAATGCAATATTGGCAAAGACGCCAAACAACCCGTAGCTCAACACCATATAAATCAGCACCAGCGCAAAGGCGACGACACAGGCAATCGCACCCGCATTGATGCTGTCCTGACCCAAATCCGGCCCGATGGTCTGTTGCTGCAAAAACTCAAGCTCGGCAGGCAAGGCACCCGCGCGCAACAGCACCGCCAGATTGGTCGATTCCTCGATCGTGAACTGACCCGTAATAATCCCCGATCCGCCAGAAATATGGGACTGGATGGTCGGCGCGCTGACCACTTCGTTGTCGAGCACAATGGCAAAGGGCGACCCGATGTTTTCAAGCGTATAATCGCCAAACTTGCGCGCCCCCGACGGGTTGAAACTAAACGTCACAGCGGGGCGGTTGTTTTGGTCAAACGTCGGCTGGCTGTTGGTCAGCTCCTCGCCCGTCACCACGGCAGAGCGTTCGACGATGTAATACAGCCCCTCTTGGTCCAGACTGGGGATGACCATATTGCCCGCACCCGCACGCGCCTCCGGGTCAGCGGTGGACCCGACGACGGGGTGGAACCCCAGTTTCGCGGTGGTTCCGATGATGGTGATAATGTCTTGCGCAGACCCGACACCGGGCACCTGAATAAGAATACGATCCGCGCCCTGGCGTTGGATGGAGGGTTCGCGCGTGCCCACTTCGTCAATACGACGGCGCACAATTTCAAGCGCCTGACGCACAGTGCGATCATCCGTTGCCGCCTTTTCCGCATCCGTCAACGTTACGATCAAATCGGTATCCGTCACGGCGCGCACAGTAATATCCGTTTGGCCGGCGGCGGTCACGCTCACCACTTGCTGCGCCAAACCGCGCACCAGTGAAAGCGCACGATCCATCCCTTCAGGGTTGGAAATCCGCACCCGCAATTCGCCCAATGTATCGCTTTCATCGGTCACAAACCCGACGACATCACGATCCGCAGCAAGCACATCGCGCACCTCCGGCCACATGCCACGCATGCGGCTCTCATAGACTTGCTCCACCTTCACTTCGGCCAGCAGTTGCGCACCGCCGCGCAGATCAAGCCCGAGGTTCACCAGGTTGTCGGGCAAGGCACCGGGCCATTCGCCCGCCTGTGCAATCAAACCTTCGGGCGTCAGGCCTTGGGCCTCAAGCTCGTCCGTGGTCAGCTGCCGCTCGATCAGGGCCTCGGCGTCATTTGACCGCTCCACCGTGCCGTAAAACCCGTTGGGCATCGCAAACAGGACCCCCGCAACAACAACAAGCCAGATCGCAATCCGCTTCCAAGGTTCGATTTTCAACATTCGGGTGGTCCTGACTTAGAAAACTGCGGCCAATCGGCCTGAAATACGGGGAATTCGGAAAGGCGCAGCAGGAAACCACTGCGCGGGCCTGTCGTGCATCCCCTAGGGGCAGAAATCTGCGCTCGGGTCGGACCCGTCAACGCGCGCTGGGGGCACAACGACAGACCCGCTTGCACGCGCCCGTCCACCTTCACGATTGAACCGGAACCCCACCGCAAGCTGGATGCTTGCATCCGGCATGGGTTGCGCGTCAGCGATAATTGCGCTGTCCAGAACCGGCGCCACCGCCAGAACATACCCGACGCACTCTTCGTCGGGCGCCGGCGCGATGACCTCACCCGTTTGGGCCGCCGCCGCGTTCGCCAAAAGGCCAAGCGCGATGATGACGCTTCGGATCATGCGTCGGCTGGCTCGGTCTTGTTGAGAACCTGCGCGATGGTGGAGCGGATCACGCGGATTTTTACACCGTCCGCGATTTCGACCTCGACCTCGGCGTCGTCTTTGACTTTGCTAACCTTACCGATCACGCCGCCTTGCGTAACAACCTGATCCCCACGGCGCAGCGCGGCCACCATGGCCTGATGCGCCTTCAGCTTTTGTTGCTGTGGACGGATCAACAAGAAATACATGATACCGAAAATCAGGATCAGCGGAATAAACTGGCCGAAAGCTTCCATTGTGGTCGTTCCCTATTGTCTGGCGAAGGCACCCCCCTCGCGATTGCGCGGACACTAAGCGCGGGAGGCAGGATTCGCAACGCTGCGCAGGTGCAAATCATATGGGTGCGCGTGCAGGGAGTTTCCATACGCGATGCATACACTTTCCATACGCTGGAAATTGCGCCATATGACGCCCGACACCCCACCCAAAGGACCACAGCCATGCACGACATTCGCGCCATCCGAGAGAACCCCGCCGCCTTTGATGCAGCCCTGTCGCGGCGCGGCGATGCGCCCCTGTCCGCCACGCTTTTGGAAATGGACGAAGCCCGGCGCGCCAAAATTCAGGCGGCTGAAACCGCGCAGGCCGATGCCAACAAAGCCGCCAAAGACGTCGGCGCCGCCAAGGGCCGTGGCGATGACGCAGAATTCGAACGCCTGCGCGCGCTTGTGTCTGAAAAGAAGGCAGAAATCGCCGCGCTAAACGAAGAAGCCAAGGCGCAGGATGCCGCCCTGACCGCCCGTTTGGCTGAGATCCCGAACCTCCCCGCGCCCGACGTGCCCGACGGCGCGGATGAGGCCGAAAACGTCGAGATCACCAAATGGGGCACCCCGCGCACTTTCGATTTCGCGCCTGTCGAACACTTCGACATTCCGGCCGTGAAGCCAAATATGGATTTCGAAACCGCTGCCAAAATCTCCGGCAGCCGGTTTGTTTTAATGTCCGGCGCTGTCGCCCGCCTGCATCGCGCCTTGGCGCAGTTCATGCTTGATATTCATACGCTTGAGAATGGGCTGACCGAAGTGAACCCACCCGTTCTGGTGCGCGATGACGCCATGTATGGCACCGACAAGCTCCCCAAGTTCGGCGACGATAGCTACCGCACCGAAGAGGGCATGTGGTTGATCCCGACCTCCGAAGTGCCACTCACCTACATCGCGGCGGGCCACGTGATCGAAGAAAGCGACCTGCCGCGCCGCTACACCGCCCATTCCTTGTGTTTCCGCTCGGAGGCCGGCAGCGCGGGCCGCGACACATCGGGCATGCTGCGCCAGCACCAGTTCGAAAAGGTCGAAATGGTCAGCGTAACCCATCCCGACGAGTCCGATGCGGAACAAAAGCGCATGTTACGCTGCGCCGAAGACCTGCTGGAACGTCTTGAAATTCCTTACAGAACCGTTGTGCTGTGCACCGGAGACATGGGGTTCGGCGCGCGCCGCACCTTTGATATCGAAGCCTGGTTGCCGGGCCAGAACGCCTACCGCGAAATCAGTTCGGTTTCCACGACGGGCGATTTTCAGGCGCGCCGCATGAATGCGCGGTTCAAGCCCGCAGACGGCGGCAAGCCGCAGTTTGTCCACACGCTCAACGGGTCCGGCCTTGCGGTCGGGCGATGCCTGATTGCGGTGTTGGAAAACGGCCAGCAGGCTGACGGGTCGGTCGCAATTCCGGCCGTCTTGCACAGCTATATGGGGGGGAAGACAACCCTTCAGGCTGACGGATCACTCGCCTGATTTCACGCCCATTTGCGTTCGATCAGCTGACGCGGCCGCATGCGCTGGTTCGGGATGTGCGTCTGCCCGCCATCCCGCGAAATCATCATGGCGCGTAGATGGTCGATTTCGTCTTGCGACATGGCGAACAATTCGTCCTTCAGCGGCTCCAGCGTCGGCGGGCGATAGCTACTGTCGGTGACATACCGATCAAACGCCGCGAGGCTCAGCTCCCGCTCGGCGTCCGGCCCGCCACGATGCGATTTGACCGCTTTCAACACGCGCCCCGACAAGGATAAGCCACCGGACTTGTTGGTTAACTCCTCTGTGAGGTCAAAATCGAAGGCACTGCGATCGAACTCCTCCCAATGGATAGACAGCCCCGCTTGCGCCGCACCCATGGCGATCCAGTGCAAGGTGATGGATGACAGCCCGATCCACTCCCCGCCCCCGCCGACGGACCCGTGGTCGCCTGCAAAATACTGCTGCAAATAGGCGCCGTTTCGGGCGCGGTTCAGCGCGTCCAGATTGTCCCATGGCAGCGACGGAAACGTCGCACGCGTTTCATCAATCGCGATGGCGTGGCGCGCGGACACCACAGACGACGACAGGGCATCATCGTGAAATCTGTATTGCGCATTTACGCGGTCAGACAGCTGCATCCCCGCCGGCAGGCCCAGCGCCTTCACCGTGTCCCAAACGCCGATATAGTCGATCATCAGGCGGATCACTTCGGTGTCGCCGCGCGCACGACGGGAGTTGAACTCCCCCGCGCTTGTCGCGGTGTACGGCGCAAAATCAGCGCGAAACTCGTAAGAACTCGGGTCTTCGGGGTGGGTTGACGGATCACGGCTGGCGTAGCGGGCAATCGCCTCGGGAATACGGTGAACATGGCGGCGCGGCGCGATCCCGCACGACCGGATCACTCCGGCCAGCGAGCGCGCAGCAAAGGCCCCGCGCGAAAACCCGAACAGCTGGATCGCATCACCGGGTTGATACAGCATCGTGAGTTGCTGATAGACATCGGCGATAATCTCCATCAGGCCCCAACCGAAAATGCCGCCAAACGAGCGGTCCATGAACCGCCCGAAGCGGGTATTTCCACGCCCTGACCCGACACCGGCGGCATAGATCACCACCTGCGGCACGCCGTCATCGTCGTATTGATGCACCGCGCGCGACAAGCGAACAACATTGGTCGGGTGCTCTGAATCAGGGCGGTTCCACGTGCCATCGATAAAAATAACGATACGTTTCATGGGGGTAGTCCCTCCAGTTCACGTAAAGGCTGACCGTCAGCGGACCCTACGTCAAGCCTGCAGAATCCGATCCGCGTGACTTGCCATTTAAATCCCTGCGCTAAATACCTGTCCCATGACACGCGCACTCCTCACATTGGTTTTCACGGCGACTTTCGTTGGATCGTCTTTTTTCAGCTCGTTCACGGGGTTTGAATCAAACCAGCTTCCGATCCCGCAGGTCGACCCTCCGATCCAGCCGGCGGGCTATGCCTTTGCAATCTGGGGGCTGATCTATGGCTGGCTGATCGTGTCGGCCGTTTATGGCCTCTGGAAACGACCGGATAACGCAGCTTGGAACCAAATGCGCGCGCCGTTGATTATCAGCCTTGCACTTGGCACGCCGTGGCTGTGGGTCGCGGCCCAATCCGCCATCGCCGCGACTGCGCTGATTTTTGCCATGGCCGTGCCTGCGATCATAGCACTGCTGCGGGCGCCCGAAGCCGATCAATGGCTGGCCCGCACGCCGGTTGCGATTTATGCGGGCTGGCTGACGGCCGCATCATTTGTGTCGCTCGCCAGCACCTTGGCTGGGTACGGTATTGCGTTTGACGCCACCGGTTGGGCCTATGCGGGCATCCTACTGGCGCTGGGTGTCACCCTTGGCGTGCAACTGAAAGCACCCGCCGCGCGCGGCTACGGATTGACCGTTGTCTGGGCACTGGTCGGGATTATTGTCTCCAATGGCTTGGGCGGCGTCACGGCAATGGCCGTCCTTGGGATCGTCGCAATACTGTCGATCTTGATCATCCAGTTCCGCTCACCGCCCCTAAAGGACGCGCCGTAACGCGCGCCGCCTAACGGCCTTTGGGTTTATCCGCAGGGGCCTTGCCAAGGTGCTTTCGCAGGCGGGATGGCGTTGATTTGGTCTTGTTCTTGTAGGGGTTCTTATCCGCTTGAGACCTGAAATGCAGGCGGATCGGCGTGCCCGGCATATCAAAGTCCAACCGCAACCCGTTGACCAGATAGCGCGAATAGCTTTCGGGCAGCATATCGGGGTGACTGCACATCACCACAAACCCCGGCGGGCGGGTTTTGACCTGCGTCATGTAGCGCATCTTGATACGGCGACCGCCTGGTGCGGGGGGCGGATGCGCTTCGGTCATGCCAAGCAACCAGCGGTTCAATTGCGCGGTGGTGACACGGCGGTTCCAAACGGCATGGGCGTTCAGGATCGCCTCTTGCAACCGGTCCAATCCGCGGCCCGTCTTGGCAGACACGGTGATCAGCGGCGCGCCTTTCAGTTGCGGCAACAGGCGGGCGAATTCCTCTTTCAGTTCTTTCAGCTTGGCCTGCTTTTCGTCTTCGATGTCCCATTTGTTCACGGCCAGAACCACGGCACGTCCCTCGCGTTCGGCAAGGTCGGCAATCCGCAAGTCCTGCTGTTCAAACGGGATTTCCACGTCGAGCAAGACAACGACAACTTCGGCGAATTTGACCGCACGCAACCCGTCCGACACCGATAGTTTCTCAAGCTTTTCCTGCACTTTGGCGCGCTTGCGCATGCCCGCCGTGTCAAAGATCCGCACAGGCACACGCGCGTCTTCCGGCCCCCAGTCCATCTGCACCGAAATCGCGTCGCGGGTGATGCCAGCCTCCGGCCCCGTCAGCAAACGCTCCTCACCGAGGATTTTGTTGATGAGTGTCGATTTACCCGCGTTCGGGCGCCCGACAACAGCGATTTGCAGCGGCTTCGCTTTGGTGGGGATGCGCGGCGCATCCTCGTCTTCGTCGTCAACATCAACGTCGACGTCCGGTGCGTCCGCGGCGGCACGGTCTTCGAATTCATCCGACAACGGCATCAGCACATCATATAGCTCGCCCAGACCTTCGCCATGTTCGGCAGACAGGCGGATCGGCTCCCCCAGACCGAGGTTGAACCCCTCGATCACGCCCGCATCCGCCGCTTTTCCTTCGGACTTGTTGGCCGCAAGGATCACATGGGCGTTCTTCTTGCGCAAAATATCAGCGAACACTTCGTCCGCCGGCATAATGCCGGTGCGCGCGTCATACATGAACAGGCACACGTCGGCCATTTCTACAGCGCGTTCGGTCAGGCGGCGCATACGGCCTTGCAGGCTTTCGTCTGTCGCTTCTTCCAGACCGGCGGTATCGATCACGGTAAAGCGCAAATCGCCCAGCCGCGCGGCCCCTTCGCGCAAGTCACGCGTCACCCCCGGCTGGTCGTCGACCAACGCGAGCTTTTTACCGACAAGGCGGTTGAACAACGTGGATTTGCCCACATTCGGGCGGCCCACAATGGCGAGTGTGAAGGACATATCAGAAAAACCTTTAGATCAGACGCGGGCACTACACCCTTTCGCGCCTAACGGAAAGCCAGCAATTCACCGCGTTTGGACACAACATAAAGCGTGCCCCCCGCAACAATCGGATTGGACGCAGCGCCCCCCCTGATCTCCAACGTGCCAATCAGCGCGCCCGACGTCGGATCAAACTGGCGGACCAGCCCGTCGCCAGAGGCAACGATCAAACGATTGCCGGCAATAATCGGGCCGTAATGGGCGTAACGGGTTTTCTGGCGCCGCTCGCGGCCTTCTTCGAATTCGGGAAGCTGCACACGCCAGACCGGGCTGCCGTCGCCTGCATCAAGGCGCACCAACTCGTTCAGATCGTTCACAATAAAGACGGAATCGCCTGCCGGCCAAACCGGGCCAACGGCGCCTTCTGTGGCGGTCCATATCCGGTCACCATTGGCACTTTGCAACGCCACAACGCGGCCCGACACGTTGCCGACATAGACACGGTCCCCGTCGATCACAGGGTCACCGGCGATGTCGGAAATGGTCGACGCCGCCTGACCGGGGCGTTGGCCGGTCACAACGGTGGACCAGCGACGCAAGCCACCTTCAGGGAAGGCTGCCAGAACTTCACCGCTCGGAAACGGGAAGATCGCGATATCATCGCCAACAGCAACGCCCGCACCACCCGAAAAATTCGCCGTGGGCGGCGTGCCCGTCAGCGTCCAGCGGGTCCGGCCAGATGCAAGCTCTATCGCCCAGGCGCGCCCGTCACGCGCGACAACATAAACAAGGTCGCCCACAACCGTCGGTGCCGATGTTCCGGGCGCATCAAGATCCTGACGCCAGATCTCGCCGCCTGTCGCGGCGTCCAGTGCCACGACTTCGCCAAATCCGGTGGTCGCCACCAGCACATCACCGGCAACCGCAAGCCCCCCGCCAGACGCATCGCGCGGATTGTCTGTGGCCGGAATAACGCTTTGACTCCAAAGGCGGGCACCACCTGTCGATGTGGCAACAACCTGACTTTGTGCATCAAGGGTAAACACGCGCCCTGCGGACACAACGGGGTCGGCGGTGATACGCAAACGGCGGCTGTCACCTGCCCCGATGGGCGCGGCAAACACTTGCGTCAGCGCAGTATTCAATGCGGGCTGGGCGATCTGGTGGGTCGGGCCACCGTTGCGGTGCGTCCAATCGGCATTTGCCACGCTGGACCCAAGCGAAATGGGGCGCGCTTCGTTCTCGAACTCCGCCGCCGCATCGTCGCCGCCGCGATAGTCAATCCGCTCCCCCGGCAGGATCACATCCCGTTCGCTACAGGCCGCAAGCATGCCTGTCAGCGCAAACGCCCAAAGCAAGGGCCGGCCTGGTTTTCCTGTATAGGTCATTGTTGTGCCTGCCTTCTGTGCCCTGTTTGCGGACTTATTGGTCGGTTTGCGGCGTCGTGTTGACCGCATTGATCAGCCCTTCGATGTCACCACCCAAGGCCACAATCATGCTGAATGCCCTCTCACGCAAGCCCTGCGTGACTTCGGCGTCCTGAACAATCGCTGAAAACTGTGTCAGCGCCGTTTCAACGTCGCCCGTTTCAACGCTGATATAGGCCAGCTGTTCCTGTGCGATCAGACGGAACGGCGCACCCGCAACGGCCAGGCCTGACAGCGCCGCGCGGCGGTCTTCGACCGACATCGTTTCAGCCTGCGCCATCACGGATTTCAACGCGGCAAGGTCGCGGTAGACCTGCGCCGCACTGTCATCCAGCGCAACCGCGTCAAGCGCCAAAGCCGCCCCTTCCACATCGCCCATTTCAACCAGATCAGCCGCACCCAAAAGCCGCGTGATTGCGCCTGACGGACCATCGCCTTGCAAGGCTTGCAAGGCGGCGGCGCGCTGCGCGTCATCATCAATCTCAAGCGCGGCAAGGATCGCATCGCCCATGGCTTCTGCCTCTGCCTCGGCCTGCGCTTTGCGATATTCACTGAACGCAGTGCCCCCGACGAGCAGCAGAACCACCAGAACAGCGATCCAGCCATACTTGCGCATGTAACCGAAAAGCTTGTCTTTGCGGACTTCTTCGGTGACCTCGTCTATGAAGGTTTCGGAATTGCTCATGGGGCCCTCGCGCGGTTTCACGCCCCTCTTATCGCGAAGCGCCTAGGCGGGACAAGACCCGCCTGCACCAGCACCACCGGATTGGACATTTGCCAAAGTAACAACTATTAACATGTCAGCGTTGCGACAGAGTCGTTTTTTCTTTAATCTGAACTGGTCAGTTTAGCGTATTTATTGCATATGAACTGTGATCTTCGAAATCACCGGTCCCGAGGTGTCAGCCCTCGGTAATCCGGCCCACCTTGAGAAAGTTACCCTATGCGTTTTATGCCCATCCTGACCGCGATCATCGTTTCGCTCACCCTGTATGCGATGGTGTTTGAACGCGAGGCGCTGCTGGCCTTTGCACAGGTCGACCCCGGGGCCGCCGAAACGACAGATGACGTCGAAACCCTGAACCCCGTAAGCATTGTCGCCATGACATCGCAGGCCGTGACACTGGAAAGCGCGGTTGTCTTGCGGGGTCGCACGGAAGCGGCGCGTCAGGTGACTGTTGCCTCCGAAACATCCGGTCAGGTGATTTCCGAACCGATCCGCAAAGGCACGACCGTTCAGTTGGGCGATCTGTTGTGCCAGCTTGATCCCGGAACCCGCGCGTCCCAACTGGCCGAAGCGCGCGCCCGCCTCACCGAGGCCCGAGGCCGCGTTCCCGAAGCCCAAGCCGCAGTCGTCGAAGCACAGGCCCGCGTCCGCGAGGCTGAAATCAACGTCAACGCCGCCCGCCAGTTGAGCGAGGACGGCTTTGCCTCGGAAACCCGCCTGATCAGCGCCGAAGCCGCGCTGGAGGCCGCAAACGCAGGCGTTCAACGCGCATCCAGTCAGGTCACCTCCGCTCAGGCCGGCATTGAAGGCGCGCAGGCTGGCGTGGCCGCGGCCGAGCGTGAAATGCAGCGCCTGAACATCACTGCGCCGTTTTCCGGCCTGCTGGAAAGCGATACCGCCGAACTCGGCACCTTGATGCAGCCCGGCGCGCCCTGCGCCACGATTATCCAGCTTGATCCCATCAAGCTGGTCGGTTTTGTGCCCGAAGCGGACGTCGCGAAAGTAAACGTCGGTGCCATGGCGGGCGCGCGCCTTGCCACGGGCGAGCAGGTCACGGGTCAGGTGACATTCCTGGCGCGCTCCGCAGACGAGCAAACCCGCACCTTCCGCGTCGAAGTGCGTGTGCCAAACGCCGATCAACATATCGGTGACGGGCAAACCGCCGAGATCATCGTCGCGTCCGACGGCACCATGGCGCACCTGCTGCCCGCATCGTCCCTGACATTGGACAACGAGGGGACCATCGGTGTGCGTGTGGTTGTTGACGGCGCCAACGAGGGTGACAGCGACATCGCGCGCTTCCTGCCTGTTACTGTGTTGCGCGATACCATCGACGGCATCTGGGTCGGCGGTTTGCCTGACAGCGTTGATGTGATCGTGGTCGGGCAGGAATATGTATCTGACGGTGTGCCCGTCATTGCCACCTTTGAGGAGGCAGAAGGATGATCGGCATCATCGACGTTGCCGCCGCGCGCGCGCGGATGGTCATCGCCTTTATCGCCCTGTCACTTGTGGCGGGCGGTATGGCCTATTTCGGCCTGCCCAAAGAAGGCGAGCCGGACATCGAAATTCCGGTCATCTTCGTGTCTGTCCCCTTCCCCGGCATTTCGGCAGAAGATTCCGAAACACTGCTGGTCAAACCCATGGAGTCCGAATTGCAGGACCTCGACGGGCTTAAGACCATGACCGCGACAGCTGCGGAAGGCTACGCTGGAGTTGCGCTCGAATTCGATTTTGGCTGGAACAAGACCGAAACTATGGCCGATATTCGCGACGCCATGACCCGCGTGGAATCCAAATTTCCGACCGGCGCGGACAATTATTCGGTCAATGAAATCAACTTCTCCGAATTTCCGATCATTATCGTCAACCTGACGGGCAATGTGCCCGAACGCACGTTGATCCAGGTCGCCCAGGACCTGCAAGAAACCGTCGAAAGCATCGACGGCGTGTTGGAAGCCGCCCTGACAGGCCAGCGCGACGAAATGATCGAGGTCATCATCGACCCGTTGAAGCTGGAAGCCTACAACGTGACAGCCGGGGAGCTGATCAACGTCGTCACGCAAAACAACCTGCTGATTGCAGCGGGTGAGGTCGAAACGGAACAAGGCTCCTTCGCCGTGAAGATCCCGTCGTCCTTCGATGAGCCACGCGACATCTACAGCCTGCCCGTCAAGATCAACGGGGACCGCGTTATCACACTCGGGGACCTCGCGGAAATCCGCCTGACATTCGAAGACCGCGCCAGCACCGCCCGCTTCAACGGCACCACCACCGTGGCGCTTCAAGTGGTCAAACGCCGTGGCTTCAACCTGATCGATACCGCAGCAGAAGTGCGCAATGTGATCGACGCCGAAATCGGCGCGTGGCCGCAAGACCTGAAAGACGCCGTGCAGGTGGGCGTGTCAAACGACCAGTCCCGCAACGTCGATTCCATGGTGCGCCAGCTTGAAGGCTCCGTTCTGACCGCCATTGCCTTGGTGATGATTGTGGTGCTTGCCTCGCTCGGCACCCGCCCCGCCCTGTTGGTCGGCTTTGCGATCCCGACGTCGTTCCTGTTGTGTTTTGCGTTCCTTGCGGTCATGGGCGTGACGATTTCAAACATCGTAATGTTCGGCCTCATTTTGGCTGTCGGCATGTTGGTCGACGGGGCCATCGTGGTGGTCGAATACGCCGACAAACGCATGCAAGAAGGCGCAGGCCCCATGGAGGCCTATACCGACGCGGCCAAACGCATGTTCTGGCCCATCGTGTCTTCGACCGCGACGACGTTGTGTGCCTTCCTGCCAATGCTGTTCTGGCCCGGTGTGCCCGGACAATTCATGGGGATGCTGCCTGTTACGATCATCTTTGTGCTGTCCGCATCGCTGATTGTCGCGCTGATCTATTTGCCCGTCGTTGGCGGCGTCACAGGCCGGATGAGCCGCGCATTTGCCAATGCCTCCGATTTTCTCAAGTCGCGTTTGCCATGGCTGGTCAATGTCGCATTGGTCGCGCCCTCGATCATGATCGTTTTCATCGGCGCGATGATGACCCTGAACCCCGGCTATCTGACGGGCGCGCGGGTTGATGGCAGCTTCTTTGCCTCGCTGCCGGGGATGATCCTGTTCCTGTTGGGTGCGGTGGCTGTGTCCATCACCGTAGGTGCGGCGCGTATTGAACGCCCCGCACGCAACATCAAAGCAGGCTACCGGCGCAGCATCTTCGGCCGCGTCATCCACTTTATTGCCGGCAATCCGATCATGCCGATCGTGTCCATTGCGGGCATCATCTTTCTGGTGATGTCGGTGTTCACCTATTTTGGCGCCAACAACAACGGCGTCGAGTTTTTCGTGGAAAGCGAGCCCGAACAGGCCATTGTCTACGTGCAAGCGCGCGGCAATCTGTCCATTTCCGAAAAGGATGACCTTGTCGCACAGGCCGAGGCGATTGCCTTGCAAGAGCCCGGAATCCAGTCGATCTTCGCCTTCGCCGGCGCGGGTGGATTGAATCAGAACACCGCAGGCGCTGGCGGGCCGAAAGACGCCATCGGCCAGTTGCAGATTGAACTGATCCCATGGAACGAACGCCCCGCTTTTGCGCGTCAGAACGACATGGACCTTGCCCTGCTGGACGGTGATCTGGTCGTGGCACGCCTGCAAGCGGCCCTTGATACGATCCCGGGCATCCGCACCGAAATCCTGAACCTTGCACAAGGTCCAGGGGCGTCCAAGCCGGTGCATTTGCGTCTGTCCGGTGACGATTGGGACGATCTGCGCGCGGCCGCCGGCATCGCGCGCGCTCGGTTTGACTCCACCACCGGTCTGACCCTGATCGAAGACAGCCGCCCCCTGCCCGGTATTGACTGGCAGATCGACGTAGATGTCGAAAAAGCGGGCCGTTACGGTGCGAACGTCGCGACGGTCGGCGGCATGGTGCAGCTGGTCACCCGCGGCATCCTTCTGGATACGATGCGCGTCGACACCTCCGATGAAGAAATCGAAATCCGCGTGCGCCTGCCCGCAGCAGACCGCGTTCTAGCGACCCTCGATTCCCTGCGCGTGCGCACCGATTCCGGCCTTGTGCCGCTGTCAAACTTCATCACCCGCACGCCAGTGCCCGAGCTGGCGCAGATCGACCGGATCGACCAAGCGCGCTATTTTGACGTGAAAGCGGATGTCGAAACGGGCTTGACCCGATTTGTTACCGGCCCCGAAGATGCGCCGACCTCTTTGGGTATTTTCCGTGAAGTTACCGAAGACGATGCGGCCCCGATCGCCAGCCAGACCGTCGAGACGACTGATGGCGTGGTGTTTGCCTTGGTTCAACTTGGGGACGCTGCATCCGTTGCAGAGATTCAGGACGCGGCAACAAACGGCGATACGCGCCGCGTTGCGGTCAATGGCAACGAACGCATCGAGGTGCTGACCGAATGGCTGGACACCAACCCGCTTCCCGCCTCTGTCAGTTACGAATGGACCGGCGATCAGGAAGATCAGGCTGAATCCGGCGCGTTCCTCGCGCAGGCCTTTGCCGGTGCGTTGGGTTTGATGTTCATCATCCTGCTGGCGCAGTTCAACTCGGTCTACAACTCTGTGCTGGTGCTGCTGGCGGTGGTTCTGTCCACCACCGGCGTGCTGGTTGGCATGTTGGTGATGGATCAGGCGTTCTCGATCATCATGACAGGCACAGGCATCGTGGCGCTGGCGGGCATCGTGGTGAACAACAACATCGTGCTGATCGACACCTATCAGGAATACGAAAAATACATGCCGCGCACCGAGGCGATCACCCGCACCGCGGAAGACCGTATTCGCCCTGTGCTGTTGACCACCATCACTACAATGGCGGGCCTTGCGCCGATGATGTTCGGCCTGTCGCTTGATTTTATCGGTGGTGGCTATTCCATCGACAGCCCGACGTCGCTGTGGTGGAAGCAGCTGGCCACAGCCGTAGTCTTCGGCCTTGGCATCGCGACGGTGCTGACGCTGGTGTTCACGCCATCTATGTTGGCGCTGCGGGTCTGGATCACGACCTATGCGCGCTGGGGCGCGCAGCTGCTGTCCAAAATGTCTATGGGCGCATCAAGCCGCGCCGCGCAGGACTGGGCGCTCAACCGCGAAGCAAAGCGCGTCAAAGCACCCGAGATCATTTGGGACGACCCGGACGCCGCGACAGAACCGGTGAACGCATCGCTTAAGGCCGCAGAGTAGCCACGCGCCCTGTGTCAGGAGCCGGTTAAGCCGCCGCCTGATCCTGCTGCTGGCGATGCCACAGCTGCGCGTAACGCCCGGCCTTGTCGAGCAACGCATCATGGGTGCCTTGCTCGACGATCACGCCGTTCTCCAGCACCACAATACGGTCTGCATCCGCAATCGTGGACAGGCGGTGCGCAATGGTCAAAACCGTGCGCCCCTGTACCATCGCCTTGAGTTCGCTTTGAATTCCCATTTCCGTCTCGGTGTCCAGCGCGCTTGTCGCCTCGTCCAAAATCAGGATCGGCGGGTCTTTAAGCAATGTGCGCGCGATGCCGACGCGTTGCTTTTCACCGCCAGACAGCTTTAGGCCGCGTTCGCCCACGGTTGTCTCGTAGCCCTCTGGCAGGCTTTCGATGAAGGTGTCGATCTTGGCGGCGCGCGCGGCTTCCTTGATTTCGTCAAAGCTCGCCCCGTCACGCCCGTAGGCGATGTTGTAACGAATGGTGTCATTGAACAGCACCGTGTCCTGCGGCACCACGCCGATCTGGGCGTGCAGGCTTTCTTGCGTGACATCACGGATGTCCTGCCCGTCGATGCGAATGGCGCCGTCGCTTACATCATAGAACCGGAACAACAACCGCCCGATGGTGGATTTCCCCGATCCGGACGACCCGACAATGGCAACGGTCTGGC
>CBFHGD010000005.1:360-35090 GCA_965655275.1 Octadecabacter sp. | reverse complement strand
CGAAAAAGGCATCAAAGTTAACGAACGCCACATCATGCCCGAAGAACTCGAATCTTTCGAGCAATGCTGGCTCACCGGCACCGCAGCCGAGGTCACCCCCGTCGGTCAAATCGGCGACTACACCTTCGAAGTCGGCCAATTGGCAAAAGACATGGTCACAGACTACGAAGCACTGGTGCGCGCCTAAATCCTGCGCCCCCGTGCAATCAAAAGAAACTGGTTCAGCCGTCCGTGCCCTGCGGGGCGCGGATGGTCTATCAACTTCACCTTGCCGAATGCGGTGCCACGCTTGCGGCGCAATCGCATGAAATCACCGGCGCGACTGCGCTCGATCTCGGGTTTGGGGTGGTCTGTAATATGGCGGGTCATGGCAGCTCCTCCCATCGTGTGAAACTTATCATAACACACTTGGATGAAGATTTCACGCGACTCTACTGCAACCCCTTCGCTTTGACCTTTCTGCGCGCGGTCGCATCCATCCCTAGTGCCCGTTCACGCAGCACAATAATCACCCCCGCAGCGATTACAAAACACGCGCCGATCAGCATTCCAACCGTCGGCACTTCCTGAAACCAGATGTAACCAATCAGCACGGACCACAACATCGAGACATAGGTAAACGGGGCCAGCACACCCGCCTCCGCGAACCGATAGCTCGCCGTCAGTAATATCTGGCCCAACCCGCCGATGATGCCGGCGCCGACCAGCAACGCCAACTCATACCCCGTCGGCCATACCCAGCCGAACGGGATCGTCAGCAATGACAACAGGGTCGCGGTCGCTGAAAACCAGAACACAATTGCCGTCGTGCTTTCGCTTCCCGCCATGCCCTTCACGAACACCTGCGCCAAAGCGGCCAAACACGCGGAGCCAAGGACAAGCCCGACGCCCAGCGCCTCATCCGTGCCAAGCCCCACGCTCAGCCGTGGTGCCACGATAATCACCACTCCGACAAATCCCAACGCCACCGCCGCGATCCGAACGAACCTGAACCGTTCCCCCAAGATTAAAGCCGCTAGAACAACCATCAGAATGGGTGACACAAACCGGATCGCCGTGACTTCCGGCAAAGGCAAGTATTTCAGCCCGGCAAACCCCAAGCCCATCGCGCACGACCCGACAATGCCGCGCACCGCATGATTGCGCACGGAGGACGTGCGTATCCCCTGCACGATACCCCCGTGCGTCACCAGCCAGGCCAGAATGATCGGCATCGCCATGACCGAACGAAAAAACATCGCCTCGCCCGCAGGCACACGGTCTGCCGCCTTGATAAAGGCCGACATCACCGTGAAAACGGTAATGGCGGACAGCATCAGGAAGATGCCGCGCGTGACGTTGGGCTGGGTGGGTGTCGTCATATCAACTGTCTACGCGCGAAAAGGTCGGGCCGCCAGATATCTACTGCTTCGGGGAAACCCGCAAAATATTTGCACCCGGCGCATCCAGAAGAACCAGCAAATCGCCGTTTGGCAACAGCGCGACATCGCGCACACGGCCCACATCCGCCAACAACCGTTCTTCGCCCACAACGCGCCCGCCTTCGATCTTCAGCCGCATCACACCCCCAGGGTTCAACGATGACACAAACATGTCCCCCCGCCACGGTGCAAAATCCGCGTCGTTCGGATAAGCCGCCATGCCGCCGGGCGCGATCACCGGATCCCAATAATAAACCGGCGGCGCAAATCCGTCGGCGACGGCAATTCCACTTCCCACATCCGACCCGCTATAATTGATCCCGTAAGACACGACCGGCCAGCCATAGTTCAGCCCCTGTTGTGGCTGGTTAAGCTCGTCTCCACCCCGCGGTCCATGCTCAACCGTCCACAATTCTCCGTTCCGCAAGACAGCGCCCTGAATGTTGCGATGTCCGGTTGACCAGACTTGTGGCCCGTTTCCATCGACCCAGATCACCTTGCCGATCGTATTGTCACCTTGCGCCAACTCCGGTGTTCCGCGGTCCCCCGACGTGATCCAGATGCCAGTATCACCCACCACGATACGGCTGCCAAAATGAACCCCGCTATCGCGCGCCGGCGTCTGTATGAAAATATCCGCCACCTTTGTCAGCGCGCCGTCCACCAGCACACCGCGTGCAGCAGCTAATGCGCTGCCACCTGGCACCGGCTTGGAATAGGTCCAATACACAATCCCGTCACGCGCAAAATTGCGCGACACCGCCACGTCGAGCAAACCACCCTGCCGGACCGCTGCAACGTCGGGCACTCCAGAGACCTCGCTCAAGGCTCCATCGCTTAGGATCTGCATCGTGCCACCACGCTCGCTTACCAGGAACCGGCCGTCAGGCAGCGCAGCAATTCCCCACGGGAAATCCAGACCACTGGCAAACACGCTGACCTCGATGTCGGTCGCAGGCAATTCAACCGCGCGCGTTTGCCCTGTGAAGGCAGGCGAGAAACCGGCATTGGCAGGCCCCTGTTCAACTTGCGCCATCGCCAGATCTGGAACCAGACAGATCAAAAACCGCCACATCGCACTTTCTCCTTATAAACGCGCCACAGCCCACTTCGCGGCATCTTCAACCTCGGGCGCAGGGTCATTCACCAATGCAGCCGCCACATCGCGCAACGTGGCGTCGCCAGAATTGCCTATCGCATACAGGACATTGCGCACGAACCGGTCCCGTCCTATCCGCTTGACTGGACTGCCTGAAAACATGGCGCGAAACGCAGCGTCGTCCAGCACGGCAAGCTCACAAAGCGGTGGGGCCACCAACTCGGGCCGCGCAGCATATCGAATATCGCGCGCATCAGCCGCAAACTTGTTCCATGGACACACAGCCAGACAATCATCGCAGCCGTAAATCCGGTTGCCCATCAGCGCGCGCAACTCCTCTGGCACGGGCCCCTTATGCTCAATCGTCAGATACGAAATACACCGCCGCGCATCGAGCTGGAACGGCGCCGGAAACGCATTCGTCGGGCAAATATCGAGACACGCGGTGCAGGTTCCGCAATTCTCGACCCCCGCTCCATCCGGCTCCAACTCTGCCGTCGTAAAAATTGCACCAAGGAAAAACCAGCTCCCCAATTCACGGCTCAACAAATTGGTATGTTTGCCTTGCCATCCCAGCCCGGCCGCCTGCGCCAGCGGCTTTTCCATCACCGGCGCGGTGTCGACAAACACCTTGATCTCGCAATCCGCGTCATCGACCAGCCACCGCCCGACCCGCTTCAGCCGCTTTTTCACGATGTCATGATAATCGCGGTTTTGCGCATAAACCGAAATTGCTGCCGCATCGAGCTGCTCCAAAACCGCGAGCGGATCATGCTCTGGCGTATACGGTTCTGCCAACATCACGACAGACCGCGCCTCGGGCCACAACGCGGCCGGATCAGCGCGCCACGCCATCCGCTCCGCCATCCACGCCATTTGGCCATGGCGCCCCTCATCCACAAATGTCTGTAAACGCTCGGGTAACGCAGGCACCGCGTCGGGCCTGCATACACCAAAACCGGCAAACCCTTCCTCCAACGCTTTGGTCCGCAATCGGTCCTTTAATGCATCAGACAACGGGTGCTCCCTGCTTCTTTAAATCAAAAATCCAGATCAGCATAATGCGCGGGCTGCGGAAACCCTGATATCTGATCCGCAAGGATCGACCGGAACGCAGGTCGCGACTTTATCTTCGCATACCAGTCCTTCACAATCTCACTGCGGTTCCAATCAACGTCCGATACATAATCCAAACAGGACAAATGCGCAGCCGCCGCAAAATCCGCCAAACTCAGATCATTTCCCGCCAACCAACGGCGTTTGTCCAACAACCAGTGCATATAATCGAGGTGATATTTTATCGCCTTGGATCCGGCTTTCACGTTGGCACTGTCGGGATATCCCGTGCCCATGACCTTGCGAAACACCCGCTCGCCCATCAGTTTGCTTGTCACTTCAGCATTGAACTTGTCATCAAACCATGCCACCAAACGGCGCACTTCATACCGGCTGTCGGGACCCGTTGGCATCAACGATGGGGTCGGGTGCGTTTCCTCAAGGTATTCACAAATTGCGGTGCTGTCGGCCAATACGCGGTTGCCCATTTTCAGCACGGGCACCTTGCCTGCCGGGTTGCGGCGCAGGAAATCGGCGCCCTGCTCCCAGAACCGCTCTTCCACCAGTTCAACCTCGATCCGTTTTTCGGCCAGTGACAGCCGCACTTTGCGTGAAAACGGTGACAATGGATAATGGTAAAGTCGGTTCATCATTGGCCCCAGTTAAAAACTCATCCTTCAATGCCCGATGGCGCGGGCTGTTACAATCCCACAGGGCTATTCAAAACAATCCGCGCGCCCATCCGCGCCGATTGTTGCCGCTCCGTCAAGAATACTCGCGGCACGGCGGCGCACATAAGAAGACGGCTGGGATGCAGATCGCGTCTTGGGGCTGGGCAGGATCGCCGCCAACCGCGCGGCCTGCACCGGCGACAGATCCCGCGCCCGCACCCCGAAATAATGCACAGCGGCGGCTTCAACGCCAAACACGCCCTCATCAAACTCGGCCACGTTCAGATAGACCTCAAGGATGCGCCGCTTGCTCCACACCACTTCGACCATCGGCGTCATCAACGCCTCAAGAGATTTGCGAAACCACGACCGCCCTTGCCACAGATAGACATTTTTGACGACCTGCTGCGAAATCGTGGACCCGCCCCGATTACCGCCGTCTTCCAACGCGGCTTGAATCGCATTCACGTCCAGCCCCCAATGCAGGCAGAAATTTGCATCCTCCGCGGCGACAGCGGACCGCGCCATCACCGGTGCAATATCCTCCATGGCGACCCAAGTTTGGTTCACTCCTCCAACACGACGGCTTTCGGAAACCATATAAGGGGTCGTCGGCGGGTTAAGAACTGTGAACGCCACCGTCACCAAAGCTGCCAATGCAATCATGATTAAGACGCCCCGGACCACATACTTGACCACACGCCGCACAAACAAGCGCGGCCTGTCACGCAGGCGAACCTTGGTCTTGGATGTCTTGCGGGTCTTGCGGGCCATACCCGCCATTCAGCAGCGTAGGGCCCCGCGGTCAAGCATTCCGCTCACGCGGCGCGCGAAGTGTCACCACAAAGCATCTGCGCTTCCATGCGATTCACGACAGTCCGCGCCATGCGCCAATCCGACGCCGCCTGACCGATCATTTCAGGAAACAACACCGAAATTTCGTCTCGCAAGTCATCGTCCTGCAAAATGTATTCCCCCGGGTAGAAACTCTCGGTCGGCACACCTTCGGCCAACAAGACCTCGTGCTGGTCAAACATCAGGTGGTGGTAGTCCATGTATCGGCGCGGCGCGCGGTGAATCGTGTCGTGGTTCACCAAATGCGTCGCCGCAACCAGCACCTCATCCTCGCCGAAAAACAACTCGGCACGCCAGCCAGAAACCAGAATCTTGTGCTGCGGAGAAACCACAAGCTCGCGTGTATTCCCAATCGCGCCCGGCGCAAACCGGATCGGCGCATGTTTATCCAACGCAGCGATACCCCGCGACCCACGCCAGCGCACCGGCTGCAATCCATGATCCAACGTCCGCACCAGATCACCCACTGCAATTTCTTCAACCGGCGTCAAACCACGCTCGGTCTCGATCAGCGTTCCAGCGGAAAAACACGGCGGACCCAGATCACCCACATCGAGCGGGCCTTGTCCAGAAACCCAGGTTGAAGTGACAAAGGTTCCGTTCTCGAGCACCTGACCGTCCGTTGGCGTGAAAACGCGGTCACCATTCGCCAGATAGAACGTCGTCCCCGTATAGGTCACATTGCCCGTGCCCGGCACGTTGATCGTGACCGTATCACCGGGGTAGGCACTTTGAATGTCGCTTCCGTTCACGCTGTCGTTATTGAACCGATCCAGATCACCATCGTCGTTCTGGTCGATCATGTTGTGGGTAACATAAGACACCGATGAGCCGCCCGCCGGTGGATTGGCGGGATCAAAGGTAAAAAACTGGTCTGTATAACTCGTGGGCATACTGCACCTGCAAAATTACGAACAATCATAAATTGGCAGGTGAATTGGCCCAATTTCGGGAACAATTAAGGTTACCCTAAGGTAAATTGGGGCAAAGTTGGCGCAGGGTTCAGTCTTGGCTCTTTGCACGAAAGCCTTATTTTCATAGGTATTAAGACTGTTTCCACGCCAGAAACGATTGTTGCCCACATAGAAACAGCCTCACTACGACATCGCCAATCATGGCGAAACCATGCCCTATTCAGCGGGCATGGCTTGTGGCTCGATGCTCAAGGGCGCTGGCAAGTGCACCAACATCTCCTTCGGGCAAATCTGCACGAAATGCTCCCGCTCAAGGTCCCAGTGCTGCAAGATGTCAGCCGCCTTGCGGCTTCCGGTCTCGGCCAGATGCCGCTCGATCAGGCCCTTCAACTGGTTTTCCCAGTGATCCACAGTCACGCCATACGTCACCAGCGTTTCCATATTGATCAGCGGCGCAGAAACACGATGTGGATCATACAAATACGCCATACCGCCCGTCATACCCGCCCCGAAGTTCGCACCGATCTCCCCGAGGATCACCGCAACGCCGCCGGTAGTATATTCACACCCGTTGGACCCGCAGCCTTCAATCACGACCTTCGCGCCGGAATTTCGCACAGCAAACCGTTCACCCGCGCGACCGGCGGCAAACAAATAACCGTCCGTCGCCCCATAGAGCACCGTGTTGCCGATGATCGTATTCTCAGACGCAACAAGCGGCGAATTCATAGGCGGGCGCACAACAATCGTGCCCCCGGACAGCCCCTTACCAACGTAGTCATTGGCATCGCCGGACACTTCCAGCTTCAATCCAGGGGCCGCGAACGCCCCAAGAGATTGCCCCGCAGAACCTTTCAACTTCACGGTCAAATGGTCGGGTTGCAAAGAATTGCGCATCCCGAAATTCTGTACAATATGGCTGCTGGTGCGGGTGCCGATCGTGCGTAACGTGTTCTGCACCGCATATTCCAACTGCATCTTCTCGCCGTCGTTCAGGAACCGTGCCGCGTCTTTGACGATCTGCGCATCCAGCGTGTCAGGCACCGCATTGCGCGGCTTGTTGCGGTCGTAAACGATCTCTTTCGCGCCATCGACGGTGATCAGCATCGGGTTCAGGTCCAGATCATCCAGATGCGCCGACCCACGCGATACCTGATCCAACAGATCAGCCCGCCCGATCACCTCATCCAATGACCGCGCCCCGATTTCCGCCAAAATCTCGCGCACTTCGGTGGCATAGAACGTGATCAGGTTCACAACCTTATCGGCAGTCCCTGTGAACTTGTCACGCAGGGCGTCATCTTGTGTGCAGACCCCGACAGGGCATGTATTGGACTGGCACTGGCGCACCATGATGCACCCCATCGCGATCAGCGCGGCAGTGCCGATGCCGTATTCCTCGGCCCCCAGCATCGCGGCCATGACAATGTCGCGCCCTGTGCGCAGGCCGCCGTCCGTGCGCAATGTCACACGGTCGCGCAGGTTGTTCATCGCCAACACCTGATGCGCCTCGGTCAGGCCCATTTCCCACGGCAGGCCAGCGTATTTGATTGACGTCGCAGGCGACGCACCGGTCCCGCCGTTGTGTCCCGAAATCAAGATCACATCAGCCTTGGCTTTGGCGACACCCGCCGCAATCGTGCCGACACCACTGGACGCAACCAGTTTGACCGTCACCTTACAACGCGGGTTGATCTGCTTCAGGTCATAGATCAGCTGCGCCAAATCCTCGATCGAATAGATATCGTGGTGCGGTGGCGGTGAAATCAGCATCACACCGGGCGTCGAATGGCGCAGCCGCGCGATCAGCTCGGTTACTTTCATACCGGGCAACTGACCGCCTTCACCGGGCTTGGCCCCCTGCGCGACCTTGATCTCAAGCTCCTCGCATTGGTTCAGGTATTCCGCAGTGACGCCGAAACGCCCTGACGCCACCTGTTTGATCTTTGCACTTGGGTTGTCACCATTTGGTTCCGGCACGAAGTGCGCCGGATCTTCACCACCCTCGCCGCTGTCAGACTTTGCTCCGATCCGGTTCATCGCCACATTCAGCGTCTTGTGCGCCTCGGGCGACAGCGCGCCCAGCGACATACCCGGCGTCACAAACCGTTTGCGGATACTGGTGATGCTTTCCACCTCTTCAATCGGGATCTTCTTGCCCATCGGTTTGACGGCCAACAGATCACGCAGGTGGATCGGTGGGTTGGCCTGCATCGCAGCCGAATACTGCTTCCAGAGCTCATAGGACGCGCGGTTACAGGCCTGCTGCAGCAGGTGCATCGTCTGCGCTTCCCATGCATGTTTCTCACCGGACCGACGCGCTTTGTAAAACCCGCCAATCGGCAATACATCCGTGCCGCCCAGCCAACCGGCCTTGTGCACCTTTTCAACCTTTCGCTGGATACCGGACACACCAATGCCCGAAATCCGGCTTTGCATACCGGGGAAATACTCGGCGACCATGGCACGGCTCAGCCCCACGGCTTCAAAATTCAAACCGCCGCGATAGCTGGAAATCACCGAAATCCCCATCTTCGCCATGATCTTCAGCAGGCCTTGGTCGATTGCATTGCGATAGCGCGCAACGGCCTCGGTCAGCGTGCAGTCCAGCAGCCCCCGTTCAATCCGGTCATCAAGGGAATCCTCGGCCAGATAGGCGTTCACCACCGTCGCACCACAGCCGATCAGCACCGCAAAATAATGCGGGTCAATACACTCAGCAGACCGCACATTGATCGACGTGAAGGTGCGCAGACCCTTTTTGGTCATCCACGAATGCACCGCAGACGTCGCCAGGATCATCGGCATGGGCACGCGGCCCTCATTCTGGTGCTGGTCCGTCAACGTCAAATGCCCGGCCCCGGATCGCACGGCATCTTCCGCTTCCGCACGAATACGCTCCAATCCCTGACGCAAAGCATCCGGGCCGGCATCTGCCGGATAGGTGCAATCAATCTCGACACACGGCGCATTGAAACAGGCCTGCAAAGCATCCCACTGGGCATTGCCGACGAACGGGCTGTCCAGCACCAAAATTTCGGTCTGGCTGGAATCCTCGTCCAACACGTTCTTGAGGTTCCCGAACCGCGTCTTCAAACTCATCACGCGGAACTCCCGCAGTGAATCAATCGGCGGGTTCGTGACCTGACTGAAATTCTGCCGGAAGAAATGGCTCAACGGGCGATACTTCTCGCTCAACACTGCAGACGGCGTGTCATCCCCCATCGACGCGAGCGCCTCCTTGCCGTCCTCGGCCATCGGCGCGAGGATGTTTTCCAACTCTTCAATCGAAAATCCCGCCGCGATCTGGCGTTTGCGCAACTCGGCGCCCGAATAAAGCGGAGCCTCTGTCACGGCGCCCAAATCATCATCCAGCTCGTTGATCTTGCCGACCCAATCGCCAAACGGCAGCGCGGCCGCCATTTTATCCTTCAGTTCTTCGTCCCGATACAGCTCGCCTTTGCCCATGTGCACGCCAATCATTTGCCCGGGGCCCAGTGCGCCTTTCTCGACGACATTGGCCTCGTTGATCGGCACCATTCCGGCCTCGGACCCGGCGATCAGCAACCGATCGCCCGTCACAACGTAGCGCATGGGGCGCAACCCGTTGCGATCCAGACCCGCACATACCCAGCGCCCGTCGGTCATCGCCAACGCCGCCGGGCCGTCCCACGGCTCCATCACGGAATTGCAGTAGGAATACATATCACGCCACGGCTGTTTCAGCTCCGTCGCCTGCTTTGACCAGCTTTCGGGCACCAGCATCGTCTTGGCCATCGGCGCAGACCGCCCTGCCCGCACCAGAACCTCGAACACCGCATCCAACGCCGCCGAATCCGACGAACCACTTGCCACGATCGGCTTGATATCCTCGGCCATGTCACCAAACGTACCCGACGCCATGCGGATTTCGTGGGACTTCAGCCAGTTCAGGTTGCCCTTCAGCGTGTTGATTTCACCGTTATGCGCCAACATGCGGAATGGCTGTGCCAACCACCACTGGGGGAACGTATTTGTCGAATACCGCTGGTGATAAATCGCGAACGCCGATTCAAACCGCTCGTCCAACAGGTCGGGATAAAAATCGGCGACCTGCTCGGCCAACATCATACCTTTGTAAATGATCGACCGACATGACAAAGACGCCAGATACAACTCGCGCACGCCCGCCGCAGTCGCTGCCTTTTCTATCCGGCGGCGGATGACATACAACTCACGCTCGAACGTTTCCTCATCCACACCCTTGGAATTGGAAATCAGGATCTGCTCGATCTCGGGCCGCGTCGCGTTCGCCTTTTCGCCCAGACACTCGATGTTCACCGGAACATGACGCCAGCCGTAAATGTAATACCCCATGCGCAAGACTTCGGTTTCCACGATCGTGCGGCATGTTTCCTGCGCGCCAAAATTGGTGCGTGGCAAGAAAACCTGACCCACGGCCAACAGCTCGCCCTTGCGGGGCTTATGGCCGGTGCGCGCAACCTGATCATAGAAAAACGGCGCCGGGATTTGCACATGAATACCCGCACCGTCACCTGTCTTACCGTCCGCATCTACAGCACCGCGGTGCCAGATCGCCTTTAGCGCTGCAATGCCATTTTCCACCACAGCGCGCGACTTCGTGCCGTCAATCGACACAACCAGACCGACCCCGCAGTTCGCTTTTTCATCCTCATGGGCATAGAGGCCATTCTCGGCCATCCAGTCTCTCTTGGCTTCTTCTGCCTTCACCCAAGCGTCATCATATTTGGTCATCGGTTTGATCCTTCGCTGAGATGCGGAAACTCCGCCTCGTATTCTTGTTTGCTTACGCGGGTACAGTCGCCCGCCAATTCATATCCGTCCGGGTGTTTGTCGGCATAAACGACCCGCACCAGCCTGGCTCCGCCCGCATTGTCAAACAGTCCCGGCGCCAGCTCGAAGTAGCCAGCGTCCGGTCCCTCGGGGTACCTGAACCAAACCGCAGACCCGCAAGTATCACACCAAGCCCTCTCGCCGATTGGCGACGAACGGTGCGTCTTTACTGGCCCGTTGATCTCCACATTTTCTTGGGCGACCTCGATGCCCATCTGCATTGACCCGCTCCACCGCGTGCACATCTCGCAATGGCACGCGGAAATTTCGCTCAACGGTTCCGTCGTCTTCACCGTGACCTCACCGCACAAACAGTGGCCTTCATTAATGACAGGCGACATCATTCAAGCACCAACATCGACATCTGCGCACCACAGCCATATTTCGGGTTCACTGACAGATAGCCTGCCTCGCCCGGAAAGATGAACTCGACCGGCGTGTCATCACTGTCGAACGTATCATCAGACGTCACGTAGCTGCTTTCGCCACTCAGAAACATACGCCAGTCGGGGTTGATAAACTCGCGCCCCGAGCTGCTCCACAACCGGGTGCCAAACGCATCAAACGCGGTCAGTTCGTTTTCTGTGCCCAGTAACGTGACCCCGTCGATTACAACACTCTCGCCGGTCAACCGGTCCATGCCTTTATAGCGGCTTTCACCAATCTCGGCGCTCGTCGTTGAAAAGTCCCAAGTATCCGTTCCGTTTGCGATCAACTCGCTCATCGACATCGGATCAACCGATGCTCCCAACTGCTCAGAATGCGCGGATCGTAGATGTAAACTCTCAACCCACTCGGCCTCGTCATTGGTGCGCCCGACATAGGACAAACCATCTTCATCCAAATCGGCGCGTCGTTGCTCTCCGGCTGCATCCTGAGTGCAGGTAAAGTGATGCGAAACAGAACAACTGGCCATCTGAACGGTCAAGAAACCTTCACAGCCAGCAGGCAATTGAAACGTCTGCGCAGCCGCAGGCGCGGCAAGACAAATCGCGATTGCGGCAAGACGCATCATTGGCGCACCTCATAGCTGCTCAACACAACGGAACAGTCATAAATCGGCTTAGCCGCCAAGAAACCGGACACCCACGGGAAGGTAAAATCGACGGGCGTGTTATTGCGCTCATTCACGCCGCTGTCCGATGTAATTGTGCGAATGCCGGACATGAAACTGCGCCACTCGGGAACGATGAATTCATTGCCCTCGACACGCCAGCTCTCTGCGCCATCCGCCCCATAGGCCACCACGGAAAACGCGGTGCCCAGCAGGGTCACACCGTCAATCTCGATGTCGCTTCCCGTCAACTCGTCGAACCCGACATAGCGCGTCACGCCAAACACGTCGGATGTTGTTTCAAATTCAAACGTGTCACGTCCCGTTTGGGTCAACTGCGAAAACGATGCAGCGTCTGCCACCTCCGGTCCCAGCCGGTTGGTGCTGCCTGTGCCGGGGCTGAAACTCTCGATCCACTGCGTTTCCGCATCGATCCGCCCGATGTAGGTCATGCCCTCTTCGGCCAGATCGACCCGTCGTTGATGATCCGCAGGGTCCGCCTCGCACCGGAACAAATGTGTTACGACGCAGCCGCGTTTTTGAACGGTAACATAGGCCTCACAGCCAGCAGGCAGGGCAAACGTCTCCTGTGCCACGGCCGGGGCCGCAGCAAGCAAGGCTATCGTCAGACATGTCTTCATCATCTGGTTGTTCTCCAAGTCAGCATGTCTGACCTACAGGCTGTGCCTGCTATTCCGCCGCCACCGCGGCGCCTTGATTGACGTATTCCAAAATCGCTTCGGCGGCATCGCGCCCGTCTTTGATCGCCCAAACCACCAAGGACGCACCGCGCACAATATCACCGGCGGCAAATACTCCCTCAAGGCTGGTTTGCCCCGTGGTGAATTCCGCCTTGATCGTGCCCCAACGGGTCACTTCCAACTCCGGCACGCCCCACAACGTCGGGATGTCCTCGGGGCTGAAGCCCAGCGCCTGAATCACCAGGTCGGCAGGCTCGACATAATCGCTACCCTCAATCAGTTCAGGCATTTGGCGGCCCGTTGCATCCGGCGCACCCAGACGCATTTTCTGCACCATAACACCTTCGACGGCTTCACTCGTCGCGTCAGACGCGCGATCACCAGAGGCAAATCCCTTTGGCGCTGACAGCCAGACAAACTCGACACCTTCTTCTTCTGCGTTCTGAACCTCGCGCTGGGACCCCGGCATGTTTGCCTTGTCGCGCCGGTAGAGGCACTTCACCGAATCCGCCCCCTGACGTATCGCCGTGCGTACACAGTCCATCGCCGTGTCGCCCCCACCAATCACCACGACCCGTTTTCCAACAGCGTTCAGTTCACCATTGTCGAATTCTTCGACGTCATCACCAAATGATTTGCGATTGCTCGCCGTCAGATAATCAATCGCACGCACGTTCCCGTCTGCGCCGACGCCGGGTGCTTCCAGAGCTCTCGTCTTGTAAACTCCGGTGGCAATCAAAACGGCTTCGTGCTTGCCGCGAATGGCATCGAAACTCAAATCATCACCAACATCGCAATTCAAAACAAACTCGACGCCACCGTCTTCCAACTGCGCCATGCGCTGCATGACAATGTCTTTTTCCAGCTTGAAACCGGGGATTCCGTAGGTCAGCAAACCGCCTCCGCGGTCATAGCGGTCATAAACCGTGACCTGCAAACCCTGCCGACGCAGCATATCGGCAGCGGCCAGCCCTCCTGGGCCCGCTCCAATAATTCCAATACTCTCGGTCCGTTCCGTATGCGGGCGGATCGGCTTCACCCATCCTTGCTCGAACGCCGTGTCCGTGATGTATTTTTCGATCGACCCTATCGTGACCGTGCCATGCCCCGATGTTTCGATCACACAATTACCCTCGCACAGCCGGTCTTGCGGGCAGATACGACCGCAAATTTCGGGGAATGTGTTGGTCGCTTGCGACAACTCATAGGCTTCTTCCAGCCGCCCTTCGGCCGTCATTCGCAACCAATCCGGGATGTTGTTGTGCAACGGGCAATGGGACTGGCAATAGGGCACGCCACATTGCGAACATCGCGATGCTTGCTCGGCGGCTTTGGCCGTTGCGTATTCTCCATAGATCTCTGTGAAGTCTTCTCTGCGTAGATTTGGCGGACGTTTCTCCGGCATATCCCGCTCAACATCGATAAACTTCAGCATTTTTTGACCCGCCACAGCATCAACTCCCATTCGAACTTCGAACCGCCTCTTTAATCTGCTCACGTCGCAAATAAAAGTCAGTATAGTTTACCTATTTGGTGAATATCTGGCCTTTAAGGAAAGGTAATGTCAATAGCCACCGAGATTTTAAGTCCGTTTCGGACCTATATACTCCCTTCCCCCACACTCCCAGTGATTTAGAAAGGCTGAAACGAATCACCGAGAGCCAAATGCCCCTCCTCACCCTCCTCCTCGTGGCACTCATTCAGGGACTCACCGAGTTTCTTCCGGTCTCCTCGTCGGGGCACCTTATTTTATTGCCACAACTTACGGGTATGGACGATCAGGGGCAGGTCATCGACGTGGCTGTGCATGTCGGCACACTGTTCGCGGTGGTCCTGTATTTCTGGTCCGATGTGCATGCCGCACTTCTCGGCTTCACCCGCCTGCTGCGCGGCAAGGTCGACACCGAAGGTGCGTCTCTCGCCCTCGGCCTGATCATTGCAACCATCCCCGTGGTTATCTTTGGCCTCGGCCTAAAAATGTCGGGCCTTGATGACATGTTGCGATCGATGGCCGTCATCGGCTGGACGATGTTGATCTTCGGGCTGGTTCTCTTTTGGGCAGATCAAACCGGCAAAACCGACCGCGAAGCCGAACAATGGACCATGCGCCATGCCTTCACCATGGGCCTGTGGCAGGCAATCTCGCTGATCCCCGGCACATCGCGTTCCGGAATCACAATCACCGCAGCGCGGCAGCTAGGCTACAAACGCGAAGACGGCGCAAAACTGTCAATGTTGATGTCAATTCCGACAATCATCGCGTCAGGCGTCCTGCTCGGGTCTGAAGTCGCCATGACCGCCGACGCACAAGCTGCCAAAGACGGGGCTATCGCCGCAGGTTTCGCTTTTGTCGCGGCTCTGCTCGCGCTGACGATTATGATGCGCCTGCTGCGTTCAGTCAGCTTCACGCCCTACGTGATCTACCGCGTGATACTCGGCGTCATCCTGCTGACAATCGCTTACACTTAAGCCTTCAAATTTTTGGCGCTTTCCTTGATCGCGTCGTACTGCCCGCTGGGGCGGAACCGATACAGGTAATCCGGCAGAATGGCTTCCATTGCCGTCTGCGCCAAGCCAAGCTCCGCAAACCCCCGCGCGCCTTCGGACACCACGTTGTCAACGGCAAGGTTTTTCACCTGATCCGCCGTCAATGGCCCGCGCACCAACCCCAACGACAACACACGACCAACGTTGAACCCGAACGCCATAACCCGCGCCGCCCAAAATGGAATGTTCATCACCAAACGGCGGCGACGTACGATCACCAGCATCTGATCCACCAGCTCACGAAACGTGCGCACATCGGGCCCGCCAAGCTCATAGATACCTTGCGCTTCGCCTTCGACGCCCATTACCGCAGCGGCAGCAACATCATCAACATAAACAGGCTGGAACTTGGTATCAGCCCCCACGACAGGCAACACAGGTCCAAACCGCGACATACCGGCAAACCGGTTGAAGAAATCATCTTCCGGTCCAAAAATAACCGACGGGCGCAGGATCATCGCATTTGGCATGTGCCGCAAAACAGCTGCTTCGCCAGCGGCCTTCGTGCGGGCATATTCACTCTCGCTTTCGCTTGAAGCCCCCAACGCCGACGTCTGCACCATTGTGCTCACACCCTCTTGCGCCGCGATGCGTGCGATGCGCTCTGCGCCTTCGGCTTGCACCGCGTCAAACGTGTTCTTGCCGATCTCATCCAGAACGCCGACGCAGTTCACAACTGCATCAGCACCAACCATCACGGACCGCACACTGTCATCATCGCGTATGTTGCAAAACACAGGCTCGACCTGTCCAACGACACCATAAGGCTTCACAAACATTGCCTCGTTGGGATTACGCACCGCGACTCGCACGCGCCAACCATTCTTTGCCAAACGTCGCGCAATATAACGCCCGACAAACCCGGATCCGCCGTAAATAGTGACAAGTTTGGACATGGCTGTGTTTCCCTAGCTTAACGCATTCCATAGCGGTTTAACGCCGCCCCCCTTGATAAACAAGGCGCATATAGGCGCACGCCTTATCCTTCTTTGGTTCAAAAATACCGATCTTCCCTTGCCCCTCCCGTTTGCCTACGGATTCGCGTTGACAGGTTCGCGCAGCGGGCTTAAAGCGCATGTCACGTTATCTGTTGCCCAGGTGGCGGAATGGTAGACGCGCCAGCTTCAGGTGCTGGTGTCTGTATGGACGTGGAGGTTCGAGTCCTCTCCTGGGCACCAATTTCGGCATGAAACCCCTTGAAAACTTCGGTTTTCGGGGGTTTTTGCGTTATGGGCTGCAGATCACGACATTTAGACTTTCAAAATTCAATAATTTCGATCATGACTGGTTCACTTCGGTCCGGCTGGTTCGCCTTTCGGATAATAGGGAACATGGTGCGGTTCAGCCGAAAGGCCCCAATTCCATGACTGCCCCCGCAACTGTAAGTGGTGAGCGAAGCTGGAAAATTGCCACTGTCGTTATGAACGACGGGAAGGTCCAGCCTAGCATAGACCCACAAGTCAGGAGACCTGCCGAAGTGATCACCCTGTTCTCTGCGCGAGGGGCGTAGAGGCTGCGGGCTTTCCGCTGTGGTGGCGTTCACCGTCTGCGGGGGGCCTCCCTCTCCTGACATCAAAATCTACCAACGGCGCATTGATGCGCCGATTTCGAGGGACAAAACATGTCACGATTTTCACTATTGGCGAGCATCGCCGCCACTGCCGTACTGGCTCAACCCGGCTTTGCCCAGACAGCATTTGCACTGGATGAAATCATTGTATCAGGCAACCTTGATGCGACCACGCTGGAAAGAATCGGCGCAACCGTCAGCGTTGTCACCCGCGAAGATCTTGAAAAAACGGGCGAGGTTCGCGCCATCGATTATCTGGCCCGCTTGCCCGGCATTGATGTGCGTTCAAGCGGACCGATCGGAACCCGGTCCTCGATCACCATTCGCGGTGTTGGCCAAAACTATGTCCGGGTTCTGGTGGATGGCATTGACGTAACCGACCCGTCGACCACGCAGACGGCCTATGATTTCGGTCGTTTGCGCGCCGTTGACATCGACCGTATCGAGGTGCTGCGCGGAGGCCAATCCGCGCTGTTCGGGTCCGAAGCGGTCGGCGGTGTGATCAACATCACCACGCGGCGCGCTGTTGAAGACGGTACACAACAATACCTGACCATCGAGGCTGGCAGTTACAACTCCCTTGCCGCGTCTTACGGCGTCACAATGCGCGACGGCGCGTATGACTACGCGCTCACCTTGTCGGCGGTGCAGACCGACGGGTTTTCTGCGGCGGATGAAAACGCCGGAAACACCGAGGCCGATGGGTATGATGCCCAAAGCCTGAGCTTCGCGCTTGGCTATGATCTAGACGGTGGCGCGCGCATCGGGCTGAACGGCTTCATCGAGGACTCCACGACAGAATTTGACGAAAAGTTTCCGATCGCGGACGGGTCGACAGATGATTACACGGATGCCCGCACCATCGGACTGCGCCTGTATTCCGAATTCCAGACGGGTGCCGTCGAAAATGATGTGGAAATCACTTATTACACGAACACCCGCGAAGATTTTGGATCAACCGGATTTGGCCCCCAAAATCTTGTTTTCGTGGGTGATCGTATAGGATTTGGCTATCTCGGGCGCACCGCGCTGAATGTTACAACGGCATTGCGGTTCGGGGCCGACTATACGACAGAATCCTATGATCAAACCGGTGATTTCGGGTTGGGTGAAGGCGAGTATTCGACACTCGGAGTGTTTGCTGAGCTCGCCTATGAAACCAGCGCGGTCGATTTGGTCGGCACACTGCGTCACGACGATCATTCCCAGTTCGGCGGCTTCACAACCGGACGGCTCGCCCTGAACTGGCGTCCCGCGTCCGAATGGACAGTCCGCGCATCCGCAGCGACAAGCTTCCGTTCACCATCGCTATATGAACTCTATGGCCCGTTCGGTGACCCTGACTTGGTGGCTGAAGAAAGCCGGTCGTTCGACCTGGGTGTAGAGCGCCGGTTTGGACCGGAAAGCTACCTGCGGGCGACGGCATTTTACAACGAGACCGATAACCTGATCGACTTCCCGTTTCCCTATGCCAACGTGCCAGGCACCGTGACCCGCGAAGGTCTGGAGATCGAGGGCGGTGTCGCCCTCACGCAGGATTGGCGGTTGGACGCCTCCTATACGTTTACGCAAGGCGAAAATCCGGTGCTGACGGCTGGCAATGCGTGGAACCTCCAGTTCCCCGAGCATGATTTGTCCGTCACGCTGAGTGGGGATCTGACCGACCGGTTGTCCGCCGCGTTCACTGTGCAGCATGCTGCGGGGCGTCAGGCCTTACCCGATTACACGGTCGCGAACATGTCCCTTGGGTACGACGTCGCCGATGATGTTGAGGCCTATCTGCGCGTCGAAAACCTGTTCGACGAGGAATACCAACTGGTCGACGGTTACGGCACGTCCGACCGGGCGTTTTTCGTTGGCGTTCGTGCGCAGTTTTAGCGCCATTCTGCTTGCAGGGGCGGTATGTGCCGCCCCTGTTCTTGCACAGGATATCAGCCCGCCACAGCGGGTGGTTTCGATGAATCTGTGCTTCGACCAGCTTGCCATGTTGGTGGCGCAGGACGGCCAATTGGTGTCCATCAGCAAACTGACGCAGGATCCGCGTGGGTCGGCCATGGCCCATCAGGCACAAGACTATGACACCAACAGCGGGCTGGCCGAGGAAATATACCTGCTGCAACCCGATCTGGTGATCGCAGGACGTTTCAGCACATCCGCAACAACGGCGATGTTGCAGCGCCTTGGCATTCCGGTCGTTGTTTTTGAGCACGCGTCGTCGCTTGATGATGTGCGTGCTCGGCTGTTCCAGATGGGCGAGGTTCTGGGCCAGCAAGATCGCGCAGCCCGCATCGTGGCGCAGTTCGACGCACGGCTGGCCGCCCTGCAAGCGGAGGTCACTAAGCGCCCGCGCGCCGCGCTTTACTATGCCAACGGATATACCAACGGTGACCGTACATTGGCCGGACAAATCCTGCTGACGGCCGGCTTTGCGAATGTTGCAAGCGAGGCCGGATTGCCCGATGGCGGCGTTCTGCCGCTCGAGGTTCTGGCCATGACGCAACCCGACGCAGTTATCACAGGCCGGCCCCATCCCGGCGCATCAAGATCCGAAGAGATCCTGAGCCATCCCGTCGTTGAGGAGTTGCGCAACCGGACGCGACAAGGCGCGTTCAGTGATCGCGATTGGGTTTGCGGAACACCCTTCGTTCTGGACGCCATAGAAAAGACCGCAGAGTTGCGCAGGCAGCTGGACGGAGCAAACCCGTGAGCCGCCTGATGATCATCTTGTCACTGGCCTTGGCCATGCTGTTCTGCACCAGCCTTGTCATTGGCCCAGCGCAAATCGGCCCCGCTGAAAGCCTGCGCGCCTTGTTCATCAATGACCAGTCCACGCTCACCCTCGTGATGCGCGAAATTCGCTTGCCGCGGGCCATCCTCGCGGTGCTTATCGGGGCGAGCCTTGGAATGGCGGGCGCAGCGATGCAGGGCTATCTGCGCAACCCGCTAGCAGAGCCCGGACTGATCGGTGTGTCAGGCTCGGCGGCACTGGGTGCGGTGCTTGCAATCCAGACAGGCCTCGCGGCAAGCGTGGCCTTCGCCCTGCCGGTCTCGGCATTGGCAGGCGCGCTGGTTGGCGTCGCTTTGGTGCTGGTTCTGGCGGGTCCACGTGGATCGTCCCTGACGTTGATCCTCGCCGGCATTGCAATTTCGGCCCTTGCGGGCGCGCTCACGTCACTCGTCCTCAATCTGTCGCCCAATCCGTTCGCCGCAAACGAAATCGTATTCTGGATGATGGGGTCCCTTTCCGACCGCTCGATGACCCATGTCTGGATCGCTTTGCCCCTTATCGTTTTGGGTGGTGCGGCTCTGGCCAGCCTTGCACGGGGGCTGAATGCGTTGACGCTGGGTGAAGATGCCGCCGAAGCGATGGGCATCAACTTGCGGCGTGTGCGCCTGACGTTGGTCATTGGCACGGCGGCAGTGGTCGGCGCGTCGACGGCCGTTGCCGGCGCGATTGGTTTCATCGGCCTTGTGGTGCCCCATATCTTGCGCCCCTTCGTCGGCGCACAGCCCGGACGGCTCCTTTGGGCCAGCGCGTATGGTGGGGCGATCATGTTGCTTGCAGCCGATATCGCAGTTCGGGTCATCTTGCCCGAACGGGATCTGAAACTCGGGGTGCTGACCGCACTGGTCGGGGCACCGCTGTTTCTGCACCTGATCTACAAGACGCAAAAGGATGGCCTATGACCCTTCTGAGCGTGAAATCCAGAAGCGTCACGCGCGGCACCCGCCGGGTTCTGAACGATGTATCTTTCGACGTTGAACCCGGCGAACTAATCGGGCTGATCGGCCCGAACGGGGCGGGCAAGACCACGCTGATGCGGTCGGTGTTAGGGCTGGTCGCCAGTACCGGATTTTCGTCGCTGGCTGATATGTCACCGCGCGAGCGCGGGCGTGCCGTGGCCTGGATGCCTCAAGCGCGTGAAGTTGCCTGGCCGGTGAGCGTTCAAACCCTCGTCGGCCTAGGCCGCACCCCACATCTGGGGGCAGGTCAGTCATTGAGTGCCGAAGACATTGCAGCCGTTGACAAAGCCCTCGGGTATCTCGACATCCAAGAACTTCGCCATCGTATCGCCACCCGTCTGTCAGGCGGGGAGCAAGCGCGCGTTTTGCTTGCCCGCGCGCTGGCGCAGCAAACACCACTGCTAATGGCGGATGAACCAACGGCAGGGCTGGACCCCAGCCACCAGATATCGACAATGCAGACCTTTACCGCGCTTGCCGATGAAGGCACATCCATAATGGTGTCTCTGCATGATCTCGGGCTGGCTGCGCGTCATTGCAGTCGCTTGATCGTAATGGATGACGCGCAGATCGTCGCCGACGGCCCGCCCGTCTCCGTGCTGACGCCTGACCTGATACGCAAAACGTTCGGGATTACCGCGTGGCACCAAACAACGGACCAAGGTGTGGTGTTTCAACCGCTGGAGGTCATCAAGTGAGCGACATGGGACTACATCGCGTGTGGCTGCCAATGTGGGAACAACAACGCGGGAGCGTGCGTTTGGCCGGTGTTGTAAGGGTATGGCCTGCCCCACCGCGCGTGATTAACAAAACTCAGGGATATTCATGATGCAAGAAACGCTCGCGACAGTGCAATCCGCACTTAACACAGGGGGGCCCGCACTTTGGGCGATTGCGGTCCTTTCAATCATCACTCTGGCGTTGATTGCGTGGAAATTCTGGCGTTTCTCGCTCTCCGGGGTCTGGAGGACGCGCGCCGCCGAAACGAAACTGGCCGCTGCGTTAGCGGGGCACGATAGCGGAACCGCGACCGCGCCACGCAACATCCACCTGCGGTTCATCCAAGGCAGCATCGCCGCACTTTCGCTGCCTGAAACCATGGCGCGAGAAGAAGTCGCGCGACTGGCACAGATCGAATTGGGCGAGCTGCGCACAGGCTTGCGCCCGCTTGAACTGGTCGTCACTATTGCCCCATTGATCGGCCTCTTGGGCACGGTCCTGGGCATGATCGAGGCGTTTCAGGCGCTGGAAACCAGCGGCGGGCAGGCCGACCCGTCGGTTCTGGCAGGTGGCATTTGGGAGGCGCTGTTGACGACGGCTGCCGGTATGGCTGTGGCTATTCCAGCCGCTGTTGCGCTCACGTGGTTCGAAGGCACTGCCGACACTGTGCAAGCCAAAATGGAAGACGCTGCAACACGGTTGTTCGTGCGGACCAAAACACGTGGTCAGGCCAACGTCTGATGTTCCGCTTCGCCCCCCCACGGCCAAAACGCCGCCCCAGTCTGACCCCGATGATCGACGTGGTCTTTCTTCTGCTGGTGTTTTTCATGCTCGCATCACAGTTCGGGCGCGACGCAGCGCTCCCGTTGGTGGTTGGCGGCCAAGGGGCGACCTATGAGGGGCCACCACGACTGATCATGGTCGGGGCTGACAGGCTTTCGGTGAACGGGGTCGCGGTAGACCTTGATGGCTTGGTCACAACCCTCTTGCCATTGATGCAGGCACCTGATGACATTGTTGTCCTAAGGGCGGACGACACAGCCACATTACAGAATCTTGTCGATGTTGCGGACCACCTTGCCACGTCCGGCATTTCAAAAATAGCGGTTGTGGAATAGCCGATGCGTTTCAATCATCCCCGCCGTCGCCCCAGACCCGAAGCTGTCGTGCCAATGATCAATGTGGTTTTTCTGCTGTTGATCTTCTTCATGATGTCGGCACGCATTGCGCCACCTCCACCCTTCGACGTCTCCCTGCCGGCAACGGCAAGTAACGACGCGCTTGACGAAGACGTGACGCTTTATGTGGCACGCGACGGGCAGTTGTCGTTCAACGGACAGCGTGGCGAGGCTGCATGGGTTGCCATGTCCGCCAAGCCGGTCGACGCAGACCTCATTGTCCGCGCAGATGCAACCCTGCCCGCTAAAGACATGGCCGCACTGCTGGCGCGTCTTGCGGCGACGGGGATCGACACCGTCACACTTGCGGTGTCGCGTCCATGAAGCAGGTGTTTGAATTTGGCGGCTTTCTGGTTGCGGCATTGGCCGTTCACGTCGTCGCCATTCCGCCCGGGCCGGGCACAAGCGGCGCAACACAAGGCGGGGATGGCGCAGGATCTGTTACTTTGGTCGCAACACCCGAAAGCCTGTCAAATCTCGTGCAGGCTTGGGAAACACCCCCTCAGGTCATGACAACCGCTGCACTGGCGCCCGCTCCGCCCCGGCCCACCGACACCCTGCCAGCCGCTGCCACCAGCACGCCGCGCCAGTTATCGCCCGCAGTTCCGGCATTGCCACTTTCGCCAACGGCGCCGGACGTGCCACCACAGATCGATCTCACCGCGCGCCCGCAACCCGTCACGCGTGCAGCACCAACAGAGTCGCCACGCCCTGAAAGCCGCCCGGTCCGGCGCACCGAGGTGCAGCAACCCCGCGCGGCATCGCCGTCCGCACCCGCCCCGTCTCCGCGCGAAACATCATCTGGCGGCGGCCAAAGCCCGACCGCGGGAACCGTTCGCTCCGCGCCCGCAGCACCAGCACCGCAAACACCGCGCACAAACACCGCGGCATTATCACAATGGGGCAGCGCGATCCGAAGCAGCATTGAACGGCGAAAACGCTACCCGTCCGGCACAAGGGCACGCGGCACGGTAACCCTATCGATCAGTGTAAACAGCAATGGCGGCCTTGTGGGAGTGTCAATCGTTGGACCATCAGGGGATGCCGCATTGGACCGGGCAGGCGCAAATGCAGTGCAACGCGCCCGATTGCCCGCCGCCCCGTCAGGGGTCGCCCCCGGCACGCATCGCTTTACGCTTCCGATGTCGTTCTCTCCATAGGCGGCACGAACATCCAGAGGTGCAGCGCGGTTTTGATACCTCGGTTGCAAGTGTTGACGTTCAAGGTCATATCTTCACCCAGCATCGCCATATCAGACGGCGTTCGTCTGGCAAAAAGAAATGCCAACACCGAGGTTGGTTTTCTTATTGAATATCGAAGGTTTGCCCGCTCAAAAAAGGTCTGCATTGATCTTTGTGTCTGTCGGGGTTTTCCTTCCTCATGTCTTAGAGGGTCTCATGACAAATCATCTTTACCAAAATGACTTACCTGACGGCCTCGACCTTGGCCCAGTTGTGGCGATTGATTGTGAAACGATGGGTCTGAACCCCCACCGCGACCGTCTTTGCCTGATCCAGATGAGCGGTGGCGACGGAAATTGCCATCTCGTTCAGGTCGCCGTCGGCCAGACCGAAGCCCCCAACCTGTGCAAGATGTTGGCCGATCCAGATGTTCTCAAGCTCTTTCATTTTGGTCGCTTCGACATCGCCGCACTGTTAAATGCATTCGGAACTGTGACCGCACCGGTCTATTGCACCAAGATCGCAAGCAAACTGATCCGCACCTACACAGATCGCCACGGGTTGAAGAACCTTCTCCAAGAACTGCTCGACGTGGATATTTCCAAATTTCAACAGCAGAGCGACTGGGGCGCGGCGGACCTCACGAAGGCGCAGCTGGAATATGCAGCGTCTGACGTCCTTTATCTGCATCAGTTGCGTGACAAGCTGAATACCCGCCTCGCCCGCGAAGGGCGCACAGACATGGCGCAAGCCTGTTTTGATTTCCTCCCGATGCGTGCGCAACTTGATCTTGCCGGCTGGCCGGAACAGGACATCTTTTCTCACTGATGGCTGATCGCACCAAATTCAACGACACGGCCCGCCGTGTCATCCGCGCAGAGGCAGACGCGTTGAACGCTTTGGCGGACACGCTCGGCGATAGCTTTGCTGATGCTGTTGAATTGGTTTTGAATGCTAAGGGCCGGATCATCGTTTCGGGCATTGGCAAGTCGGGCCATATCGCCCGTAAAATTGCGGCAACTCTGGCCAGCACCGGCACGCCCGCGCATTTCGTCCATCCCGCAGAAGCATCCCATGGGGATCTTGGCATGGTCACGCGCGGTGACGTCGTGTTGGCAGTATCACATTCCGGCGAAGCGCCGGAACTGGCCAACCTGATCGCGTACACGCAGCGGTTTTGCATCCCGTTGGTCGCCGTCACCAGCCGCTTGCAAAGCGCGCTCGCCACGCAGTCCGACATTGTCTTGCTGATGCCGGCACAGGACGAAGCCTGTGGAACCGGCGTCGTTCCGACGACCTCGACGACTATGGCGCTGGCGCTGGGCGATGCCCTGAGTGTCGCGCTGATGGAGCACCGGGCCTTCACACCAGAAAACTTCCGCGACTTTCACCCCGGAGGCAAACTGGGTGCGCAACTGGCCCGTGTCGGGGATCTGATGCATAAGGGCGACGCCGTTCCTCTTGCTGGCGAAAAGACCCCGATGAGCGATGCCTTGCTGACGATCAGCCAAAAGGGGTTCGGTGTGGTTGGCGTTTTGGATGATGACGGCTACCTTGCCGGTATCGTAACTGACGGCGATTTGCGCCGGAACATGGATGGATTGTTGGACCTGACCGCGGGCGAAGTCATGACAAAAGCGCCCCGCACTATAGGCACCACATCGCTGGCTGAAGAGGCCGTTAACGTAATGAACACTGGCAATATCACCTGTCTGTTCGTTGTGAACCCCAGAGGGTCGCGCAAAGTGGTTGGTATTTTACACATTCATGACTGCCTTCGCGCGGGCATTGTGTGACATGTTCAGCGATGAAAATTTCTATTCCCAATTTGTTGGTTTCTTGAAAATCACGCTACCTTTGGCGGCCCTCGCGCTGATGTCGACCATATTCTTGTTTGCCCGCGCCCCGACCCAAGACAGCACAATCCCGTATGCGGAAATCGAAGAGATTGCGCGCGAGCCTCGGGTGACGGGTCCGCAGGTTTCGGGTGTGGCAGAGGATGGCTCGATCATCGAGGTAAACGCCCGCACCGCGCGCCCCAATGGTGACGTTCTGACGGCTCAATCCATGACCGCCGCTATCAACTCGGTCGATGGAACCTTGATCAACATCGACGCAGGCGAAGGCGAGATAGACAATGAGGCCCAAACTGCCCACCTCAGCGGGTTGGCGCGGGTCGTCACATCCAACGGGTACGAAATGGAAACCGCAGGCATAACGACCGACCTTTTGTCGGGACGCATTATGTCGGATGGTGCTATTGAGGTTCAGGCACCGTATGGGTCGCTCACTGCAGGGCAGTTGATCATTGAAACACCTGAAGGCACCAGCGGCCAAGTGATGCTTTTCCAAAATGGCGTTCGGCTGATATACACGCCGCAACAATAGGATTCTTGACGTGAAAATTTTCAAATCAGCCGCTATGTGTGTTGCGTTGGTCTTGGCGGCACCCGCTTTCGCACAAACGAACATCAACCTCGGAACGATCAATGCGGACCCGACCGAGCCGGTTGAAATTACCGCAGATAACCTCAACGTTGAACAATCGACCGGCATTGCGATCTTCGAAGGTAACGTCGTGATTGGCCAAGGCGAAATGCGCCTGTCTGCGAGCCGTGTTCAGGTCATCTATGACGAGGACTCTGGTGATATAACCAATCTGTCAGCCAGTGGCGGTGTGACGTTTGTCACCCCTACAGAAGCGGCCGAATCCGACAGTGCGGACTACGATCTCGACGCTGGCACGCTCGTGCTTTTGGGTGATGTCTTGCTCACTCAAGGGGCCAGCACAATTGCCTCCGACAGGATGCGCGTGGATTTGTCTGACGGCAGCGCCCAAATGGATGGTCGCGTGCGGACAATCTTTAACCAAGGCGATAATTGATGCCGGACTTTACCGTTACAGACGGGGACGTCGGGCTACGTATCGTCAACCTGCGCAAAAGCTACAGCAAAAGGCTCGTGATCAGGGATGTCAGCATGGAACTTGGTCGTGGCGAAGTCGTCGCGCTCCTCGGTCCCAACGGGTGCGGTAAAACCACCTGTTTTTACTCCATTGCGGGTCTAATTACACCCGAGGGCGGCCATGTGATTGTTGATGGGCGCGACGTGACGGCGCTGCCAATGTATCGCCGCGCCAAGCTGGGCATCGGATACCTACCGCAAGAAATGTCCATCTTTCGCGGCTTGAACGTCGAAGATAACATTCTTGCGATCCTTGAAATTGCCGAGTCTGACAGGACGCGGCGCCGCGAACGGCTTGAAGAATTGCTGTCCGAGTTTTCTATCGAACATCTGCGTCGTGCCCCTGCGATGGCCCTGTCGGGCGGCGAACGCCGCCGCGTGGAGATTGCCCGCTGCTTGGCCGCGGACCCGAAATATGTGCTTCTGGATGAACCGTTTGCGGGGGTGGACCCGATCGCGGTTGGGGAAATCCGGCACCTTACCGCAGACCTCAAGAAACGCGGGATTGGTGTTTTGATTACCGACCACAACGTGCAGGAAACCCTTCAGATCGTGGACCGCGCCTATATCCTGCATGACGGTAAAATTCTAATGTCAGGCACCACAGATGAAGTCGTTCAGGATGAAAACGTGCGTCGCGTCTATTTGGGCAATTCGTTCCGCGTCAGCTGACCCCTTCAAAGCCATCATTCAAAGTCGGTCGGATGTTGTGTGTGGATGTCACGACGATCCCATTTCCCCTAGAGCAATGAGCCCCGCTTGCAGGGAATGATAGATATCAGGTTTGCCCTGAAACTGTGCCTCGCGAGGTGTGCCGTCAGACCCGAGTTCAGGATACCAGCCGCCACGTTCGTGATCTACCAATTGCCCATGGGCAAACTGCCAAAGGGTTCGATACCACAGCTCATCGCTGTCCTTGGGATCAACGCGAAGCAAGACCGCAATAGCGCCGATTGCTTCCGTTACCGGCCACCAATACCGGTCTGTCACATCTTTATTTCCGGCGAGGTCAAGCGTGTAGCAAAATCCACCATCCGGCATCCAGGCATCCGACAAGGCCTGTTCGATCAGGAGTCTGGCGCGTTCAACCGCACCATTTTTCGGGCGGCCGGACAGATCCCAATGCTGGATTAGCAGCCGTCCTAGTTCAAACGAATGGCCAGGTGTTGACCCAGCGGGGCGAAACATCGGATTCCCCGAATAATCCGGGTCGACCTTCCAGTCTTGCGTGTAATGCTCTGGAATGCGCCACCCATGCTGTGCCGCGACTTGTCCAACGAAGAAATCGAGGATGCGTCCGGCACGTAATAGATAACCCTCACTGCCCGTCGCCTCGAAAGCTGTAAGCAATGCCTCGGTGCCATGCATATTTGCGTTCATGCCGCGATAGGTTGAAAACGGCGTCCAGTCGCGTTGATACTCTTCCTTGAAAAGCCCGCAGTCTTCATCCCAGAAATGCGTGTCCAGAACGTTTGTAATGTCTTCAATCAAGCGATCCGCATCCGGATGTCCGGCCTGTTTTGCGCTTGCCCCCGCCAAGAGCACAAAGACATGACCATATGCCAGTTTTTGTCCGTCACTAACGCTGTCACCTTCAACCGACCAAGCATATCCGCTGTTTTCTGTGTCACGGTGACGGGTCCACAAGAAATCCACACCGGCGTCGATGATTTGCGCCGCCCCATCATGGCCAAACGCCTGACCCAGCGCAAAGGAATGAACCATACGGGTTGTGTTATGCAATTCCTGGGGGCCGCGAGGTCCTGGCGACCCGTCCCAGTTCAAGGTGTCAAAGCCACCGTCATCGCGCAGGCTGTGGGCGAAAAAATCCAGCTGATTCCGAACGTCTTGACGCAGCCATGCACGATGCACCGGATCATCAAGCCAACTGCCGTTAAATGCGGGGTCTGCAAGTAGGCGTCGATCGACCATCAGGGTCGCCTGTCTTGAAGTGCGTTCGCGCATTCACGCATTTTGGAATTCCACTCTTAGCGTCAAAATCTGGAACGGGTTCATCAGTACTTCAACCTCATCCCCAACAGGATGCAAGCGGGTTTCAAAGTCTTCAAAGATCGAGACAACGTCACAGGATTTCAGGCTCGACCCGAACTTCAGACGGGTCGTTGCTACGCCACCGTGCGCTTCAAACAACCGGACGATGATTCCACGGCCGTCCGTTGCGGGCTTTATGGTTTCCACAATGATGTTTCCCGCACTCGATTGAACCAAAGGTGCGGCAGTAGTCCTGGAACCGTCATTTGCTGGAAGATAGCGCAAAGGTGCGTTCAGATCATACGCTTCGTGATCAAGCAGGGGCGCATCATCCGACGCGTAAGGCAGCAATCGAAGCGATGATCACCGATCTGGGGACATGGCAGGGCAAACTGCCACTTGAAGAGGAACTCGCCCGCACGTGGCACGACGATATGATCTGGTGGGGGCCCACTGGCACCGGTGCGGCCTATACGATTGAGCGCTATGCCAAACAACATGCCGGCCCGTTCCGCGCGGCGTTTTACGATCGGCCGGGCACCGGCCACGTGGCACGGCTGGCCGAAGGGCATTATGGCGGGTTCTTTGGCTGGCCCAATTTTACGGCGAAACACCGTGGCGGCATGCTGGGCATGCCGAGCAACGATCAAGACTGCGAATTCCGCGTCATCGACATTTACCGGCGCGAGGGTGACAAGCTGGCCGAAAACTGGATTTTTATCGACCTGCTCTATTGGTTGATGCAGCAGGGGGATGATGTGCTGGCCCGCTGCGCCGGGATCGCGGGCACGGAGTATGCGCCGCCTGCGTAGGATTTGGGTTCGCCTTAATGCTGGAGCACTTCGACTACGGCAGTCGGCCCGCTGTTTTCCGGGAATCTCCGTTCCGCCAAATGTCCGGACGTTTGTCAGACATTGACACGCGCCCCATTTGTGTCGCCAAATGAAGAAGATGACAGAGTCAGTTTTCAGTGTGGTTTGGACGACGCTTTTTGGGGCGACGGACGCACGCAACCCAGCATCTGCCATCATCCCCGACAATTCCTGCGTACGTTAATCAAATTTTAGAAGTTTGAGCGCCCGAATTGTTTGTAACGCACAAAAGGAGACGAGATGCGCTATCAGATCACAGGAAAGCAAATCGACATCGGTGAAGCCCTGCAAACACATGTGCAGACCGAACTCGGGGAGGTTGTGAGCAAGTATGCCGGTCGTCCCACCGACGCAAATATCGTTTTTTCCAAGAGCGGACATGAATTTGTCTGTGAAGCTGAAGTCCATCTTTCCACCGGCCTAACGGCGCAAGCCAAGGGCCGTGCGACCGAAATTTACGCCGCATTCGACAGTGCATCCGAGAAAATGGAGAAGCAACTTCGCCGGTATAAACGCCGCCTGAAAGACCATCATAAGGAGCGATCACAACCCGTTGAACTTTCTGATGCAGGCTCGTATATCCTCGCTTCAAATAGTGAGTCGGAAGAGCAAGAACCTGAGGGTGTCAGCTCCATGATCGTGGCCGAGATGGAAACGAAGATCCAATCTCTCTCCGTTGGAGAAGCGGTCATGCAAATGGAAATATCTGATGCGCCGGTCCTGGTTTTCCGGAATGAAGGACATAGTGGGGTAAACGTTGTCTACCGTCGCGATGACGGCAACATCGGTTGGATCGACCCGCGTAACGCAGGCTAGGCCGGGCAAAGCCCGGGCGAGATTGAAAACATGACAATTCAAGACCTCCTTCCGGCGACGGGTATCAAAGTTATTTCTGCGGCCAGCAGCAAGAAACGCTTGTTTCACGAATTTGGTGATATGGCGGAGGTCTGTTTTGGCCTTGATCAGACCCTCGTTGTGGAGGCCTTGATTGAACGTGAATCCCTCGGGCCGACCGGGGTTGGCCACGGCGTTGGCCTACCTCACGCCCGCCTGCCTGGTCTGACGCAAGTCTGCGGGCTGTTCGTGCGGATGAAAAAACCGCTCGACTTTGATGCCGTAGATCGCCAGCCGGTCGATCTGGCATTTGCGCTTTTCGCACCGGATTCTGCGGGTGTTGAACACCTGAAGGCGTTGGCGCTGGTGTCTCGGACTCTGCGCGATGAGGGCGTTTGCGCCAAACTGCGTGCAAACGAGGATCCGTCAACAATCTACACGATCCTTACCGAAGGCAGCACAGCACAGGCCGCCTAAACTTCGTCTTTCTGAAAACTGGCGATTTGGAATTTGGCCCCTGAAAAGCTGAATTCAGATCAGTTATCCTAGCGCACCAAGTAGGGTTTGCGTCGCGATGGCCGCTCGTTGATCGGGGACCTATCCGTTGGAAAATCACCCATGAGATAGGGATGCATTCCCTGATTCTTGAGATTTTGAAGGAACTGCCCGAAACCCGTCAAATCCGCCATTTTCGGCGCTTCCGTGACTCGGCGCAGGTTCTTGGCACCCATTTCATCCAGCACCGTCTGCAAGGCCTCCATAGGCGTTTCGATAAAGTCGGCCAACGTCCAGATACGGATGCGGGCCTTGGCCCAAGGGGAGCGGAGCGCGTTCAAATGTTCGCTTTCGATCCGCTGCAATTCAGCTGCGCTCGCGCGGATATCCGAGAAGTTACGATTGGATTGGAACAAAGGAATAGCCCACGCACCCGAGATGACACTGATCTGCGCATTGGGGTCTTTTGCTAAATCCCAGCTGGCGAGCTGACTGTCCATCGGTCCGAATTGGAAGCATTGACGTTCGCCGCGGGTATTCCAGATGAGGTTCACCAAGAAGCCCTGTGCGTGGTGGTCGCGCAGTTTCGCGCCATCACTAAGTGCGCCACTGAATGTCTTCTGACGCCCCTCAAACTCAACATGATCCTTGGCATAAAGATGTCCGTGGACACGGGTGCCGGTCATGCGTGCCAACCAGGGTTCAAAATCTTCGAACAGCTCGGAAAACCCCTCGAACACGGAGTAGGGCGCGGAGGTAAATCCGTTCTCGTGCCCGGCGCGCGGGAGGCGGCTTTGCATGAACAAACCCGCACGGCCACGTGTTCGCCGCTCAACTGCCTTCGAGAAAATACGGTCAATCTTGCCGGGGTTCGGCTCGGCCCCCTTCAGCGGGTTTTCTTCATTCAGGAAATTATCATACAGCCGATCGGCGTTTGGCCAGATTTTGCGCGCGACGAAGCAGTCGGACCGGCGCAACAGCTGCAAGTGGTCATCGTAAAAAATGTGCGGTTTGCCCTGATAGTCGAACTTTGACAGGGTCAATGATCGGCTTTCGATATGCTGCGAATATAGCCGAACCAGTGTTTGAAAGTAACTTTCATCCGGAATCCAGACCCGTTTGAAATATCCGTCATAAACCGAACGATCCGGATCTTGCAGGATGGCCGACAACGTTTGTCGGGTCAGGCACCACCACTGGGACCCCATGTGCGGGACAATCCCGTCAGGCAAGCGGCGATACATCTTGAACCGCCGCTGAAATTCGACGTAGCGGTCAAACAAGAAACGGTTCTTGCGCCATGAAAACGGGAACCGCAGGGTGAATCGTTCAAAATCCAGCCCGCCTTGGGTCCAAGGCACATCTGCTGTCGTCGCGCTTTCAATGAAGTCTGTGCGTGGGCGTTTTTCAAGATAGTCTTTGAGGTCCTTGACCGGACGCAATGGCAGGCACGACCCGGACGCGAGGTAGACATGCCGCACGTCCGGAAATTTGCTCAGCATCAACGTGGACGCAGACTGGGACGCAGCTACGATGCCCCAAGTGCCCCATTCGCATCGATGACGTTTCGAAAACACGACATCAGGTAAGTCTGACAGGTTCTCCACGAAACCATCAAAGGTCTTGCGCGCCACGTTCTTGTCGACATGAACCACAACCGGACATCCAGCGGCGGACCAATGACGGATCACCTGTTCGGCACGGTTCAGCGCGGTATGCACCAACATGACGACGCCCACGCTCATGCCCAGTTACCTTTCGACATGAGCCCCAGAATCTCAAGCTGGCGCCAGTTGATGTATTTTTCTGACCACTTGCACCAGAGGTCAGGATGTTTAGCGATACCCTCGGCGTAGGCCTTGTATTCCTTACTGCCCGCGTAATGCTGGCCGCGCTGAAGTTCTTCCATCGCTTTTGCACCAAAGGTGTCCAAAAACTTCGTATGAAGCAGGACACCAGACGCTTTTTCGCCGCCCCATTCGTCATAAACAAGGTTCAAGCCACGGGGCAGAACCATATGCGTAGAGCTCACGTAGGCATAATTCTTGTTCCATTTTACAAGCGGAGTCTTGTTCAACGCAGGTGCCCGGTGTGGTTCGTCCTGAAAAAACATCCGCGCCCGTGGGCCACCCTGAATCCACAAATTGTAGTAAAGATGGTTCTTGGAAATCGTATAATTCCCACTGTCGAACCAAGACGAGATCTCCATCGGGTCCTGACCGCGCTCATATGGCACCGCATCAAGCCGGCCCTTGGGGTACATATCAAGCAACATCGCGCCAAAACTGCGGATATCGGATGCGTCTAACCAATCGGTCAGCGCGCGGATCGGGCGCGTGTCGCAAAACGGGTAAACAAAAAACTCGTCCGGATCGACGACCAGCGTCCAATGCCCATCTGCATATTTGCGCTGCAAGTGGTTCAACCAATCGACACCAAACCGCGACCTTCGGTAACTGCCGGACGCTTTCCAGATCGACACATCAGGCTGGCGCGCTGCGTACTCGGCCCCGCCATCATCGCTTTCATTATCGACCATGATGAAATGATCGACGCCTAAATCACGGTAATACTTAAAGAAATACGGGAGCCGGATATCTTCATTGCGAAATGTGGTGAAGACAAGAATGTCATTCTTCTTGATCTGGTTTGTGCGATCCTTGAGGACAGACAACTCACGACTCTTGCGCCGAGCCCTTAGGTGCCAGCGCTTTCGCTGCAAGCGAAGTCGATATGAAGTCAAAGCGCCCAAGTTTTTCCTTCCCGCACTGCCAGCGAAGCCTACTAACTTCGCTAGTCCATACTGGTTAACACACCATTGAAAATACGGCAAAACTTGGCCGACTGTTTCCATTCAATAAACAACGATAGCGATTAGGCAACCACAGTCAGGTCAATCACGATGTCCAGTTGCCGCGAGTCATCAATCCCAACACTTCCAGCTGTTCTGGTCCAGTATATCTGACGGAGTTGGGCGTCCAAAGGTCAGGATCTTCAATCAGGGCCTTGTAATAAAGCGTATAGAGGTTGCTGTTCTCAAAATGCTGACCGCGCTGCAGTTCTTCCGCAGACTTTTCGGCGATGTTGGGGAGGAATTTTGAATGCAGCAAAACTCCGGACACACGGTTTCCTTTTCCCGTCTCGAACACGTTACTCAAATGGCGTGGCAAAATCTGATGAGTCGAAGTGACATAGACGAATCCACGACTCCATTTCACCAAAGGCGTCTTGTTCAATGTCGGGGAGCGTTCGGGTTGACTGCCGAAAAACATTCGGTCCCGCGCGCCCCCTTGGATCCACAGGTTGGAAAAGACGGGGTGCACCTTTGCGCGGTAATTATCGGCATCAAACCAGGCCAGCGTTTTGAAAGGATCTGCGCCAGCCTGATGTCTTGACTGCCCCAGCGGACCCTTCGGATACATGTCCAGCATCAATGCCCCGAACGCCAAGCGGTTGGTGTCGTCCAAATGCTTTGTCAGGTCGGGGAGCGGCCGGGTTTCGCAGGACGGGTAGACCAGAATTTCATCGGCATCTACGGTCAGGCACCATCGCCCGACACCAAACCTGAATTTCAGGCACGTCAGCCAGTCAACACCAAACCGTGACGCTTTGTAGCTGTCGGGCGTTGTCCAGAGAGAGACATCAGGCTGCGCCGCCAAGTGTTGAGTTGTGCCATCATCGCTGGCGTTATCGACGATCAGGAAGTGCGCGACGCCAAGCGAACGGTAGTATGAAAGCCAGTGTTCCAGCCGCGCCATTTCGTTGCGCATGGTCGAAAAGACCAAGACGCCGTCCCTTGGCAACGGCTTCACACAAACACGGGTTAGTTCTTTGCGTTTGCGAAGGGAACGCAAAAGCAACCGGCGCCGCTTCCATCGCATGCGGTATGCAAACCACGCCGCCGAAAGCCCTGATCGTCCACCGTCTTCCTGAGAGGTTTCAAACGGGAACATTGAAAGCCCGAGCTATTGCGCGGCTTGCTGCATCGCCATCAGCTCGCGCAGGTAC
>CBFHGD010000005.1:0-350 GCA_965655275.1 Octadecabacter sp. | reverse complement strand
CGACCCGAATTCGTCGCCGAGATCCGGACGTGCCAGCCCAAACGCCACCGTCGCCTGCAAAAACCCGGCCTTGGAGCCACAATCAAACCGTTGACCGCGAAACCGGTAGCCAAACACGTCGCGGCCTTCTTTCAGTTCGGCGTCAATCGCATCGGTCAACTGGACTTCGCCGCCGGAACCGGTTTTGATCTTGTTAAGGTTTTGCATGATTTTAGGTGTCAGGATGTAGCGTCCAATGACAGCAAGATTAGACGGGGCTTCGTCGGCAGGTGGCTTTTCGACCAATCCTTTGACGGACACCATCGATCCCAAGTCTTCCTTGATATCGATCACACCATAAGACGACGCCT
>CBFHGD010000004.1:0-37046 GCA_965655275.1 Octadecabacter sp. | reverse complement strand
AAGGCTCATCACGACAGACACGATCGCGCCGATAAGAAACATCTGTAAAAGCTGCTCGCGGTCGCCGCTGACCAAGGCGTCAAGCTCACCCGGGGCCGAAACCAGTGCAATCACGCCAACCGGCGCGCCGCCTTGCTGAACAACCGGTGTCAGTACCTTGAAAAAGGACCGCCCCTGCGCATCCGTTTGGGTTTCAATCCACGTCCCGGTCTCGAGCGTTTTTGGCACAGCGGCCTGCAACTCAGGCGTCAGATCAAGCGCGACATCGTCTTGCGGGTCGCCCCCGAACAGGGATGACATTTTCTCAAGAAAATTTGCCAGCGCCGTTGTCAGGAAAACGCCGCGCCGTTCAAGTTCAAGGCCGGGAATTGGCGCGTCTAGCGGCGTCGGGTCGGACCATTTTTGCACAAGTGCGCCACTGGTATCGAGCAGATAAACGTCAATCCCGCCACGTAGATCGAGGTTCTGCAACGTCACCTGCGCATCCATGCCATCGCCGCTCATCAGATTGACAGGCGCGCTCACGGGGAGCTGTGCCTCGAACACGTCGGCGATCAGCTCCACCTCGTTCACAAGAGCGCTTCCGCGTTGATACGCAAGGTTGTCGCGCGACGGGTTGAGGTAGAGCACACCTGCAACCAGAACGATCAGCCCAAGCAGGTTGAACATTATGATCTTGCGCGCGAGCGGGGATTTACGGAGGTGAAAGACCCCACGGCGCTTTCGCCGTTTGGTCATATCGTCATCCTCGTCCGGCGCCACAAAATCATCACCCAAGACGACTTGACCATCCCCGTGCGCTGCTTCGCGCACGGATTTCAGATCACGGACGTCAATCTTGGGGGCAACCGTCATGGTGCGCCTTCTTTACTCTTCGTTGTACCGGTATCCGATACCATAAAGCGTCTCGATTGCCGAAAATTCATCATCAGCCATGCGCATCTTCTTGCGCAGACGCTTGATGTGGCTGTCGATTGTGCGGTCATCGACGTAAACCTGATCATCATAAGCAACGTCCATCAGCTGATCGCGTGATTTCACAAAACCGGGACGCTGGGCCAAGGCCTGCAACAACAGGAATTCCGTGACGGTCAGCGACACGTCATTGCCTTTCCACTTCACCGCGTGACGCAGCGGGTCCATCGACAGTTCGCCGCGCAACATGATCTTGTTTTCTTCGGTGTCTTCCATGACCTCGCCCGAGATCGCATCCTGACGGCGCAAAAGCGCGCGGATGCGTTCGACCAGCAAACGCTGGCTAAACGGCTTCTTGACGTAGTCATCCGCACCCATTCGAAGGCCTAAAACTTCGTCAATTTCGTCATCTTTGGATGTCAGGAAGATAACCGGCATCGTTGTTTTCTGCCGCAGACGCTGCAGCAAATCCATGCCATCCATGCGGGGCATCTTGATGTCCAGTACGGCCATATCGGGCAAACGTTTGTTGAACGCATCCAATGCTTGCTGGCCGTCGCTGTATGTTTCGACGTCAAAACCTTCGGCCTCAAGTGTTATCTGTACGGATGTCAGAATATTCCGATCATCATCGACAAGTGCGATTCGTGACATGTTACTGCCCCTCTACTGCTCGTGTTTTTATTGCCTGCTTTTTCCAATGTTTTGCCCTGCTTAGGGGGTGCGAATCAATCCAAAACTTGGAAACCACTGCAATCACACCCCTGTTTTTCCCTCAAAAAGGGTAACCAATGACTAAAATGTCTCACTTATAGCCAAGATACCGGCGAGACACCGCGCTGGTGGCGCTAACCCCCAAATGGTTGCGCTAACTGTGACGAAGGCGACTTTTCATGCCCAAAACCATCGTGTTAAGCCCGACATATCGGGGCGAAGCGCCCCTATTACATCCTTAGGAGTACGAAAATGGACCACGGCACGGTCAACCCTTCGATGAAGCTGCCTGATCAAGGCATCACCGGACTGGGTCAGGTCTATTACAACTATTCCGAAGACGAATTGATTGCCGAGGCACTCAAACGCGACGAAGGCCAGTTGGGTAAAGGCGGCACTTTCCTTGTTACGACAGGGAAATTCACCGGCCGTTCACCCAAAGACAAACATGTCGTGCGCTCTGCCAGCACCGAAAACACTATCTGGTGGGAAAACAACGCCGCGATGGAACCCGAGGCGTTTGACCGTTTGTATGACGACATGGTCGCGCACATGGTCGGGAAAGATTACTTTGTGCAGGATTTGTTCGGTGGCGCCGACCCTGCGCACCGGCTGGACGTTCGCATGGTCACAGAGCTGGCATGGCACGGGCTTTTCATCCGCCATATGCTGCGCCGCCCCGATGCGTCCGAATTAGAGAGCTTTTCACCCGATTGGACAGTCATCAACTGCCCGACGTTCTTTGCGGACCCGGAGCGTCACGGTTGCCGATCCGAAACCGTTATCGCGATGAATTTCGATCGCAAGCTGATCCTGATTGGTGGCACGGAATACGCGGGTGAAAACAAGAAGTCGGTGTTCACACTTCTGAACTACCTGCTGCCTGAGAAAGACATCATGCCGATGCACTGTTCGGCCAACCACGCCAAAGACAACCCCGTCGATAGCGCGGTCTTCTTCGGATTGTCCGGCACCGGCAAAACCACGCTGTCCGCCGACCCGAACCGCACATTGATCGGTGACGACGAGCATGGCTGGTCGGATCGCGGGATTTTCAACTTCGAAGGCGGCTGTTACGCCAAAACCATCGGTCTGAACCCGGAAGCCGAACCCGAAATCTACGCCACCACGCAAATGCCCGGCACGGTGATTGAGAACATGGTGTTCGATCCGGAAACGCTGGAATTGGATTTCGAGGACGACAGTCTGACTGCGAACATGCGCTGCGCCTATCCGATGAGCTATATCTCCAACGCGTCAGAGACAGCGCTGGGTGGCCACCCCAAGAACATCATCATGCTGACATGTGATGCCTTCGGGGTGCTGCCCCCCATCGCGCGTTTGACACCAGCGCAGGCAATGTATCATTTCCTGAGCGGCTTCACGTCCAAGGTTGCTGGCACAGAGCGCGGCGTGACCGAGCCCGAGCCGACATTCTCCACCTGTTTTGGTGCGCCCTTCATGCCGCGTCGCCCCGAAGTTTACGGCAAACTGCTGCAAAAGAAGATCGCCGAGCACGGCGCGACCTGCTGGTTGGTCAACACGGGCTGGACCGGTGGCGCCTATGGCACAGGGTCCCGCATGCCGATCAAGGCAACGCGTGCTTTGCTGACATCGGCCCTGAACGGGACATTGGTCGAAGGCCAGTTCCGCAAGGACCCGAACTTCGGCTTTGACGTGCCGATTGCATGTGGCGGTGTAGACGACGTTCTGCTGAACCCGCGCAACACATGGGCGGACGGCCAAGCCTATGATACGCAGGCCGCAAAACTGGTGCAGATGTTTGCAGACAATTTTGCCCAGTATGTTCCGTTCATCGACGATGATATCAAAGCCGCCGCAATCGGCTAGGCTTGCCGCATGAAGATGCGATTTATCATATTCTGCAGCGCCCCGAGCATCGCTTGGGGCGTTTCTGTTTGGGGGCAAGAGGCTGATTTTGTCTCGCCCCTTGTAGATTTCTTCGAAGCGGGTGTGGTCTGCGCGCAAGACAGCGGCACCATTCGCGACGCGCCTGACACTGTTGCGGGCACGACCCATGTGGTTGAAGCAGCGCCGCCGTTTGTCAGCCAGGGGCGGGTTGTTCCCGCGGTCCTTGGTATCGGGTTCGGGGCGCGATCCGGGCTGGCATCCGACGTTGGGATCGACGGCGTCACGATCACCGTAACGCATCCGCCCTTCACAGGCAGCGGCGCAACCAAGCAGAGTTTCCAGACCTACATCGGACCGCACGACGCACCGGGAATCACGTTTTACCAGTTTGACTATGACTACGAGTTGGTCACGGGGGACTGGGTAATGCGCGCCAGCAGTGGCGGTGTCACGCTCTATGAAATGACATTCACCGTCGTGCCCCCAACGGCAATGCCACAGCTCGCGGATGCCTGCGGGTATCTGGACTTGTTAAGTTAACCCAGCACTGCACGGCGCAGCAGGTTCAGGCCCGCAACCACCAAAACCAGTAAGGTTGCTGTGCGAAACGTCTTTTGATCGATCCGGTCCTGTAACTTGAACCCGATCCAAACACCCGCCAACGTGAAGGGCAAGATTGCCAGCGTCAGCGGCAGCGTTTCGGCCCGTAAGACTCCTGTTTGAACGTGCGCGCCCGCAAGGGCCACTGCCCCCAAGCCGTAGATCACACCCTGTGCGCGCATTTGTTCCTGCTTGGGGGTGTTCAGGGCGGTCAGATACGCCACCGTCGGCGGACCCCAGACGCCAGACAACCCGCCCGTGAAACCGGCAAGCGCGCCCGCGGCAATTTCGACGCGCACCGATTGTTGGACGTGTTTTGTGCGCCAACCTGTAATCTGCATCGCCACAAACACCACGACGAGCCCGCCGATAAAGCCGAAGAGCACACGAGGCTCCAAGACTCGAACAAACTGGGCGCTGATGACCAGCAGTACCAGACCGCACAGCAAGAACACCTTGAACCGCTTGACTGTCTGAAGTGCGCTTCGCACACCTTGGCGCAAGGATTGCCACAGATTCGTAACCAATGTGGGCAGGATCAACGTCGCCAGTGCCACATCGGGCTGCAAGACCAGCGTCATCCCAGAAATCAGGATCATCGGCAGGGCAAAGCCGACCATGCCTTTGACCACCCCTGCCGCCACAGCGACGGCCAGCACATAAATCAGCAACAAATAACTGTCTATTCCGGCAAAATGCTCCATGTTGGTGGACATACACTTCGGGCTTGCCGTCCGCACCAAGATTCCGTCGAGTTATTTTTGTGCGTTAGGCAAGTTTCCGGGGAATTATTATTGCGCTGCGATTGCGAAGGCGATATTTCTGCATCTGCACAATCAATGGAGTCGGCTATGCCCCGTGATGGACAAGACCTGAACAGCGAAACCGCAATCATCCTGCCGGATCTTTTGGCGACGACGGGCGCGGCGATCGCGCCGCTGCGCGCAATGCTGGAAACCGCGAAAGACTGCGTGCGGGAATTGGTCGTCGTAGACGGGCGGGTGTCTGGTGCGCGCATTGAGGCCGAACAAACGGCCGCGCATGGTTTGGCGTGGCTGGCGACATACGTCGAAGCGCTGGTGCAAATGCAGGCCTGGGCCGAAAAGCTGGAGGCCGAGGGCAAATTCGGTGAAGTCGAACAGCTGATCCACCAGATCGCGTTCGGCGAATACCTTTGGCAGATTTACGGTGGCATCCCGATGAATCAGGGCGAGATTTTGCGCCTGCAAGACATCGGCCTGACGCAAGATCAGATGCGCATTATGATGGAGCCCAGCGTCCGGTCGCTGACGCAATCCGCCAATACCCAAGCCGCGCGTGTTCGGCTGGTTGAATTGATGCAGGAGCGCAGCGCCGAAGTCACCGTCGGGGCAACAGGCCTTGATGAAGAACTTGAAATGATCCGCGACCAGTTCCGCCGCTATGCGGTCGAAAAGGTCGAACCCTTCGCCCATGAATGGCACCTGAAGGACGAGTTGATCCCGATGGAGGTGATCGACGAGCTAGCAGAAATGGGCGTGTTTGGCCTTACGATCCCCGAAGAATACGGCGGCTTCGGGCTGTCCAAGGCCTCCATGTGCGTTGTGTCCGAAGAACTGTCGCGCGGCTACATTGGCGTCGGGTCCCTTGGCACACGGTCCGAGATTGCGGCGGAGCTGATCATCGCTGGCGGCACCGAGGAACAAAAGCAAAAGTGGCTGCCTGCGCTGGCGTCTGCCGAAAAACTGCCGACGGCCGTGTTTACAGAACCCAATACCGGATCAGACCTTGGCGCTTTGCGCACACGGGCCGTGAAGGACGGTGAAGATTACCGAGTGACGGGGAACAAAACGTGGATCACGCACGCCAGCCGCACCCATGTGATGACCCTGCTGGCGCGCACGGACCCCGACTCGACCGATTACAAAGGTCTGTCAATGTTTCTGGCTGAAAAGACTCCGGGCGATGATGCACATCCCTTCCCGACGGACGGGATGACCGGCGGCGAAATCGAAGTGCTCGGCTATCGCGGCATGAAGGAATACGAACTGGCCTTCGACAACTTCCATGTAAAGGGTGAGAACCTGTTGGGAGGCGAGGAAGGCAAGGGCTTCAAGCAGCTTATGGAAACGTTCGAGTCCGCGCGCATCCAGACGGCCGCACGCGCCATTGGCGTCGCGTGTTCGGCGTTGGACGTGGCGATGCAATACGCGCAAGACCGCAAGCAATTCGGCAAGTCCCTGATCGAATTCCCCCGCGTCGCTAACAAACTGGCGATGATGGCGGTCGAGATCATGGTGGCGCGTCAGATCACCTATTTCTCGGCTTTTGAAAAGGACGAAGGGCGTCGCTGTGATGTCGAGGCCGGTATGGCGAAGCTGCTGGGCGCACGCGTCGCCTGGGCGGCAGCGGACAATGCGCTGCAAATCCATGGCGGCAACGGGTTTGCCCTGGAATACAAGGTCAGCCGTATCCTGTGCGATGCACGGATTTTGAACATCTTCGAAGGGGCTGGCGAAATTCAGGCACAGGTGATTGCGCGCCGGATCCTGTAGCGCCCGACGGAAAGACGTTTGATGGGGCAGATACGCGCATGTTTGCCGTGATGCAGTCGTTCGGTTTCTCCCCCTTTTGTGCACGGCCAAAGCGATTATGTTGATGCCATGAAAACACGTATCCCCCTTGTGATCAGCACGATCGCAGCGCTTGGCGCATGTTCGCCTGATGAGAGCATTTCCAAATTTGCCGACCCTTCGGCAGAGTACGCATTGGTGAGCCTTGACGGTGTTGCCTTCCCTGCCACTGCTACAATTTCGTTTCCCGAAGCCGGCAAAGTCGTTGGGCAAGCGCCCTGCAACCGCTACTTCGCAACCCAAACTGTGCCTTATCCGTGGTTTGGACTGAAGGGAATTGGCGCCACCCGCATGGCATGCCCCGAGCTTGACCAAGAGAGCGCGTTCTTTGCTGCACTCGAGGACATGACCCTCGCCGAAGTGTCAGGCGCGACTTTGATCCTGTCGAATCCTGCCGGTCGCGAGATGACGTTTACCGTCCGTTAACCGAGGCGCTTGAGCGTGTCGATCAACCGTTGCCGCGCCTCCGGCAAGGGTTTGTTGCCCAAGGATTTCGCAACCTGATTGTTCAGGAAATGCCCTGTCGTTCCCAGTGCCTTCACGATCTCACCGATGTCTGCATCGCCTTTACCCAACAAAACATGTGGCAGCGGCAAGAGGCGATCGGCCCAGTCCCCGGCCGCCAGACGCGACACAGCACGCCCTGTTCGTGGGGAGACGTAGAACAGATCATCGTTCAGTCCGGACACCGCGCACGCAGACAGATCGAGCGCAAAGCCCACCTCTTCGAGCAGCGCGACTTCCCACTGCAGGTAGGCCAGCGGCCAGACATCGTTCTGGCCCAACAGGTCGAGCAATTGCATGGACCGGTCATACAACGCGCCGTTCGGTTCGCGTTCAGCCAAAACAAACGACAGCACCCCTGTCACCGCATTGAGCCCCGCCAGCGCCAAACGGTCCTGCATGACCTGTGCGGTGCGGCTACGGGCGGGTTCGACAGTGAAGCTGCCCAAATGGTCCTCAAGCCGCGCTTTCCACGTCACATCAAGCTGCGCACCCGGCTGCAAAACCGGCGCAATCTTGCGGCTGGTGCCACCACGCACAACGCCCGCCGCCTTGCCGTGTTGCGCGGTGAATACTTCGATAATCGCGGAGCTTTCGCCGTGTTTGCGGACTTTCAACAAAGCCCCTTCATCGCGCCATTCAATCATCGGGCGAGCCTACGCCAGACCTGGATCATCTAGCAAATGGCGGGCCTGCCGGTCCTCGACCTCAATCACCCATATATCGGGATCAAACCCCGCCTGTTTGGTGAGGGACGCATCAACGTCACCCTCGTCCCCTTCGGCCAGGACGACCCACTTGCGTTCGTCAGTCATCAAATCAAAGGATCGTTGGAACGCACATGCCCGCCCGTCGAGTGTATTCACCTTAACCAGCACGGCACCGGCAGTCGCATCACCTTTGCGGGTCACGAACACGGGAATATCGGCCAGCCGGAGCCGTGTCAGGTAGGCCGAAACCCACATGTCGCTGGTCAGACGCGGGGTCAATTGCCGTCCTTGAAATCCAGCCCCATCTCCGAATACCGCTCCGAGTCCTCAAGCCAGTTGGGGCGCACTTTGACCTGCAAGAACAGGTGCACTTTGCGGCCCAAAAACTCAGCCAGTTCTTCGCGGGATGCTTTCCCGACGGCTTTGATCGTCTCGCCTCGATTGCCCAACACGATGCCCTTGTGACCGTCCCGCATGACGTAAACGATCTGGTCGACCTTGACGGACCCGTCCTTGCGGTCCTCCCAGTTCTCGGTCTCGACCGTCAGCTGGTAAGGCAATTCCTGATGCAGACGCAGTGTCAGCTTCTCGCGGGTCATTTCGGACGCGATCATGCGCAGGGGCAGGTCCGCGATCTGGTCTTCCGGATACAGCCAGGGTTCTTCGGGCATCCGACCGGCCAGCCATGCGCGCAGGGCGTCACAACCGTGGCCCTTCTCGGCCGAAATAAGGAAGGTTTCGACAAAATCAAACCGCTCGTTCAGGTCCTTGGTCAGACCCAGCAACACAGGCGCATCGACGCGGTCGATCTTGTTGATCGCAAGCGCCACGGTGCGTCCCTTGCCGACATCCGCCAACCGCTCAAGGATGGCCTCGACACCCTTGGTGATACCGCGATGCGCCTCGATCATCAGCACCACAACATCCGCGTCCGTCACGCCACCCCACGCGGCGGCAACCATGGCGCGGTCAAGTCGGCGTTTGGGCGCGAACAGGCCGGGCGTATCCACAAAAACGATCTGGCTGTCGCCTTCGATAGCCACACCGCGAATACGCGCGCGCGTCGTCTGCACCTTGTGGGTCACGATGGACACCTTCGCGCCGACCATCCGGTTCAGCAGTGTCGATTTACCCGCGTTGGGCTCCCCGATCAGGGCAACAAATCCGGCACGTTGGGTCATTCTATCTCTCCTTGCACGCGGGCGAGCAATGTTTTGGCGGCGGCCTGTTCAGCCTGGCGTTTACTGGGGGCTTGCGCCTGTTCGGATGCGCCTGATTGAAGGCGGGCCTGAATGGTAAAAATCGGGGCGTGGTCGGGGCCTGTGCGCGCGACCTCGGTGTAGGTGGGGGGCGGTTCGCCTTGCGCTTGCGCCCATTCTTGCAGGGCGGTCTTGGCGTCGCGCGCGTCGTCTTCGACGTCTGTGATCCGCCCGCCCCACAATGCCACAACACGCGCTTTCGCCGCTTCAAAACCGGCATCCACGTAGATCGCGGCAATCACCGCTTCCATCGCATCGCCAAGCAGGGCTTCTTTGCGCCGCCCACCCGTGAGCATTTCTGAACGCCCGAGTTTCAGCACAGCACCCAAATCAATCTGGCGGGCAACGTCGGCGCAGGTTTCCTTGCGCACCAGCGCGTTGAACCGTGGGGCCAACAGGCCTTCGGGGGCGTTTACGTCAGCTTGCAATAACGCCTCGGCCATGACCAATCCAAGCACGCGATCGCCAAGAAACTCGAGGCGCTGGTTGTCGTCGCGATGCGGGGAAGACATGGACGAATGGGTGACCGCACGGATCAAAAGCTCTGGCTTGGCAAAAGTGTGGCCAAGCCTGTCTTGGAATTCACGCAGAGGGGCGGACAGTTTCACTCGATTGCCTTGAAATATCGGTCGGCCCGCCATGTCCAGAACGACAGGAGGGACCGGCCGGACGACGAGAACATGATCCGGTCTGCGCGTCCGACGATGTCTTCATATGGAACAAACCCGACGCCCCGCGACGTCTGCGGCACACGGCTGTCGGATGAATTGTCGCGGTTATCGCCCATGAAGAAATACTGGCCTTCGGGCACCGTGAAGATGCCGGTGTTGTCCAGATCACGGGTCCCAATGTTGAGGACCGAGTATTCCCGGCCATTGGGCAAAGTCTCGGTGAACCGCTGCTTGAGACAGTCCGCGCCTAGGCCAACTGCGCCATTCGCACAGCGCGGCAGGTTCCCTTGCCCGCCCTGGCGTTCCATCACCTCGGTGAACAGACCGGCATCGGTTTGTGGAACTTTCGTCCCGTTGATCGACAAGATACCGTCCTGCACCTGCACGGTGTCACCGGGCATGCCGATCAGGCGTTTGATAAAATCACGACCCGTCACGGGATGGCGAAACACTACGACATCACCGGCTTCGGGTTCGGACCCGAACAAGCGATCGTTGCCACCCTTGAAGACGCCACAGAAATCCTCTGCGTCGATGTCGATGCCAAGACGCGGAATGATGATCGATGGACAAGATGCGTAGGAATACCCGTAAGCCATTTTGTTCACGAACAGAAAATCGCCAATCAGCAGCGTTTCTTTCATTGACCCGGACGGAATCCAGAAAGGTTGAAACAGGAATGTGCGGAAAACACCCGCTATCAACAGAGCATAGACAACGGTCTTGACCGTTTCTTTGATCGAAGCCCATAAACCACCGCTTTGTGCCATAAAATCCGTCCTAATTGAGTTGCGGCTATGTGGGCCTGCACGGGGTATGAGTCAACCCGCAGCGTCCTTTGTGGCAAGGGGGCGCGCTTCGATAACGACGAAGGCCTGTGCCCACGGATGGTCGTCCGTCAACGTAACATGGATGATCGCCTCGTGACCGTCGGGGGTCATCGTATCAAGGCGCTCTTTCGCCCAGCCCGTCACGGCCATCACCGGCTGGCCGGTCCGCAGGTTGCTCACGGCCATGTCTTTCCATGAGATGCCCATGCGAAGGCCCGTGCCCAGCGCCTTTGAGCAGGCTTCCTTGGCTGCCCAGCGTTTGGCATAGGTGCCGGCGACATCCTTGCGCCGTTCGGCCTTGGTCTGTTCGATTTGCGTAAACACGCGATTTCGAAACCGGTCGCCGAAACGATCCAGCGTGCCTTGAATGCGTTCGATATTCGCAAGATCCGTGCCGATGCCGAGGATCATTCGTTACCCAGTGTCTGCGTCACACCGACGTCGCCCGTCGCCTGATTGACAGTGATGCTGAGAAGGGTCGAGTTCTGAAAACTCTGTTCTGGCAAGTAGATCACCGCAGGTACGTCAAACGTCAGCCCGACAGCGGGATCATAGCCCGCTTCCAGATCCTGAAAATAAATCGCGGCGTAGCCCAAACCATCATCAAGACCCACGACAGTGCACGTGCGTGCGCCAAGTTCATCCAAAGGCGGGTGAAGGATCAGCAAGTATGCGGCGCCAGCAGCGGGTTCGATCGTGTCGAGCAAGGCCACACGCACTGCGGTATTGGCAAAGGTTGCGGTGTTCTCTTCCCAAGGCTCGACAATAGAATCCGCGCGCGCCTGCCAATCGCACGGCAATGCTGTTTGTGCGGCAGCGGGCGAAACCAGAACCGCCGCGAAAAGTGATAAAACTAAACGCATACCTGAACTCCAATCGTTACTGACCCAAACGGGCGTCATGCCCGAGCCTCATCCATCAAACGACGCATTTCAAAAATTGCAGGCTGAAGCCCGCGGAATATGGCCTCACCGATCAGGAAATGACCGATGTTCAGTTCCATCACCTCGGGAAAGGCGGCGACGGGTTGCACGGTGTCATACGTCAAGCCATGCCCGGCATGGACTTCAAGACCGAGCGAATGGGCCAGCGCTGTCATCGCGCGCATCTTTTCCAGCTCTGCATCGCGGGTCGCGAAATCGCCCTCCGCATGAGCATCGCAATATGCTCCCGTGTGCAGTTCGATCACTTGCGCGCCGATGCGATGCGCCGCTTCAATCTGGCGCTGATCGGCCGCGATGAAAATCGACACGCGGCAACCTGCCTCGCGCAGCGGCGCGATAAAATGGGCCAGCTGGTTTTCTTCGCGCGCGACCTCAAGCCCGCCTTCGGTCGTGCGCTCTTCGCGCTTTTCGGGTACGATACAGACGGCGTGGGGCTTATGGCGCAGGGCGATCTTTTGCATGTCAGACGTCGCTGCCATCTCGAAATTCAACGGAACGCCAAGTGCATCCATCAACGCATCAATGTCCGCGTCGCCAATATGGCGCCGGTCTTCGCGCAGGTGGGCGGTGATGCCATCGGCCCCCGCTGCCTCGGCCATCTTGGCCGCGCGCACAGGGTCGGGCGTATCGCCACCGCGCGCATTGCGCACAGTTGCCACGTGATCGATGTTTACCCCTAAACGCAATTTGGACATATATCGCTCCTTTTGTTGGACCGACATTAGCGCGCCGATCAAGTGTCGTCAGCCGGATTCTTTAGCTGGCTCAGCTTTGCGCGCAGTGCCTTACGACGACGGTTCTGGTAGGCTCGGATAAGCGGAACACACATGTAATACGAAATGCTCGCCGCAATGATCCCTGGCACGATCCCGCCAACCAGATAAGGATAGAAGACTTCAGCGTAGAAGTCCGACAGGCCATGCCAATCCATCGCCTCGTCGTTGAAGATGGATCTGAAATTATGCCACAAGTCGTTGAATGCGTTATTGAACTGGCAACCGACACCGCAGGCACCATACCCCGGGTCCGCAAGCAAAGACTGATCCAACCGCGTGCCAAGCAACCAATGCCCCGTCGTCAGCGACGCCCATGCAATCGGGATATACGTCAGCGGATTGCCGAAAAACGTCGCCATCAATGACGCGAGGATATTGCCCCGCATGACCATCGAAATCAGCGCGGCAATGACAAAATGGATGCCATAAAACGGCGTGAACGAGGTAAACACACCGGCCCAGATACCACGGGATATCTTTTCGGGCGTATCAGGCAAACGGCGCACACGGTGCTTGACGTATTGCGCAGCGCGCGCCCAGCCCCCACGGGGCCAGATCAATTCCAGCAATACGCGCCAGAGGGGTCGTCTATCTCTGCGTCTAAAGACCACCTGTATTCTACCTTTGCCCGCCTTGAAGTCCGCGGCGTTCTAATTTTGTCGTTGGACCTGTCCGGCACGGTCAGGATCCCGGCGCCGCGATATGGACGCGACGTTACTATCGGCCTCAAGCGCAGTCATTATGATGTGCATATGTTCTACATCGCGCAGGTCAACCTCGATAAGCAACCTGTAGTAATCCGGTTTACGGTCAATAAACACTAGATCGGATATATTCGCATCGTTTTCACCGATCAGCGTGCAAATCCGCCCTAATACTCCGGCATCATTGGTAATCGTCATTTCCAGCGTAATCGTATTGTCCGCGCGGTGCGTGCCTTCCTGCCAATGCAGGTCAATCCAGCGGTCCGGCTGATCTTCGTAGTCCACCAAGACAGCACAATCGATCGCATGCACGACAACGCCTTGTCCGCGATAGGTGATCCCCACAATACGCTCACCCGGTATCGGCTGGCAGCACTGCGCGCGGCGATGCGACTGGTTAGCCTCAAGGCCGATCACGGCGCGGCGGGCTTCAATCTCGTTGCCGCCACTTTTAACAAGTTCGGGGTAAATTGCAGATACAACATCCCGCGAGGTGATGTCAGCGGACCCCACCCGTTCCAGCAAATCATCAACATCGCCAAGGCCAAGCGATTTGGCCGCCGTCTTTAGCGCCTTTTCAGTCGCAGTCTTGCCGATGTTTTCAAACGACACACGAACAAGTTCGCGACCCAGCCGGATGAACCGTTCACGATCCTCCTCGCGCAGTGCACGGCGAATTGCGGTTTTGGCGCGGCCCGTCACGGCGATGTCGATCCACGTGGCCTGTGGGGTCTGGCCTTCCGCCGTGATCACCTCGACCGACTGTCCATTTTTCACGCGGGTCCACAGCGGAACGCGCAACCCGTCAACCTTGGCACCCACGCAGGCATGGCCGATGCGGGTATGGATCGCGTAAGCAAAATCAATCGGCGTCGCCCCACGGGGCAGCTTGATCACGTCCCCCTTGGGCGTGAAGCAGAACACCTGGTCCTGATACATTTCCAGTTTGACCATATCGAGGAATTCACCGGAATCGTGATCTTCGTCCAACCGTTCGGTCAGTTGCGCGACCCAACGGGCCGGATCGACGGCAAACCGGTTTTCGACGCGCTCACCTTCGCGGTAAGACCAATGGGCCGCGACGCCTGCTTCGGCAACTTCGTGCATTTCAACCGTGCGGATCTGCACCTCGACCCGCTTGCCGTCTCGCCCTGACACCGTGGTGTGAATAGAACGGTAACCGTTGGTTTTCGGCTGGCTGATGTAATCCTTGAAGCGGCCCGGCACGGCGCGCCAGCGTTGGTGGATCACGCCAAGGGCGGCGTAACAATCAGCTTCGGTTCGAGTGATGATGCGGAACCCGTAGATATCGGACAGGCGTGAGAACCCCTGCTCTTTTTCCTGCATCTTGCGCCAGATCGAAAACGGTTTCTTGGCGCGGCCGTAGATATCGGCGGGGATACCCGCCTTGGACAACTCGGCTTCCATGTCTGCGGTGATCTTTTCGACCACATCCCCCGTTTCACGTTGCAGCGTGATAAAGCGGCGGATGATGGAGTTGCGCCCCTCGGGATTCAGAACGCGGAACGCCAGATCCTCAAGTTCTTCGCGCATCCATTGCATACCCATCCGCCCCGCAAGCGGCGCGTAGATATCCATGGTTTCGCGGGCTTTTTGGGCCTGCTTCTCATCGCGCATGGATTTGATGGTGCGCATGTTGTGCAAACGGTCGGCCAGTTTGACCAACGTCACCCGCAAATCACGCGAGGTCGCCATGAACAGCTTGCGGAAATTCTCCGCCTGCTTCGTCTCCGACGAACTCAACTGTAGATTGGTCAACTTTGTGACGCCATCCACAAGTTCGGCAATCTCGCGGCCAAAACGGGCTTCGACCTCTGCGTAGGTGGCTTTGGTGTCTTCGATGGTGTCGTGCAACAGCGCGGTGATCAGGGTCGCGTCATCCATTTGCTGTTCGGCCAGAATACCGGCCACAGCGACGGGATGGGTGAAATACGGCTCACCGGAATGGCGAAATTGCCCGTCGTGCATCTCGGCACCGAAGGCAAAGGCATCCGCAATCAGTTTCGCGTTTGTCTTGGGATTGTAGGTGCGAACCAGCGCGATCAGATCGTCAGCGGAGATCATGCTGGGGCGCGCCTTACATCGTCAGGTTACTTTTGACCTTGGGCTTCCATGAGTGCGCGAAGCAGTTTCTCTTCGCTCATGTCGTCTTCGGCAGGCTTGTCCGCTTCGGACGACCCACCACCCATCAACAGAGCCATCGAATCTTCTTCGGGCTCGTCGACTTCGATCTGGGTCTGATGCGCTTCGATCATCCGCTCGCGCAGGTCATCAGCCGTTTGGGTTTCCTCCGCAATTTCACGCAAGGATACGACTGGGTTCTTGTCGTTGTCGCGCGCAACAGTCAGTGCGCCACCTGCAGAAATTTCACGTGCCCGGTGCGCAGCGAGCATCACCAGTTCGAAACGGTTCGGAACCTTGTCAACGCAGTCTTCAACGGTCACGCGGGCCATGGGGCACTCCAATCAATCGGTCTTAGGGCTTTAAGAAATGGGTATCTAGACGCTTGACAGACATATGACAACCCGATTCCCGCAGCCTTTCTGGGTGCTAAAGCCGCACGATGTCGGCTTTTGCAGTTTCCGGCAGCGCCGCATGCATTTGCGTGACCGTTTGCAAGAGCCGTGGATGGGTCCAATCGGGTGCTACGTCACAAAGCGGCACCAACACAAATGCACGGTCCTGAACCCGTGGGTGCGGCAAGATCAATTCATCCGGCGCATCAACCAACTGCAGGTCCAGCGGCAAGGTCCGCCAGTGATCGTGCGTTTTCAAATCGGGGTGGATTTCATCGCCAACCGCAATGAGATCAAGATCAAGAGTACGCTGACCCCACCGCAAAGCGCGGGTGCGCCCGAACGTCGCTTCGATTTCATGGAGCACGTGAAGCAGATCTTCGGCGGGCATATTGCAGTGAAATGCGCAGGCGGCATTCACGAAATCTGGCCCCGAGCCCGCTGGAAAACCGGGCGTTTGATACAGGTCGCTCACCACGATATCGACGAATAATTCCCGCAGCGCCGCGATCGCCGCTTCTACGGTTTGGCGTGAATTTCCCGCATGTGATGCAACGTTTGCACCCAGCGCCACCAGCGCCTTATCGCCTTTTTGCCCCGAAAACTCTTGCCGCACGGTCTAAATTCCTTACATTCCTGACAGCTTTGCTGGGTAAATCCACTCACGTTTTTCCACCGGCACGGCAGATTTGAAAGGACTAAATGTCATGTTTTATCGTGATGAGCGGCTTGCGCTCTTCATCGACGGCTCGAATCTGTATGCCGCAGCAAAATCCCTTGGATTCGATATTGATTATAAGCTTTTACGCACCGAATTCATGCGACGCGGCAAAATGTTAAGGGCGTTTTATTATACTGCATTGCTCGAAAACGACGAATATTCTCCGATCCGCCCTTTGGTAGACTGGCTGAACTATAACGGCTTCACGATGGTCACCAAACCCGCCAAGGAATTCACCGATTCTGTCGGGCGACGCAAAATCAAAGGCAACATGGACATAGAATTGGCCGTGGATGCGATGGAACTGGCGCCTCATGTCGATCACATCGTGATCTTTTCAGGCGATGGTGATTTCCGGCCGCTGATTGAAAGCCTGCAACGCAAAGGCGTGCGGGTTTCGGTCGTGTCGACAATCCGTAGCCAGCCCCCCATGATTGCAGACGAATTGCGTCGCCAGTGCGATAATTTTATCGAACTGGACGAGTTGCGCGATGTTATCGGCCGCCCTCCCCGCGAACCGCGTGACGACGCGGAATCCCGCGCGGTCGACGAAGAAGAGTAATTCGAGCGTCTGACCGGCCACTTGTGTCAGATCGCTATTGGTTGGCGACCGCGTCGTTCATTGCATTGTGCCGCTGGATCACATCATCGGGCCATGTGCTTTTGATATAGGCCATGACCTCAAAAATTTCCTGATCGGTCAGAACCTCGGCATAGCCTGCCATGTCACTTTCATAGCCGTTACCAACCAACGCCGCCGTGCCGTATTTTACGATCCGGAACAGTTGAACATCGGGGTGATGCCATGTGTGGCCAGTTTCATCGTGCGGCGGTGCGGGCATACGGCCAGTGGCATTGGGGGCACGCCAGTCGCCCTGTCCCTCAAGCGCCTGACCATGACAGGCGGCGCAATAATCCGCGTATAATACGCCACCGCGGACCACCGCCTCGACGTCGGCATAGGGGAACAGACCTGCGTGTTGTGGTTCGCTATCCTGCGCCCCTACCAGTGCGCCAACGGCAATAAGGCCAACGCCCATGGTAACTATGACAATTTTGGCTTTCACGAATATCCTCCCCTGCGTTTCGTGCGGCCTACAGCGTTCCACCCGCCGGAAGGCAAGAATGCATTTTTCACATCGGCGTGTGCGTTGTGCCGCACTGGACGGTCTCGACTCAAAGTCTTAGGTCTATGCCGAGCCCAAAAAGGTGTCCTATGACCAAGCAGCCCCTCACCCTCTATCTTGCCGCGCCACGCGGATTTTGCGCAGGCGTCGACCGCGCCATCAAGATTGTGGATCTCGCCTTGGAGAAATGGGGCGCGCCCGTCTACGTGCGCCACGAAATCGTTCACAACAAATATGTGGTCGACGACCTGAAAGCCAAAGGCGCGGTGTTTGTCGAAGAACTGGATGAATGCCCAGATGATCGCCCCGTGATTTTCAGCGCTCATGGCGTGCCCAAATCGGTCCCTGCCGCAGCCGCCGCGCGTGAGATGATCTATGTCGACGCAACCTGCCCGCTTGTGTCCAAGGTCCACATCGAGGCTGCCCGACATAACGAAAACGGGTTGCAGATGATCATGATCGGTCATGCAGGCCACCCCGAAACCATCGGCACCATGGGGCAATCGCCCGAAGGCGAAGTCCTGCTGGTTGAAACTGTCGAGGATGTGGCGACGGTCACTGTGCGTGACCCTGCTAAACTGGCCTTCGTGACACAAACAACCCTGTCCGTAGACGACACGGCCGACATCGTCACCGCACTGAACGCGCGCTTCCCTGCCATCGTCGGGCCGCACAAAGAAGATATTTGTTACGCCACCACCAACCGCCAAGAGGCCGTCAAAGCCATGGCGCCAATGGCAGACGCGATGCTGGTGGTGGGCGCGCCCAATTCATCCAATTCGCAACGTCTGGTCGAGGTTGGCCGCAAAGCCGGCTGTGCCTATTCGCAACTTGTGATGCGCAGCGCCCACATTGACTGGCGCGCGCTCGACGGTATCAAGAGCATCGGTATCACGGCAGGCGCATCCGCCCCAGAGGTGCTGATCAACGAAGTCATCGACGCCTTCCGCGACCGCTATGATGTGACCATCCAGCAGGTGGAAACAGCGGTCGAAAACGTGGAATTCAAAGTGCCGCGCGTTCTAAGGATGCCAACATGATCCGCGATATCCCAAAGTCCGCGCTGATCCTGAGCCTTGCGGGGCTGCTTCCGTTTATGTGGGGCGCGGTCACGATCCACAATTCGGCCGCCGCGGAAATGACGGTGCGGATCATGGGACCCCGATTTACCGGTCCCTACGTCGGACTTGCTTACGGCACGGTTATTTTGTCATTCATGTCCGGTGTCCTTTGGGGTTTTGCCACAAAAACCGAAGGACAGCAGGCGACGACGGGATATGTGCTGTCGGTTCTTCCCGCACTCTGGGCGTTTTTCATGATCGGCGGCGGGCCTGTTTCGGCGGGCATGAACCTGATCGCCGGTTTCACCGCGGTGCTGGCGCTGGATTTCGCCTTCTGGTCTTGGGGGCTCGCCCCGCGCTGGTGGATGGGTCTGCGTGTGCTGGTGACGGCTGGCGTCATCGCGTGCCTGCTACCGGTGGTAATATGAGCGTGGATGCAAAAACGCTGGCCGTCTATAATGAGCGGGCGAAGGACTACGCGACAAAGTTCGACAGTCGCGGCAAGCCCGGTGCCCATCTGGCACGTTTCATCGCCGCATTGCCCGAAACCGGACATGTTCTGGATTTGGGATGCGGCCCGGGTGGGTCAGCCGCGCATATGGTGCAGGCCGGCCTTCAGGTGGACGCGGTCGATGCCTCCCCCGAAATGGTTCGCCTTGCAAACAACGTCCCCGGACTGACCGCCCGCATCGCGACGTTTGACGACCTGAACGCTGTGGCGGCCTACGACGGCATCTGGGCGAACTTCTCGCTCCTGCATGCCCCGCGCGCGTCCCTGCCTGACCATCTGTCAGCTATCGCTCGCGCGCTACGCCCCGAGGGGCATTTCCACATTGGTATGAAGACCGGATCGGGCACGGCCCGCGACCACATCAAGCGGCTCTACACCTTTGTGACCGAGGATGAGTTAGAGGCGCTATTGAACGCCGCCGGACTGGACGTTATTGCGCGAGATCGGGGGCGTGACGTCGGGCTAGCCGGCACCGATGACCCCTGGATTGTTCTATTCGCAAAGGTGCGTGATGCCTGATTTATATGCCTACACGGACGGTGCTTGTTCGGGCAACCCCGGCCCCGGCGGGTGGGGGGCCTTGTTGATCGCACGCAATGGCGACAGGGTTGTCAAAGAACGCGCGCTGAGCGGTGGCGAGGCCCTGACCACCAACAACCGCATGGAAATGCTGGCGGCCATCACCGCGCTTGAAACGCTTGCGGAGCCATCCGTTGTGACAGTGGTAACGGACAGTTCCTACGTCAAAGACGGCATCACGAAATGGATCTACAGCTGGAAGGCCAAGGGCTGGAAAAAGAAGGGCGGGGAAATCAAGAACCTCGATTTGTGGCAACGTCTGGATGAAGCCCGCACCCGCCATGATGTGACGTGGGAATGGGTCAAAGGCCATGCAGGACACCCGGAAAACGAACGTGCCGATGAACTTGCGCGCGCGGGTATGGCGCCTTTCAAGCCTTAGTCATTCAAACCGCACGGGTGGTTCCCAGCCACGCAGCACGTCGCGTGCATTTGCTGGCTTCTTTCCCGCCCTTTGAAGGTCACGAATGAAGACAGCTGCGTCAGCGGCCCCGACATAAAGGCCGGCCTCATCGGCCTCGATGTGCCCGACGGGAAGCCGCCGGGAAACGGGTGACGCCTGCAAGAACTTTATCCTTTCGCCCCCCGCCTCTGACCAAGCCCCGGGAAAGGGCGAAAGCCCGTTGATCTGACGCGCGATGTCGGCTGCGGGCCGGTTCCAATCCACGCGCGCCTCGGCTTTGTCAATTTTGGCAGCGTAGGTCACGCCGTCCTCGGACTGCGGCTTGGGGGGCATGTCATCCAAGTGGTCCAGAGCTTCGACGATCGCTTCGGCGCCTAGCACTGAAAGCCGATCATGCAATTCGCCCGTCGTCTCATGCGGCGCAATCACCACAGCCTTTCGCAAGAGCACTGCGCCCGTGTCCAGACCCGCGTCCATCTGCATGATGCACACGCCCGTTTCACGATCGCCCGCCATGATCGCACGATGGATCGGCGCCGCGCCGCGCCAACGCGGGAGCAATGACGCATGAATATTCAAGCACCCCAAGCGGGGCGCATCCAGTATCGCTTGCGGTAAAATCAGCCCATAGGCCACGACCACGGCAATATCCGCGTTAAGCGCTGCAAACTCTGCCTGCGCGTGCGGCTCCTTCAGGGACACAGGGTGGCGGACAGTCAGCCCCAGCGCCTCGGCCCGTGTTTGCACGGGGCCGAGCCGGTCCTTCTTTCCGCGGCCCGCAGGACGCGGTGGCTGGGAATAGACGGCGCAAATATCGTGTCCGGCCTCGACCAGCGCGTCCAGCACAGGCACGGAAAACTCCGGCGTTCCCATAAAGACGATGCGCATCGCGGCTCCCTTAATTCTGGCCAATAAACTCGCCCCGAGGGGACGATCAGCGTCCTGCGCTAGCTTTGCAGTTTACGCGCCTTTTTCAGCAACATATCGCGCTTTGTGCGGCTCAGATGGTCAAAATACATCCGCCCGTCCAAATGATCGATCTGATGCTGCACACTTGTGGCCCATAGGCCGACAAAATCATGACGCTCGTAAACGCCAGCTTCACTCAGGAAGCGCACCGTCACCGCCCGTGGTCGCTCCAATCCGGCAGCGACACCCGGCAAGTTTGGGGAAGCTTCTTCATGGGCCCGCAATTCTATCGACGCATGCAGGATCGTCGGGTTCGCCATACGGATCGCCTGACCGCGCTTGTCAGAGGCGTCTACCACCGCAAGGCGCAAAGGCACGCCCAATTGCGGGGCAGCGAGGCCGACACCGGGCATGGCATCCATCGCTTCAACCATTTCATCCCAAAGCGTGCGGATATCGTCGGTGATCGCGTCGACCTTTGCCGCAGGCGTGCGCAACATCTTGGCGGGCCACATGACGAAAGGTCTATGGGGCATAGGCGGCCTCCAGTCTGGCGCGGTTTTCGGGTGTTTGGTGATCAAGGATCACGGTGCCATCCAAATGGTCAAGCTCGTGCAGGATACATCGCGCAAGCGCGCCGTCAAAAGGCGCGGTCTGGCGCACATCTTCGCGGTTGCTCCAGCGCAACTGGATTTTGTCAGCGCGGCACACTGGCATGGGCAGGTTCGGGATAGAGAGGCACTGCTCCTCCATCGTTTCGCGGCCTGCGCTGCTAACCACGTTCGGGTTGATAAAAACCCGCGGATCGCGTGCGCCGTCTTTCCACGACACATCAACCACGAACACGCGTTTCAAAATACCGATTTGCGGCGCAGCCAACCCGCGACCGTTGGCGACATACATTGTGTCGAACAGATCGTCGATCAGAGCCGGCAAAGTCGGGTCCCCAAGATCAACGATTTCGCAGGACTGCACCAAAACGGGATCCGGCCAGAGGCGGACGGCGCGTTCAGCCATTCTTCATTTCCCGGGCCAACTCACGCTTAAGCTTTTGCATCTTTCGCGTGATCATCTGGCGCTTTAGCGGCTTGAGGTAGTCGATGAAAAGTTTGCCGTTCAAATGGTCAATCTCGTGCTGTACGCAGGTGGCCCAAAGTCCGGCGAATTCTTCTTGCAGTGTCTTTCCATCCAGATCCATCCACTCGACCTTCACGATGGCGGGGCGTTCAATCTCTGCATATTGCTCGGGGATCGACAGACAGCCTTCGTCGTAGACATTTGTCTCGGCTGAGGTTTCGATGACGTGCGGGTTTACCATCACCATCGGTTCCGGCGTCGCCATTTCGTCCTTGATGCAATCCATCACCAACATGCGTTTCATCACACCCACCTGCGGCGCAGCAAGGCCGATACCGGGGGCGTCATACATTGTCTCAAGCATGTCATCGGCAAGCGCGCGCAGGTCCTTGTCGACGGAGGCGACAGGATCAGCGGCAGTTTTTAGGCGCGGGTCTGGATGGATCAGGATGGAACGACGTGTCATGGCGTTCATTTAGGGTAGCCCGACCCGTAGTGCAACATGCCAGCAAGGGCTTGCGCCCGCCGATCATGCGGGTAGCCTGCCTCGAAGCGTTAAGGAGTATTTCATGAATTTCGACACACCCATCAACCGCCGCGGCACCCATTGTGTAAAATGGGACGCTATGGACTCCATCTATGGCGTTGATCCCGACGAAGGCATCGCCATGTGGGTGGCGGATATGGAATTCAAGCCGCCGCAATGCGTGCAAGACGCGGTGCAGGCGATGCATGATCACGGGGTTTATGGATACTTCGGAGACGACCGCGACTATCTGGCTGCGATCCAGTGGTGGATGGAAACACGCCACAACTGGAAGATCGATCCGTCATGGGTGTTCACAACACACGGTCTGGTGAACGGCACGGCGATGTGTGTCGATGCGTTCACCACCGAAGGCGACGGGGTTGTCTTGTTCACGCCCGTCTATCATGCGTTCGCCAAAGTGATAAACGCCGCTGGCCGACAGGTTGTTGAATGTCAGCTGACCAACGACAACGGACGTTACGAATTCGATTTCGACGCATATGATGCGCAATTGACGGGCAATGAACGGATGTTGATCCTGTGCTCCCCGCATAACCCGGGCGGTCGCGTCTGGACCAAGGGTGAGTTGACTGCGGTGGCCGCATTCGCCAAACGCCACAGCCTCATTCTGGTGTCGGACGAAATTCACCACGACCTGACCTTTCCTGGCCACAAGCACATTCCGATGGCCCATATTGAGGGCATCGAAGACCGCCTGATCATGATGACGGCAACGACCAAGACATTTAACATCGCCGGATCACATTCCGGGAATGTCATTATTGAAGACCCTGATTTGCGCGCCCGTTTCGGGGCGCGGATGGCGGCGATGGGCCTGTCGCCCAACAGCTTTGGCTTGTTCATGGCAACCGCTGCATATTCCCCGGAGGGGGCGGCGTGGGTCGATGAATTGCGAACCTATCTGGATGGGAACCGCAAACTTTTTGATGCGGGCATCAACGCTATTCCCGGTCTTGCGTCCATGCCGTTGGAGGCGACCTACCTCGCCTGGGTCGATTTTTCCGGCACAGGTATGAACCGCGAGGAATTCACCCGCCGCGTCGAGAAAGACGCAAAAATCGCGGCCAATCACGGGCCGACGTTTGGCACGGGGGGCGAGTCGTTCTTGCGCTTCAACTTTGCCGCGCCGCGCGCGCAAATCGAAGACGCCGTGGCCCGATTGGCTAAGGCGTTTGACGATTTACAGTAGCTGGCGACCCAATAGAGCAATCGGTGCATTTTCCGCCCGCACGAAATCCAGCGGGGCACCGTCGCCGGCCGCTGTGTTGCGCTTGAAATCATAAATCATCTGCCCGTTGTCTTCGGACGCGGCGATGATCAGGCACTGGCTGAGGTGACGGCCACCATCGTAGATGTCCACGAGGCCCCGCAGATTTGGCGCGCCATCGAGGTCAAGCGCAAAGCCGTTCGATGTCAGGCGCGTGATGCGATAGCTCTCACCGTTTGCCTCAACCCGCAGACGGGTGCGTTTTTCAGCGGCTTTGGTTTGCGCAACATGCAACTCGTTCCAAATCGACTGTGGCAGTGATTCTAGCATTTTGGGTCTCCATCCTTATGAAACAGGATGACGCAAAACAGGTTTCGGTCAAGTTAACCTTTTGGGCTAGAAGGCTATTTGACAGCCATTGATGCCTTTTCAGGCCCAACTGTGCGGCTGCGCACCATTGCTGCGCTTGGGTGAATGTTGGCCGGTGCGTGATGAACGACTAGGTCATGGGCAACAGCAAATATGGAGAACCCGATGGGACAGTTGGTTGACGGCACTTGGCACGACGTTTGGTATGATACGAAAGCCACTGGCGGCGCGTTTAAGCGAAGCACTGCAGCGTTTCGCAACTGGATCACGCCGGACGGGTCCGCCGGGCCAACGGGTGAAGACGGGTTTCAGGCGGCCTCGGGCCGGTATCACCTATATGTGTCTTACGCCTGCCCGTGGGCACACCGCACTTTGATATTCCGCAAGCTCAAAGGCCTCGAAGACCATATCAGCGTAAGCGCAGTGCATCCCGACATGTTGTCAGACGGATGGACGTTTGAAAAAGACGGTCACGGCGCGACGGGCGACACGCTTTATGACCTCCCGTTTGCGCGCGACATTTACCTCAAGGCGGACCCGACGGTGTCCGGCCGCGTCACCGTTCCGATCCTGTGGGACAAGGAGCGAGAAACGATCGTAAGCAACGAAAGTTCGGAAATCATCCGCATGTTCAACTCCGCGTTTGATAAGATCACCGGAAATACTCACGACTATTGGCCAGAAGAAATGCGCGACGATATCGAAGTGGTGAATGCGCGGATTTATGACACGGTGAACAACGGTGTTTACAAAGCAGGGTTTGCGACGACGCAGGCCGCCTATGACGCGGCCATTGGCCCCTTGTTTGACACCCTGGACTGGCTGGAAGCGCGGCTGGGCGACGGGCGTTACCTGATGGGGGAGCGTCTGACCGAAGCTGACTGGCGGCTTTGGACCACGTTGGTGCGGTTCGATATGGTCTACCATCTGCATTTCAAATGTAACCGCCGCCGTATCCTGGATTATCCGAACCTGTGGGCGTTCACCCGCGACCTATACCAAGTCGCGGGCGTGGCACAGACTGTGAATATGGACCACATCGTGCGCCACTATCACTACAGCCATGACACCATTAATCCGAACCGGATCATCCCGATCAACCCGGTGCTGGATTTCCTGGCACCGCACAATCGTGGCTAGTCGGCGGGTTGTTTCACCCGCTGCATGATGTTCGTTTTCAGAATAAACTGATGGTAGAGCGCACCAGCAACGTGCAAACCAAACAGCCCGAGCAAGACGAATTTCATCACTTCATGCCCCTTTGCGGCCTGTTCAATACCGCCAAACCACGCCACGGCACCGCCGATGGGCATGAGGATCAGAACAGCGTAAAGCGCCCAGTGGACACTGTGCGCCAGCGCCTTGAGCGTAGCCGACTCTTGGGCGGGCGGCGGAGGTGCGCCGCGGGTCATGCGGACACGCAAGCGCCAGAAAGCAAGAGCAAGGATGAGGAGGCCGCCGAACACATGCGCTGCGATGAGAGGGTGGAACTGCACGACACCCCCGTCCGCGTAAACATCCCATGCCTGCGCGATCCATTCGTGGAACACGAATTGCAGAACAAGCAGCCCAAAAATGGCCCAGTGAAGGCGGATTTGAAGGCGAGAATAACCGGCAGGATGACCCATGTCATACTCCTTATGTAAATATTCCTTACATTCTACTCCTGCCTAAATGCGTTGTCATCCCTCAAGTGCCGATTTTCGCTGCTGTCCCGCCTTGCGACTCCATGAGGGTCCGCTACCTTGCCCCTCACAAAAGGAGTCCTCATGCTGAAATCGCTTTGCCTCGCCCTCACCTGTCTGTCCACTCCGCTTGCTGCGCAGACCTGTGGCGGATCGTTCAGCACGTTCATCGACGGGCTGGTCGATGAGGCCGCCGAAATGGGGTTTGATCGGGCGTCGGCACGGTCGTTCTTTGGCGTGGCCCGCCAAGACAGTGCCGTGTTGCAGGCCGATCGCGAACAGGGGTTTTTCCAGCGTGATTTTGTGGATTTCTCACGGCGATTGATATCCAACAACCGACTTCAGAACGCCGCCGCGCAATCGGACCGGCAAGACCCCATATTTGACCGGATCGAAGCAGAGCTAGGGATTCCGCGCGGTGTGCTCTTGGCGTTTTGGGCGTTTGAAACCGATTTTGGCGCAGTGCAGGGCGATTTCAACACACTCAACGCGCTGGTGACGCTGGCCCATGACTGCCGCCGACCCGAACTGTTCCGCCCGCAGGTTTTTGCAGCGCTGGAACTGCACGAGCGTGGTGATTTCGACCCCGCGACCACAACGGGCGCGTGGGCGGGCGAAATTGGCATGGTCCAGATGTTGCCCGGCGACATCATCGAAAACGGGCGCGACGGGGATGGCGACGGGCAAGTGCGCCTCAAGACGTCCGCGCCAGACGCGTTGTTATCGGGTGCATCGGTTCTGGCCTCGCTTGGTTGGCAAGCAGGGCAGCCGTGGTTGCAAGAAGTCACGGTGCCGTCCGATCTGGACTGGTCGCTATCGGGCATCGACACCAAACGCCCCGCATCCGAATGGGCGGCGATGGGTGTGAGTGCGCGAAACAGCAGCTTGGCCGCTCTGCCAGCATCGTTAATTTTGCCAGTGGGCCGCAAAGGGCCAGCCTTCCTCGCCTACCCGAACTTCGACGTGTATTTCGAATGGAACCAGTCGTTTGTTTACGTCCTCACGGCTGCATATTTCGGCACCCGGATCGAAGGCGCGCCGGTTTATAACGTGGGCACCCGCGATGCAGGTTTGTCCGGCGACCAGATGCAGCGGCTTCAGGAAAAACTACAGGCGCGTGGCTATGATGTGGGAGGCGCGGACGGAATCCTTGGCGCGCGCACACGCACCGCGGTTCAGGCAGAACAACAACGGTTAGGGATGCCCGCGGACGCCTGGCCAACGCCTGCACTGCTAAACGCGCTCTAGGCAACAAGAGTTGTTGCGGCTTTCAGGTCAACGCTGACCAACTGGCTCACGCCTTGTTCGCCCATCGTCACACCAAACAGGCGGTCCATCCGTGCCATCGTGACGGCATGGTGTGTGATGATCAGGAAACGGGTATCCGTGCGGCGCGTCATTTCATCCAACATGTCACAAAAGCGCGTGACGTTTGCGTCGTCCAGCGGCGCGTCGACCTCGTCAAGCACACAGATGGGTGCTGGGTTGGCAAGAAACACGGCGAAAATCAGCGCCAGCGCGGTTAGCGTTTGCTCGCCCCCCGACAGCAAGGAAAGGGTGCTGAGTTTCTTGCCCGGCGGCTGGCACATGATCTCGAGGCCAGCTTCCAGCGGATCGTCGGATTCGACCAGAACCAGCTTTGCTTCACCACCGCCAAACAAGTGCTTGAACAATGCGCCGAAGCTTTCGTTGACCTGCTCGAACGCGGTCAGCAAACGTTCGCGGCCTTCTTTGTTCAGGGACGCGATGCCGGTGCGCAACGCGCGAATGGCATCTTCCAAGTCGGTCTTTTCCTTGACCAGCAAGTCATGTTCGTCCTGCACTTCCTTGGCGTCTTCTTCGGCGCGCAGGTTCACCGCGCCCAGCGCATCGCGCTGACGTTTCAAACGGTTCACATCGTTTTCAATGGCTTCGGACGCCGGCATTCTATCGGGATCCACGTCCAGCTTTTCGAGGAGCTTGTCCGGAGTTGTGTCCTGCGCTTCCAGAATACGTTCAGCGGCATAGTCCACAGTTTCGCGTGCCGCATCAGCGCGGGCTTCGGAACGGGCGCGCGCTTCGCGGGCTTCGGACGCGGCGCGTTCGGCTTCTCGTTCGGCCAATGTCGCGTCGCGCAGGGCGGTTTCGGCGGATGCCAGTGTGTCTGCGGCCTCTTTACGGCGCTCCTCCGCCTCCTCCATCGCATCGGCAATCTCGGCGCGTTTGGCGGCAATTTCGGCGGGCGCGGTCATCGCGTCCTTCAGCTCGTCCTCGGATGCCGATTTGCGCTCCATCAATTCGGCGGAGCGTCTATTGGCTGTTTCGAGACGGTGCTTCCAACCGCTGACTTCTTTGGTGATTTCCTGACTGCGTTTGGTGCGCGCGTCCCCTTCGCGGCGCACTTCGTCATAGCTGGACCGCTTCGCCATCATGGTCATGCGCGCGGCTTCGACGGTCATTTTGATGTCTTCAACCTGTCCGCGTGCTTCATCAAGGTTCTCGAGGCCTTTGAGCGTGCTTTCCGCTTCATTCAGGGCGGTGCGCGCCGACATCGCTTCTTCCTCGTGGCGTGACACGGCGAGGCCGCTGGATTCCAGCTTGCCATCCGCCAGATTGCGGTCCGCTTCGGCACGGCTCAGCGCGCGGTTGGCGTCGGCAACCGCGCCATCGGCGGCGCGGCGCGCGTCGCGGGCGGCTCTGTCGGCCTCGGCCAGCTCCGCAAGTCGCGTGGTCAGCATTTCGTGGGCCTGACGCATCCCGTCGGCTTTGGCCGTTGCATCGTTGAGGTCCTTTTTCAGACCTTCCAAACGGTTGAGCTGTTGCAGGCGCAAAGCAGCCGCGGAGGGCGCGTCTTCTGACGCGGCGCGAAATCCGTCCCAGCGCCACAAGTCGCCTTCGACCGACACCAGCCGCTGCCCCGGCGCGAGGTCTTTTTGCAAACCTGCGCCATCGGCAGCATCCACCAGCCCGACCTGCCCCATGCGACGCACCAGCACCTCAGGCACGGAGACAAAATTGGTCAGCGCCTTAACGCCGTCGGGCAACAGTTGCGGCTTGGCGTAGGCCGGAAGCGGGACCCAACCGGACCCCATATCGGGCGTCACAGCAGGGGCTTTGAGATCATCGGACAGGGCGGCACCAAGCGCCTTTTCAAAACCGCCCTCGACACGCAATTGATCGAGGATCTGGGAGCCTTCGGAGCTGTCCCGGTCGACAAGTTTACTGAGCGCCGCAGTTTCAGCGCGCAGCGCGTTGGCTTCGCCTTCGGCTTCCGAACGTAGCGCGCGTGCATCGGCCTCGCGGCCTTGCGTGTCCGCGCGGGCGGCTTCGGCTTCGGCAAGGACGGCTTCAGCCTTGTCGGCTGTGGCACGGGCCTGCGCTTCGGCAGCCTGCGCGGCCTCGAAATCTTGTGCGGCTCTGGCAAGCGCGGCCGTGGCGTCGCCGCGCGCAGCAATCGCGCGGGCGGCCTCAGCCTCGTTCTTTTCGAGCGTCTTGCGATAATCTTCGATCAGGCGGTGCGCGGATTGGTGGCGGGCGGCAAGGCGCGCCACATCCTCGGTCAGTTGGCTAAGGTCGGCCTCACGGTCCTGCAAGATTTGCGCACCATCGCTGGACGCAACGCGCGCCTCCTCGAGCCGCGCCTCGTGACCCTCGCCCGCCTTTTCGATCTCTCGCGCTTCCCACTCAAGACGTTCGATAGTTTCGCCCGCGTCTTTGTTCAGGCCCGCTTCGCGCTCCATGTCGTGGGCGAGCTGCTCGATGCGATTGGTCAGGGTTTCGATGGCTTGTTTCGCACGGGCCTCCTGATCCGCCAGCGTGTCACGTTGCACTTGCAACCGCTGCAAAACGGCGGCGGCGATCGCCTCCTCCTCCCGCAAGGGCGGCAATACATCTTCCGCCGTCTGGCGCGCCTTTGCGGATTGGCGCGCCTCTGTCTCGGATGCAGCGGCTTGCGTTGTGCGCTCGCGCAGCTGGTCGCCGGCGGCGGCACGGGCTTCGTCGGCTTCTTTCCAGCGGCGATACAACAAAAGGCCTTCGGATTGGTTCAACTCGTCACCGATGGCACGGTAGCGCGCAGCCTGACGGGCCTGACGCGCCAGTTGCCCGAGCTGGCTGGCGAGCTGTTCAATGACGTCATCGACGCGGGCAAGGTTTTGCTCGGACCCTTTCAGCTTCAACTCTGCCTCATGGCGCCGTTGGTAAAGGCCTGAAATGCCCGCCGCTTCTTCGAGGATGCGGCGGCGCGCTTTGGGTTTCGAATTGATAAGTTCCGAGATTTGCCCCTGCCGGACCAGCGCGGGCGAATGGGCCCCCGTGGACGCATCGGCAAACAGCATTTGCACATCGCGCGCACGTACATCTTTGGCTCCGACCTTGTAGGCGCTGCCTACGTCGCGGGTGATCCGGCGCACGATTTCAAGGTTATCGGAATCATTGAACGCGGCGGGCGCAAGACGTTCGGCGTTATCAATGACGAGCGAAACTTCGGCAAAGTTGCGCGCAGGCCGCGTCGCGGCTCCGGCAAAAATGACGTCTTCCATGCCCCCACCGCGCATTGCGGTCGGGCGGTTCTCGCCCATGACCCAGCGCAGGGCTTCCAGCAAGTTGGATTTGCCGCACCCGTTGGGCCCGACAACGCCCGTCAGGCCGTCCTGAATGATCAGGTCGGTCGGATCAACGAAACTTTTAAACCCGTTAAGGCGGAGGCGGGAAAACCGCATATTTGGCTGCTCGTCTTGATTCTCTGTCCGGTGCTTATGCTGCGCCCCAGCCATACCGCGAGTCAACGCCGCCCCACCCGATGTGGGCAAAACAGGCGGGTTATCCACAATATATTGGGGTTGAACGCCTCTAATCAAATCGATTGAGTGAAACGCGCCGGTTTTTGATGACCCGAAAGACTTAATCAGTTCACCTTTTCATTTGGCACGTATTGAGGCTTCTTGTGTCGGACTGCACGCAAGGACGCATAAAGACTATGATTGTCGTGGAACCCGGAAATCCGCTCGACCCGCAGGCAGCTGCCTTGCTTGAAGCGAGCCATGCGTTGATGCAGCGCCTGTTTCCCGCGGAGGCAAATCATTACCTGAGCCTTGAGGCCCTGACGTCGGACGATGTGCATTTCTTCACGGCCCGGCGCGGCAATGTAACCGTCGGGGTTGGTGCCCTCGCCGAGCGTGACGGTTATGGCGAGCTTAAGTCTATGTTCGTGGAAGAAGAATCGCGCGGCCAGGGCATTGCTGACGCGATCCTGCGCCAGCTTGAGGACCACGCCCGCGCGCTAGGCCTGCCGATGTTGCGCCTCGAGACCGGCACATTGCTCCACGCGGCACATAAGGTTTACGCGCGTAACGGGTTTTCCGTCTGCGGTCCTTTCGGGGACTATGACGCCGCTGAATTCTCGCTGTTCATGGAAAAGCCATTGCGCTAAGCGCCGCTCGCTACTTTCTTGCCTTTTCGGCGTTCGCCTTCATCTTTGCCAACAATTCTTCCTTGGTTGGGCGCTTATTGGCAACTTTCTTGCCTCCAAAGGCATTGTGTTCTTGGTGGCGCGGCTGACCTTTCGGGCCTTTGGGCGCACCGGAGGCTTTATAATCCATGGTCGGGTTCCTTGCGAACGGTCTGTTGTAACGGGGTTTAGCGGATGCACCTGCGCGCCGCCAGCCCTGCTCATCAACGATATTCAGCTAAGTGGTGAAGGGGGCGGCGATACTTAAAACCCGGTGACGAATGCTGCAACACCGAGGTACGAGAACATTAATAACAGTGAAAACACACGCATTTGCCGCTCCCCTTCGCTGAGAGTATCGCCGCAGGCTGGCCCGCTTGTTAGGGGGAAAGAATTCGAATTTGTAACAGCATCGTTTTGATCGGGTCTGCGTAAAAACATTTTGTTTTTGACATATGTCAAAGCAATGACTAGATAACCTGATACATTCCAAAATTGAAATGTAAAAAGGATTCTGCCATGACACCCCTGAACCGCCCTGCGGATACCTATTCACCCCTCTATTTTCTCGCCTCGCTCGGGGCAGGTGGCCTTGCTGTTACATTCTTCATGTATCTGATGTTTTGGGTGCCACACCCCGATGCGCCTGTCCCCGTGTTCGAGGACATTCTAGCCGCATTCACGAGCGGCGGCCTTGCGATGAAAGCCGCCATCGTCATTGCCGTTGTGGGCATCGCCGGAACTGCCTTCCTGAACATCAAGATGCTGTTGTGGAACTTCGCCGCCCTCGGGACGTTCGCGAAGACGCCTGCATTTGAAAAACTGGTGAATTCGAACGGCGAAACCCAGTTACTGGCGATGCCGCTGGCGCTCGCTATGACCGTCAACGCGATGTTCATCGTCGGGCTGGTCTTCGTTCCCGGTCTCTGGGGAGTTGTCGAGTATCTGTTCCCGCTCGCGCTAGTTGCATTCGCAATCATCGGGGTCATCGCGTTCCGCCGTATCGGTGACTTCCTGGGTCGCGTCCTGTCTCAAGGTGGCGTGTTTGACGTGACTGCGAACAACTCGTTTGCCCAGCTGCTTCCAGCCTTCGCCCTTGCGATGGTTGCAGTCGGCCTGTCCGCCCCCGCCGCGATGAGCACGGTGCCCCTCACCGTCGGTATTTCGCTTGTGCTGTCGATATTTGTGGGCACGATTGCTGCGCTCTATGCTCTTGTAGCCGCCGTTATTGCGTTCAATTCCATGTTGCACCACGGGACTGCCAAAGAAAGCGCGCCGACATTGATGATGGTCGTGCCGATCCTGACTGTTCTTGGCATCATGCTCCTGCGTCAGGACCATGGGTTGCACACAACGTTCGAAGGGCATTCCGCGAAAGCTGCAAACCTGCTCCTGACGACGACGATCCTGTCCATTCAACTTGCGTTTACCGCCCTTGGCCTGCTGGTTCTGCGCCGTCAGAAATATGCCGAGGCGTTCTTGCGCGGGGACGGAAATTCCCCGGGTGCCTATGCCTTGATCTGCCCCGGTGTCGCGCTGTCCGTAATGACACATTTCTGGGTCAACAAAGGTCTGGTGGGCGCTGGTATCATCGCCAAGTTCGGTCTGGCGTTTTGGGCTCTGACAGCTGTGGCCATCGTTTTCCAGGTCGCTATGGTCCTGCTGGTCTTACACCTCAACCGCCGTCATTTCCGCAAACCTTCCCTTGCGGGGACCGTGCCGGCAGAATGACGTTCCCCGTCCTGCCGAACCACGAGGAGGGCCGCCCGTTCGGGTGGCCCTTTTCTTTTGAGGTATTCAGCGCAATAAGAAGCGCTTGTATTTGAAGCAGCCTAACACGGAGGCAACACCAGGATGACAAGACTGCTCACGGAGTTTGGTATTGGCACGTCTCTGCGCAGGCAAGACTACACGCAGGCGGCACGACGCGGGGTGCAGGATGCGTTGTGGCACAACTCCATCAATCTGGCAGAACTTTACGGCCAGCCCAAAGAGGCGATGCAAATCACGGTCGAGATCGGAGTGCAGCAGCCTGATGCAGTGGATTGCGAATCCCTGCGCGATATTTTCCCCTACGGCCAGCTGACGTTTCGTGTGGTTCATGGTGGGCTGGATGTGCCGCGCCCGGACGGAGCGCCAACGGTGATCGCCAACGTCGCACTGTCGGTCGCATTGGAGTTGCCAGCATGACCACAGTTCAACGGTTCATCATTGAAATGGGCATGGGTAACGACCTGTATGGGCAGGACTATACCAAGGCCGCCGCCCGCGCGATCGAGGATGCGTTGCGCCATTCATCCATCCCGTTGTTCGAAGCCACGGGGTTGAACCATGACGCCATGCGCGTTCAGGTCACGGTGGGCGTGCACGACCCCGATGCGGTCGATTGCACCGCTTTGGGGGCCACCCTGCCACGCGGTCGCGCCACCGTCAGGGCCGTTAAGGGCGGGCTGGATGTGACCAACCCGGACGACGGCAATGTCATTGTCATCGCCTCCGCCGCAATCGAGGCGTTCTTACCGCCGCAACACTAGGCTTGTGGGGTGCAAAACGGCGTGGCAGGCTCCGACAAAAGGAGACTTGCCATGCCTGATACTGTTCGCGTCCCCAATGATCTTGATAGTTTCTGGATGCCATTTACGGCCTCCAAGATGTTCAAGGAAAACCCGCGTATGATCTCGAAAGCGGAGGGTGTGTATTACACCACTGTTGACGGGCATGAATTGTTCGACGGAACGGGGGGCCTTTGGTGTTGCAACGCGGGGCACAGCCACCCCGCTATAACAAAGGCCATTCAGGAGCAGGCGGCGTCGCTCGATTTCGTTCATTCGTTTGGCCAGGGGCACCCGCTGGCGTTCGAAGCAGCTGCGCGCGTCACGGAGCTAGCGCCCGGGTTTGATCATGTGTTCTTCACCAATTCTGGGTCCGAAGCGGTTGATACCGCGCTCAAGATCGCGCTGGCCTATCACCACCACCGCGGCGAGGGACAGCGTCGCATGCTGGTGGGCCGCGAAAAGGCCTATCACGGGATCAATTTTGGCGGCCTGTCCGTCGGTGGGCTGGGTCTGAACAAAGGGCAGTTCGGTTCCCTTTACCCGAGCGTCGCGCACATGCGCCACACCTGGCTGCCCGAAAACGCCAACAGCCGCGGCTTGCCCGAACATGGTGTGGAGCTGGCGGATGATTTGCAACGCCTGTGCGATCTGCATGGCGGGCACACGATTGCTGCAGTGATTGTGGAACCTATTTCAGGCGCGGGCGGCGTGTTTCCACCACCGGTCGGGTATCTGGAGCGGTTGCGGGAAATTTGTGATGCGCACGGTATCTTGCTGATCTTCGACGAAGTGATTTCAGGCTTCGGGCGCATGGGCACTCCCTTCGCGTATGAAGCATTTGGCGTCCAGCCGGACCTTGTGACCTGCGCCAAGGGCATGACCAACGCGACCGTACCAATGGGGGGCGTTTTGGCGACCCCGGCGGTGCGTGATGCGTTCCGCAACGGGCCTGCGAAAATGCCCGACCTGTTTCATGGCTACACCTATTCGGGGCATCCATTGGCGTCCGCGGCGTGCATCGCCACGCTGGACGCTTACCGCGACGACAAGATATTCGAGAACGCAGCACAGATGGCCAAACCGTGGGAGGATATGCTCCACAGCCTGACAGATCTGCCTGCGGTGTTGGATGTGCGCAATTGCGGCATCATCGGTGCCGTGCATTTGCATCAGACCGGTGCCGTCGGGGACGCAGGCCGCGCGGCTTACAACGGATTGTGGGAGGCCGGCATGATCGCGCGTCCCGTGGGTGACGCGCTGTGCATGTCACCGCCGCTGACGATCACGCAAAGCAATATTGATATGATCGGTGAGAAATTGCGAGCCGAGCTGAGTAGTTGAGAGCGGCCCTTCGGGGAGAGTTTATCGGGCCAGATGAAGCTAGGATGTAGCGAGCCCGCTCAGCGTCAGGCCCGGTGAGAGTGCGTCTTCATCCACCACCAATTCGATAACGGCGAAGGTGCCACTTGATTGCGCGCGCGCAAATGCTGCAGCGAAATCAGCGGTTTTGGTAACGGTTTCACCGTGCCCGCCATAGGCGCGTGCGAGGGCGGCAAAGTCCGGGTTGGCGAGCATCGTGCCGGACACACGGCCGGGATAGGTTTTCTCCTGGTGCATGCGGATAGTGCCGTAGCGCCCGTTGTTGACGACCACGACGATCGGGGTCGCGCCATGTTGCGCGGCGGTGGACAGCTCGTTGCAGGTCATCTGGAAACATCCGTCGCCCGCGAGGCAGACAACAGTGCGGTCGGGGTATTCCAGGCTGGCCGAAACCGCCGCGGGAAAACCGTAGCCCATCGAGCCTGAAGTTGGGGCGAGCTGGGTGCCGTGGCGTTTGTAAACGAAGTAGCGGTGCAGCCATGCAGCGTAATTGCCCGCCCCGTTCGTCAGGATCGCATCATCCGGCAAAGTGTCCGACAGCCACGCGATGACCTGTTCGAGCTTCACATCACCCGGTGTTGCATGCGGAGTCAGCCAAGTATCGTAGTCCGCGCGGGCGGATTTGGTCCAATCGTTCCAGTCTTTTGAGCAGGCAGGCAGGCGGGACAGCGCGCGGACAAAGGACACAGCATCGGCGGTGACGGCGATGTCGGGATGATAGACGCGGCCCGGCTCATTGGGGTCGGCGTGCACATGCAAAATGGCGCAATGTAGATCGGAGGGATCAACCAACGTATAGCCCTGCGTTTCGATATCGCCCAATCGCGACCCAATCACCAGCAGCGCGTCAGCATCGCGCATGCGCTGCCCGAGGCGCGGGTTGACGCCAACATTGAGGTCCCCGACATAGTTCGGGTGCCGGTTATCTAGGTAGTCCTGACGCCGGAAGCCCAACGCGACCGGCACGCCTTGGGTGGTGGCAAAATCTGCCAGATCGTTCGCAGCGTCCTGCGACCAATGGGGGCCGCCAACCACGACCAACGGGCGTTCAAAATTGGATAGCCAGTGCAGCGCGTCTTCAGCCACCGCGGCGTAGGTGGGCGCGAGTTCAACCACGGGGCCTCGGGTGTCCGCAACCTTCGCTGCAGCTGACAACATGTCCTCGGGCAGAGCCAGCACTACAGGGCCAGGGCGACCAGAAGTGGCAACGGTGAATGCACGGGCAATGTATTCGGGGAGGCGTTCGGTCTGGTCCACCTCGGTGACCCATTTGGCGAGGCTGCCGAACATGGATTTGTAGTCAACTTCCTGGAACGTTTCGCGGTCACGATCAGCAGCGCGAATTTGGCCGACGAACAGCACCATCGGTGTGCTGTCCTGCATAGCCACGTGGACACCCGCAGAGGCGTTTGTCGCGCCCGGTCCACGGGTGACAAAGGCCACGCCCGGTTGTCCTGTCATTTTGCCGTAGGCTTCTGCCATCATCGCAACGCCGCCTTCGTGACGGCAAACAACGTTATCGATGCCTGCATCATACAGGCCATCAAGCGCCGCAAGGAAGCTTTCGCCGGGCACTGAAAACACGCGGCGCACGCCAAAACGTTCGAGTTGGTCGACGAGAATTTGTCCACCGTGTCGGGATGCGTGCTGTGTCATGGGGAAGCCTCCTGTCTGGGACGACACAATGCGCGAACGGCGCGGCGGCGCAAGGGGGGATTAGAGGCTTGCGGCCGGCGCGAAGTCCGCAGGGATCCTGTCTTCGCCCGTCAAGATCAGTTGGGCGAGCTTTTCAGCCGCGAGCGGCGCCATTCCGAAGCCGATTTTGAAACCACCATT
>CBFHGD010000003.1:41563-41725 GCA_965655275.1 Octadecabacter sp. | reverse complement strand
CCCCCCTACCCTCGTCACGCTGGCCGACTTCGAGGCTGCGTATGGTGCACTCCCTCAAGGCGCAGTTTTTGTAAGCTATCCTGCATTCTTTGGCCCCGTTGACGGTGATCTTCTGGCTGGGGCGCGCGCGTATACAATCAGCGGCGATGATCTGTTTGCAGA
>CBFHGD010000003.1:31226-41525 GCA_965655275.1 Octadecabacter sp. | reverse complement strand
TGAGCGCCGGTGCCCCGACACCGGGCACAACCGAACCTGCACCACCTGTCGAGCCTTCGGGTGAAGTGATCAACGGGACCAGCGGCAGAGACGTTCTGGATGGCACAGCAGGAGATGATGTGATCACCGCCGACCGTGGCAACGACGTCATCATCGGCGGCAATGGTAACGACGAGATCTTCGGCGGCAATGGCAACGACGATATCTCCGGTGGAAACGGCGACGACCTGATCGAAGGCGGCGGCCAGAGTGACTCTATCAACGGCGGCGCTGGCAACGACGACATCTTCGGCGGCAAAGGCCATGACAGCATCAGTGGCGGGAACGGCGAAGACGACATCTTCGGCGGATCCGGCAACGACGTGATCAACGGTGGTGGTGACAATGACATTATCTTCGGTGATCACGGAAAAGACGTGATAAGCGGCGGCAATGGTGATGACGACATCTACGGCGGCATCAGCAATGACACCCTTAACGGCAACAACGGCGATGACGCGCTTTTCGGCGGTCGAGGGCAGGACATCCTGCGCGGAGGTGCCGATAAGGATGTCCTTGATGGCGGAAGCCAGGCAGATACCTTGAATGGTGGTGCCGGTGACGACGAATTGATTGGTGGCCTTGGTGATGACCGTCTTGTAGGCGGAGCTGGCGCAGACACCTTTGTCTTTGCGGGTGTTACCAACAAAGACGTCATCGTGGATTTCGAGATGGGCATCGATAAGATCGATTTCACAGCATACGGTCCGGTTTCGGATGCCGAGGCTATCGCGATCTCAAGTCAGGTCGGCAACAACGTCCTGCTCGACTTGAAATCGAATGGTGAAATCACTCTGCGCAATATTGATCTGGCAGAGCTGAGTCTGAACGATTTCATCTATATTCCGGATGACATTTATGTCGCCACCTAGGTCCTCCAAAAGACCGAACTAAAGAAGGCCCCGGCAATCCCGGGGCCTTCTTTGTCTTCCGGTTTGAAGCACTTAGTAAACCTGTTGTTACCTTTCCGGGCTTGAAGCGCAAAAACCCGCTGGCTTAGTGCGGTTCGCTTCGGCGTCAATGCGCCTAAGCGGAAACCCCCCAGTGGTCCAAGTTCATTCTCACTCGTAACACCCTACGATACCAAATGGGTATTCTGATATTAAAGGAGGACTACACTATGCTTCGTCGTACTTTCATGGCTGCAACAGCCACACTTGCCCTGACCGCTTCCGCTGCTTTCGCTGCGGGTCATTCCAAAGACATCGTCGATACAGCCGTTGATGCCGGCACCTTCACAACACTCGTCGCCGCCGTTGAGGCCGCGGGCCTGGTGGACACTCTGAAGGGCGAAGGCCCCTTCACCGTTTTCGCACCAACAGATGAGGCGTTTGCCGCCCTTCCAGAAGGCACAGTTGAAGGTCTGCTGGCAGATCCGGAAGCCCTCGCTGCGGTCCTGACCTATCACGTTGTCGCTGGCAAAGTGATGTCGGGCGATCTGTCTGATGGCATGACAGCAGCAACCGTAAATGGCGCGGATGTCACAATCATGACCGAAGGCGGCGTGAAGGTGAATGCCGCAAACCTTGTGGCCGCGGATGTGGAAGCCAGCAATGGTGTGATCCACGTCATCGACGCGGTTATCCTGCCACCAATGTAAACACTCGCAACCACTCGCTCAGCCCTGCCGCGCAAGCTCGCGGCAGGGCTTTTTTGTGCGCACAATAAGAAATAGCCCCCGCATGCGGAGGCCATTTAAGTTTCAGTGTATCAGATTAGTGAACGACCGCTTCGTCCGGCTTGGGCCGGTTCGAGGTGCTGACCCGATCCCCGACAATCAATCCATCCGCGCCGACCGTTACAGACACGACATCGCCATCTTTGACGTCACCAGCCAGTAGCATTTCAGCCAGCGGGTCCTGCAAGGCACGTTGGATAACCCGCTTCAGCGGACGCGCACCAAACACCGGATCATAGCCTTCATGGGCAAGCCATTTGCGCGCAGCCTCGTCCAGATCAAGCGTGATCTTGCGACCCGCCAACCGGCTGAGCAACCGTGCCATCTGAATGTCCACGATCCCGTCCATGTCGTCGCGTGCAAGGCGATCAAAGATCACCGTTTCATCCAGACGGTTCAGGAACTCGGGCCTGAAATGGGCGCGAACCGCGTCCATCACATCGCGTTTGGCATCAGACGCATCCGCCCCTTCGGGCAGTTGGCTCAGCGCCTGGGATCCAAGGTTGCTCGTCAGGATAATCAGCGTCTGCTTGAAGTCCACAGTGCGGCCCTGCCCGTCGGTCAGGATACCGTCATCAAGGACTTGTAGCAGGACGTTGAACACATCCGGATGCGCCTTTTCGACCTCATCGAACAACACCACCTGATAGGGGCGTCGCCGCACGGCTTCTGTCAACACACCGCCTTCATCATACCCGACATACCCCGGAGGCGCGCCGATCAGACGCGACACCGCGTGTTTCTCCATGAACTCGGACATATCTATGCGCACCATTGCATTGTCATCGTCAAACAGGAACTCCGCCACAGCCTTGGTCAACTCGGTCTTACCCACACCCGTCGGTCCGAGGAACAGGAAGCTGCCCAAAGGCCGCCCCTCGTCGTGCAGGCCCGCGCGCGCGCGGCGCACCGCATTGGCGACCGCTTTGACAGCAGTATCCTGGCCGATGACCCGTTTGTGCAGCCCGGCTTCCATGCGCAGTAGTTTCTCGCGCTCGCCTTCCAGCATCTTGGCGACAGGAACCCCCGTCCAGCGCTCGATCACGCTGGCGATCTGCTCGGGGCGCACGGCTTCTTCGACCATCAGCTCGCTGTCTTCCGCTTCGCCCAACTGTTTTTCAAGATCCGGAATAACGCCGTAAGACAGCTCGCCCGCCTTGGCGAGGTTGCCTTCGCGCTTGGCAATATCAAGCTCGGCCCGCGCACGATCCAACTGTTCTTTCAGGCCACGTGCGCCTTCCAGCTTGTCACGCTCGGCCTGCCATTTCGCCGTCATTGACGCAGACTGTTCCTGCAACTCCGACAATTCGCTCTCGAGCTTCTCAAGCCTGTCCTTGGATGCTTGATCGTCCTCCAGCCGCAAAGCTTCCGCTTCGATCTGAAGCTGTAGAACCTGACGGTCCAGCTGGTCGAGCTCCTCCGGCTTACTGTCAACTTCCATACGCAAACGGCTGGCCGCTTCGTCCACAAGGTCGATGGCTTTGTCCGGCAAAAAGCGGTCCGTGATATAGCGATGCGACAACGTCGCCGCACTCACTAATGCGCTGTCGGAAATCCGCACACCGTGGTGAAGCTCATATTTTTCCTTGATGCCGCGCAGGATGCTGACCGTGTCTTCAACAGTGGGTTCCTGTACCACAATTGGCTGGAACCGCCGCGCGAGGGCCGCGTCCTTTTCCACATATTTGCGATATTCGTTCAGCGTGGTCGCACCGATACAGTGCAACTCACCCCGCGCCAGTGCGGGCTTGATCAGGTTGGCCGCATCCATCGCGCCGTCGCCTTTGCCAGCTCCGACGAGCGTATGCATTTCGTCGATGAACAAGATGATCTCGCCTGCCGCTTCGGTCACTTCGGACAACACGGCCTTCAGGCGTTCTTCGAATTCACCGCGATACTTCGCGCCAGCAATCAACGCGCCCATATCAAGCGAAAGCAATGATTTGTTGCGCAGGGATTCTGGCACGTCACCATCCACGATACGCAGAGCCAAACCCTCGGCAATCGCGGTCTTACCCACGCCGGGTTCACCGATCAACACAGGGTTGTTCTTGGTGCGGCGGGACAACACCTGCATCGCGCGGCGAATTTCCTCGTCGCGACCAATGATCGGGTCGATCTTGCCTTCGCGCGCCCGTGCCGTCAGGTCCATCGCGTATTTCTTCAACGCGTCATACCCCTCCTCGGCGCTTGCCGTGTCAGCGGTGCGCCCTTTGCGGATATCATTGATAGCCGAATTCAGCCCCTGCGCGGTCACCTTACCGGCATCCAGCGCGTCCTTGGCTTTGGATTGCACCATCGCCAGCGCCATCAGAATACGTTCCACCGGCACAAAACTATCGCCTGCTTTCTGGGCAAGTTTCTCTGCCTCGGCCAGGACTTTGCCAGTCGTGCCATCCATGTAAGTTTGTGCTGAATCCCCGGTCACAGTCGGGATTTTCGCCAATGCGATGTCGACGTTCTGCAACACGAGAGCGGCATCCCCGCCAGACGCATTGATCAAATTAGACGCGAGGCCTTGGTCATCGTCCAATAAAGCTTTGAGTAGATGTTCAGGTGCAAGCCGTTGATGACTTTCGCGCATAGCGATCGTTTGGGCGGCCTGAATGAAACCGCGTGACCGCTCGGTGAACTTTTCAAGGTTCATGGTATTCTCCTTTATAAAGCGCCCCTGTTCGTCGCTGCCCGCTTGGCGGCACAGCATCTTTGGGACCTTCTAGAATATATGGGGAGCGGTTTTGGCAGGTTCAAGGCTGGTTGCCGATTGTCCATCCTGTGCCTAGAAGGGCGCAACCCAGTAGGAGAATGATATGCCCCCCGCCCCCCGCACCAATGACCGACTGATCGTTGCTTTGGACATGCCCGATGCGATCAGCGGCTTGGCAATGGCCGAACGGATCGGCGATGCGGCATCCTTCTACAAGATCGGACTGGGGATGCTGACGGGCGGCGGTCTGGCATTGGCGAACGAACTGGCGGACGAGCATGGAAAGCGCATTTTCCTGGACATGAAGCTGTTTGATATCGGCGCGACGGTTGAGGCCGCCGTGCGCGGCCTTGCGCGGTTCAACCATGATTTTCTGACAGTGCATGGTGACCCGCATGTTGTGCGTGCGGCATCCGAGGGCAAAGGCGGCTCTGACATGAAGATTCTCGCCGTAACGATCCTGACGTCACTGGATCGCACCGATCTGGACGCGTCGTGCATCAAGTCGGGCACCATCACGGACTTGGTGCAGGAACGCGCCGGCACGGCATTTGACGCAGGTGCAGACGGCGTCATCGCATCACCGCAAGAAGCCACCCTCATCCGTGCGTTGCCCGAGGCGCAGGGCAAACTAATCGTCACACCCGGTGTGCGCCCTGCAGGGGCCGCCTTGGGCGATCAGAAACGGGTCACGACCCCCGCGCAAGCTATTGCAAACGGGGCGGATCACATCGTTGTCGGGCGCCCGATTTGGCAACACGAGGACCCGCGTGCCGCAGCGCAGGCAGTTCTGGCGGAGCTTCGCTTAGCTTAACTATCTTCTCAAATCCTATAAAATAAAGGGTTTGGCGCACCTCGCCCCGCGATTATGTCACGGACTCACGCGGCCGAGGGAAAACGTGAGTTCCCTTCCCCTTCAATTGAACCACCCTGAATACCAGATGTTGTATAGGCCAAGAAGTTTAGCACAACACCCACTAAAGGGGATGAGAGATGATTGAACTCAATGACATTCGCTATACCGGCCGCGGTTTCGAAGCTGCCGTCGTTTTGCCAACCCGCAACGGTCCCTTGCGCTTTCGCTGCCGCATCGACGGTCCGGCAACGCTTGATCCCAGCGACGTCAAACGCGCCTTGCTGGGTCACGCTGTGCGTCAGCGCCGCCGCTAACCAAATGGATTTACGAAACGTCTGTCACTGCCTCTGTCCGACTTGTCCCTCGGTCCAGAACCCTGCGTGAACAGAACAAACTGGCCCGGCCTGTGTGCCGGGCCTTTCTTTTCATGCATCAATCGTTGATGTCACGATCCCAGATTTTCACCTGTCCGCGACGAATGCCGAACATCTGACGCATGATGATATACGCGACAAGTGACAGCACCGCATAAATCACCAGCGACCACGCCAGCGACATTCCCGCGCCAACCCCGAGCCAGATCATCGACCCAAGGAAAAACGCGCCCACTGCAAAGCCGAAGAAGATCCAGCCCGGGATCAGAACTTCGAGGATGGCGAGCACAAGGGCTCCCACCATCCAGATCCACCATTCATTGAACCATTCCATCAGCCACGCCCTTTGAGCATTTTGAACGCATCGCCAAAGGAATCGAGGATGTTGGCGGGCAAGACAATCGTATTGCTCCCTGCCGACGCGCCCAGCGCATTGATCGATTCAACCTGCTTGAGGGCGACCTGATATTGCGCCGCCTCAAGGCCGTTCTCGGCAATTGCCACGGCCACAACTTGCGTCGCATAGGCCTCGGCATCAGCGGACACACGGCGCGCCTTGGCGGCTTGTTCGGCAGAGTAAAGCTCCGCGTCGGCTTGCAATTCAACGGCACGTTTCAGACCTTCGGCCTCGGTCACCTGTGCGCGACGCGCCCGTTCCGCATTAAGCTGCTGAAGCATTGCAGAGCGTGTCGCTGCATCAAGGTTCACGTCGAGGATTTCAGCCCGCGTCACTTCGATACCCCAGTCATCTACCTGCGCGGCCAACTGGTCTTGAATCGCAAGGATCAGTCCCGTGCGGTTTGCCTGCACCTGGTCCAGTTCCATTTTACCGATTTCTGAACGCACAATACCTGCGACAGTTGTGGAAATCGCGCCATCAACATCGCGGATACGGTAAACAGTCTTTTCCGGCTCTGTGATGCGGTAGAAAACTGATGTTTCGACTTGCACCAACACGTTGTCTGATGTGATCGCATCCTGCCCCATGACAGGAAGCTGGCGTTCCAGAATTGAGATCTTGTGCGCAACGCGGTCAAGAAACGGAATGATGAAGTTGATGCCTGGCCCAAGCACCGCATGCAAACGGCCAAAACGTTCAACCACAAACTTCTCGGACTGCGGAACGATGCGAACACCGACCAGAATACAAATAATTATAAACACGGCCAACAGGATCAGGACAATGTTGCCTCCGATCAGGTCAGTCAAAAATTGCTCGAAATCCATGGTGTTCCCTACCTTTTCGCCACTAAATCACCCACGTTTCGCATTCAGGCGCGAAAAAACCGTAGACGTTCCCTGCAATTAGATAGGCGCGCACCCCCTCTGCGGCAACCAAAGCTTGAAACGGGACCGCAAGGCGGGCACCAGATCAGGCAATTCAGCAACATCTTGGGGCAGCATAAGCGCCCAGCGCTGGCCCTCGCTGCCAAGACGGATGAATGCCTCAGCTTGCGCGGGCAACTGGATCACAAAGAACCACGCGACTTGGGCAGGGTCGACCATGGACGGCACACGCCGACGCAGAACCACCGTGTCGGCACCAATTTCCATCCCGAACTCCTCGCGCAGCTCACGGCTCAGGCACTCAAACGGTGTTTCGTTCCCTTCGCGTCCGCCTCCGGGGAAATCCCAGCACCCGGGCCACACGACGTCCATATCCCGCTGGTAAACCAACATACGCATGCCAATAAAAACCGCCGCTTTCGCTCCGTGAAACTCCTCTGCCATGTTCGCACCCTAACGCCTTCTTTGGCTCAAAAATACCGTCCCCGAAGGGCCGGCTTGCCTCACGCCCCCAAGCCCGCGTATTGATCATGTATGCCAAGCCTTTGTCGCGCCTGTTTGCACACGTTTGATGACGCCGCGCGCTGCCCGTCGTGCCGCAGCCCGCGCGTCACCTCCCACCCTGAACTCTTTGATCTGACAATCGCACATATGGACTGCGACGCCTTTTATGCATCCGTCGAAAAACGCGACAACCCGGAACTGGAAGGCAAGCCTGTCATCATCGGTGGCGGGCGACGCGGTGTCGTCTCTACCGCCTGCTACGTTGCGCGGATCAAAGGTGTGCGTTCGGCAATGCCGATGTTCCAGGCCCTCAAGCTCTGTCCCGATGCCATCGTCGTGCGTGGCAGAATGGACAGATACGTCGAAGTCTCGCGTCAGGTACGCGCCCTGATGGACGAGCTGACCCCAACGGTTGAACCCCTGTCACTGGACGAGGCGTTTATGGACCTCACCGGCACACAGAAACTGCATCACGCCCCCCCAGCTGTGATGTTGGCGCGCCTCACAAAACGGATGCAGGACGAGATCGGGATCACAGGGTCCATCGGGCTTAGCCACAACAAATTCCTCGCCAAGGTTGCGTCCGACCTCGACAAACCACGTGGATTTTCCGTGATCGGCGCCGCGGAAACGACCGAGTTTCTGCGCCCAAGACCCGTCAAACTGATCTGGGGTATTGGCCCCGTCGCCCAACAAAGCCTGGATGCGGCCGGAATCCGCACGTTTGACGATCTCTTGCGCTGGGACAGGCGGGATCTGAACGAGCGGTTCGGCGGAATGGGTGAGCGTCTCTATTCCCTCGCTCGCGGTGAAGATGCACGGCGTATTTCTGCGCATTCACCCGTGAAGGGGCTATCCAACGAAACCACATTCCACGACGACACCAACGATCCCGACATTCTGGACGGCCACATTTGGCGTATGGCCGAAAAGGTATCCGCGCGCGCCAAAGCCAAGGACAAGGCGGGGCGCGTGGTGACGCTGAAACTGAAGCGCGCCAATCACAAGCTGCTCAGCAAACGCCAAAGCCTGCACCAACCGACCCAGCTGGCCGATACGATCTATCGCACCGCACGCGGACTGTTTGACCAAGTCGGGGATCAGGGGCCATATCGTTTGCTTGGCGTCGGCATATCCGAATTGGTGCCCGCAGGTGACGCTGACCGCGAGGGCGATTTGCTGGACCCCAACGCCACAAAACGCGCCGAAGCAGAACGCGCAGCTGATGCGATCCGTGAAAAGTTCGGCAAAGATGCAATTCTAAAAGGACGCGCGCTGCGGTAACGGCGCAACACAATAGTTGAATTTGTTGGACTCTTGTAAGTTCATCACTCAGCTGCAACGCGCAGATCCGCGGGGCGGCCGATCTGGGCGATTTCTGCGATAACGCCGTCCAGCGCCGCCTTGAACCCGTTGTAATTGGCGTTTGGTTTAACCCCCGCCTCATCCATATAAAGCGAACGATCAATTTCAATTTGCACTGCATGGTGGCGGCGCGACGGCCGCCCGTAGTGCTGACATATATATGCGCCTGCAAACGGCATGTTGCGGGCTACCTTGAAGCCCGCCGCGGCGAAGGCCGCCTCGACATGTTCCACCACCGAAGACGCAGCTGCTGCCCCGAACCGGTCCCCCAGCACGATATCAGGCCGCGTCGAACCCGGTGGGCCAACATGTTCCAGTGCCTCGTGCGGCATCGAATGACAGTCAATCAGAATCGCCTCTCCAAACTTGCCATGGGCCTCGTCCATCAGGGTCTGCAGTGTGTCGTGATACGGGCGCCAAACGGTCGTGATGCGTTCATGAGCTTCTTCAAGGGTCAGCTTGCCGCGATAGATGGCGCGCCCGTTGGACACCACACGTGGAATGACCCCCAACCCACTGGCAATACGCGGATTGTGCGCAACGCGGCGCACACCATCTATCAGTGCCGGGTCCAGTTCATCAGCGCCGCGGTTCAAATCCAGATAGGCGCGCGGGGCCTGAGCCAATAACAGCGGTGCCCCATGCCCGACGGCAGAGCCGAACAAATCATCCACAAAAGCATCCTCTGACGAACGCACCTCGTTTTCGTTCAGCTCCGCACGCGCCAGAAACGCCGCACGGTAGCGCCGACCCGAATGTGGAGAGGCAAACACAACAGAGGTCTCGCGCTCCGCCGGGCGGTGCAGTACATAGGACTGATTGCTCGATACATTTGTCATTGAGGCCCTTTCGTTCGCCAACTGTAACGCATTTCATCCATTTGCCAAAAGCCCTTGATCCCTATCCCGACTCTTTATATAGACCGCAACAACCGACGCGCGCTTGCGCGTCCTATTCGTTTATAGGGCGTCAAATGTGTTAGGGAACGGATGATTAGCTCAGCGGTAGAGCACTTCGTTGACATCGAAGGGGTCACTGGTTCGATCCCAGTATCGTCCACCATCACTTTGCACCTTACGGTGCGGGAAAAGACATTCACCGCGCTGCACGCAGCGCACGACAGCAACCAAGGCGCAATCGCCGCGCCGCGAGACAAAGGATAGAACAATGAAAGTTCGCAACTCCCTCCGTTCGCTTAAGTCGCGCCACCGCGATTGCCGCGTTGTGCGCCGTAAAGGTCGGGTCTACGTAATCAACAAGACCAACCCACGGTTCAAAGCCCGTCAGGGTTAACAAACCGCGCTACACAATCTTGAGAGGCCGCGCCCGGCAACGGGACGCGGCTTTTTCTTTGTGTCAGACCTGTGTTTCACTCAATATGCTCTGATTGAAAGGCAACCAGATGGATCTCAACGCGGACTTTTCCCAAAGGGTCATCGTTCATTCGCAACAGATTGACTGGGTCCCCTCCCCGATGCCCGGCGTGGAC
>CBFHGD010000003.1:29272-31129 GCA_965655275.1 Octadecabacter sp. | reverse complement strand
TCAACGCGGACTTTTCCCAAAGGGTCATCGTTCATTCGCAACAGATTGACTGGGTCCCCTCCCCGATGCCCGGCGTGGACCGGCGTATGCTGGACCGGATCGGCGGCGAGGTCGCGCGGGCCACCACAATTGTGCGCTATGCCCCTAACAGCAAATTTTCCGCACATACCCACACGGGCGGAGAAGAATTTATCGTGCTGGACGGTGTGTTCCAAGACGAACATGGCGATTACCCAAAGGGAACATATGTGCGCAACCCGCCAACGTCGGCACATACTCCGGGATCAAAAGGCGGATGCACAATTTTCGTAAAACTCTGGCAATTTGACATGGCAGACCGCACCCAGTTTCGCAAAGACATGGCAGCGGGCCTCGGCGCGCCCATAGGCGGTGTTGCAACCACACAGTTGCACAGTGATGATTTTGAAACAGTGACTTACAGCAAGCTGGAGGCTGGTGCGGTGCTGTCCAACCCGGCAGACGGCGGGCTTGAAATGCTGGTGATACAGGGTTCGGTGGAAGAAAGCGGGGGCGTATTGGAAAAGGGCGCTTGGTTGCGCCAACCAGTTGGAGCCGCAGTGTCCGCCCGCGCAGGCACACAAGGTGCCGCCATCTGGATGAAGACTGGTCATCTTGTTCACGCAAGACCGCCCGCCGTGGAATGAAAACACTCATTGTTGGCGGCGGGTTGTCCGGCCTCTCACTCGCTCATGCGCTAGAGGATCAAGGCCGCGATTACATACTGCTTGAAGCGCGAAGCCGGTTGGGTGGCCGGATCGAAACTGTCCGGCATGCAGCGGCGGCATTTGACATGGGGCCAGCATGGTTTTGGCCAGGTCAGCCGCGCATGGCCGCCCTGATTGACCGGCTGGGGTTAGAAAAGTTTGATCAACACGCTGACGGCATACTGACATTTGAAGACGAACAGGGGCACGTCCAGCGTGGTCGCGGATTTTCATCCATGCAAGGGTCTTGGCGCCTGAAGGGTGGGTTCGGCGCGCTCATCGATGCCCTGGCGACGCGTCTACCCGATCAGAAATTCAGGTTGGGGTCGCCCGTTGCCCGGTTGACCAAGACAGAGTCTGGACTTTCAGCGCAACTTGCATGCGGCGACACCATACTCGCGGACAAAGTCGTGCTCGCCCTGCCCCCTCGGCTCGCGGCAAACCTGACCTACATGCCCGCCCTACCTGATGAAACGATGCACGCCATGTCCGGCATTCCCACTTGGATGGCAGGGCAGGCAAAAGCCGTCATGCTTTATGACACACCCTTTTGGCGGGAAGCGGGCCTGTCCGGCGACGCGATGAGCCGGCATGGACCAATGGTCGAAATTCACGACGCCTCACCGCACGCGGGCGGCCCATTTGCCCTTTTCGGCTTCATCGGCATACCGCCCGCGCATCGGCGCGACGAACAGATATTGCGTAAACAGATCCTTGCGCAACTCGGCCGACTTTTCGGCCCTCCCGCAGCTGATCCGTTGGCGCTATATATTAAGGATTGGGCCTTTGCCCCCCACACGTCCACGTCTGCAGATCTTGAACCGCTCACTGCCCACCCCTCATACCGCCTCCCGTCTTCGATGAAAAATCTTTGGGACAATACGCTTATGTTTGGCGGCACCGAGGTCGCGCCGCAGTTCGGCGGTTTCATCGAGGGCGCGCTTGAGGCCGCCGAAGCGGTCCTCGCATCCCTGTAGATCGCGTCGACATAGGGTCAGGTTTCCCTGACCTGCGCACAACTTGCACAACTCTGACCTAGCCTCTGCGCGATTGCAGGTTTAGCATCGACCTAAGGAATAAGAGAGGAACCATCCCATGATCCGACCAGTTTCAATCGCACTCGCCACCAGCC
>CBFHGD010000003.1:23899-29173 GCA_965655275.1 Octadecabacter sp. | reverse complement strand
TATTCGCGCTCGCCGCAGTTCCGGCGATGGCACAGGATGCAGACCTGTGCGGTGGCGTTGGTGCCAACGGCCAGTGGTTAGGCGGGGATGAAGCGGCCTCGGACATTTCCACGTCGCCCGACTATATCGAACAAATGGCCCTCGTTTTGATGCAGAACGAGTATGTCGGCCTGTTCAGCGTATCAGAGCCCGGCGATTACCGGATCGAGGCGCAAGCGCGCGGTGGTGGTGACACCGTTATCGACGTGCGCAATGCTGACGGCGTCATTGTGGCCTCGGATGACGATGGTGGCGGGAGCGCGGCAAGTCGCACCGAAACCTTCCTCGATACGGGCACATATTGCGTGTCCATGCGCAGCTTCGGCGGCGCCCCGTTGACCGGATTTGTCCGCGCCAGCCGGATCGATCAGGAAGCTCTGACGCCTGGTGTTTCATTCGAAGACCCCGGAGGAACGGGCGAGTGTATCCTCGCCGATGCGGTTCCGCTCGCCTTGGGGGAGCCGGTCGCAAATACATGGTCAGCGCAACACACGTACAGTCTGAGCCTCGATGCTCCGACTTCGGTGACGCTGACGGCTGAAAACACCGACGCCGACCCGATCCTGCGCCTGTTCGACCCGTCGGGCAACTGGCTTGCTGAAAACGACGACTTTGACGGCCTCAACAGCCGGATCGATTTGGCCGATCCGCTGCCAGCAGGCACCTACTGCATTTCCGTTGATCTTTATGGCGACGAAAACGTGCCAATCACCGTGACCGCCAAGGAATACGACGCGCAGGAAGCTCTGCAAACTCTGTATGACCGCGGCGAAGCCAGCCCGCCACTGGACGGATCACACCCCGTTGCCGCACTGGGCGAGTTGCAGACACGTCTGCGCGAAGACATCAGCGTGGGCGGTGATGCCAAGTGGTATTCTTTCGAGGTTTTCGAAGGTGGGTTAATTCTGGTCGAGGCCATTGCCCAAGGCCAAGGCGACCCCGTTTTGGCGATGTATGACGATCTGGGTCGGCAGGTCGGGTATAACGATGATGCGGACGGGTCTTTCAATTCGCTTCTGACGGTTCGGGTACAGCCAGGCACCTACACGGTCGCCGTGCGGCAACTTCACGACGGCGCCCAAGGGTTCATCCGTATGGTGTTTGAACGCTACGTCCCCGCGCGCCCCTAACCACCCCGCACAAGAATTGATCCCGCCCGGGCAGCACGCCGGGGCGGGAATTTCTTTGCTCCGAAGGCAGTAATCCTAGCGGCTTGGGATCGTGATTGAGATGGGTCCCGTCATCAAACCAACAGCGGTCGCCCGATCCACATAGCCCGTCGCCAGAAGGCCCTGGTCTTCCTGATAGGCCGCAATCGCGCGGCGGGTATCATCGTCTATCACGCCATCCAGCCGACCCGGGTTGTGCCCCAGATCGCGCAAACGCAACTCAAGCAATTGGGCGCGCACGCCGGACAGACGCAAAGTGTCTTCCTCGGCCTGTGCCTGCGCGATTTGTGCATCGCTGATACGGGGGGCAGACAGGTCCGCAATGCGGGCTCGGGCTTGGTCGGCAAAGGCACCGCTCGGATAGGCCGCAAGATATTCCTGATACGCCGCCACGGTTTCCTCGCTGTCAGCAATCGACCAGGCAGCACGATCCGCAGCCTGCGCAGCAGTGCTGCGACGGGTTTCGATTTCTTCAAGACGTGCGCTGGCAATGCGGGCGAACAGCCCTTCGGGGTATCGTTCCAGATAGGCGCGATACCCCGGCTCATCGCCCTGACCGCCGGTTTCGGCCCAATAGCTTCGATCTTGGGCATCGGCCTGCGCTTGCGCACGGGCTTCCTCGGCCTCGATCTCGGCGCGGCGACGCGCAGCCTGGGCGTCCAGGAGATTGACCTGATCACGCGTCAAATACGACGTTTGCGGAAAACCGTTGGATTGTTGCCAGTTTGTTATCGCGCCCCGCGACGCAGGCCCGAAAATGCCATCAACGCCGCGGGTGTTGTAATTCAACAATGTGAGGTTGGTTTGAACCGCGCGGCGGGCCTCGCGGGTCAGGCCCAGCGCGTCTTCAGCCAACCGTGCCGCGCGGTTGGGTTCCGCGAGAATGGCCGCAATCTGCGCTTCGGCATCATCGACAAACCGGCCTTGCGGGTATCGCGTGACATAGGTCCGATAGCCTTCCACCGTGTCGGCTTGCGTGGTCTCGTCCCAAAGCGCGGCTTCCGCATTCAAGTCTGACGGTGTTGGACCTTCGGGCACCTCCGGCGTCTCGACAATCACTTCGCCCGGCATCAGCATCCAGTTGCGTGGCAAATAGCCGTCAATAAACAGCGACGGGTTCAGCATCAACTTCAGCCCGATCTCGCTTTGCGGTTCGGTAAGGGGGCCCGACAAAACAGTATTCGCCATAAAGGGCGTCGTGCGGATCACGGTTACACCTTGTGGCACATGAAGGTTCCCGACGCCCGCCCTTAACGCGCTGCCGTCCAGATCAAGATCATCAGGGTCAGCCGCACCGATCAGAAGCATCGCCTTTCCGGGGCGGGCTGCGAGAATGGTTAACACACTATCAAGCGACACGGCCGCGTCATCTATTGTGAACAAATCAGGCGCGGCCGCCTCCGCCGTCAGCAGCCATGTGCGCGCACCATCTGTTACAAAATGCCCCGACACCGCGACAATCAGCCGATCGGCATCCTCAACCCCCGCCTGAAACGCGGCAGCGAGGTCTTTGGCCGCTTCGATACGTGCATTGGCCCGGCTGAACACCTCAAATCCGAGCGCCTCAAGCTGCTCTTCGGCCAAGAGCAAATCATCTGCGCGATTCACACGATCAAGTTGCTCATACCGCTCGTTGCCAAGCAAAAGCGCCACGTCTTGCGCCATGGCCGGCAGGGGCAATGCCAAAACGGTGGTCAATAAAATGTAGCGCATTCCGGCATCCTTTCGTGTGAGCCTGATGGATATATTGCGATTGCGTGTCCGCTATCCAATAGCACCGCGACGTATCGCGCCATTGCAGTTCCCCCTCATCTTCGTCATCCGTGCCCCCACACGCAAGACACCGGTTGTTACAATGCCCTATTCAGAATACTTTTCGCCCAAGGCCCTCGATCCACGGATCACGATCCACGAAGGCTCCCAGATTGTAGAAATCTCGTTTACCGGTCTCTATTTTCATACCACGGCTGACGTGAACGCGTTTTATGACCGCCTGGAGGCGCGGATTCAAAAGACCGGTGAAGCACAGTGGTTCTTTATGATCAACACGCAAGACTACCGTGTGGATGAAGGGGCATGGTTTGCCTTCACCCGGCGCGGGCGCGATCTTAATGAAGGTCATTCCATGAAAACCGTGCGCTATGACGCAGATCCGATGACGGTCGCGCAAATCGAACGCACCAAGGGGACAGAGCGTGAAAACCCCAACCTGTTCGGCTCGCGCGCCGATGCCCTCGCCTACCTCAAATCACTTCCGTCCAAACGACGCGAGCGTTTGGCCCACCATCCCAGTTTTCAAAAGGCAGAATTCTTGCGCCGGCTGAAGTTCGACGAGGAAACGGGCATTCTGGAAATCGACCTCCATGGCATGAGCATCGAACATTCGCGTGACGTCAACGACATCCACAACTGGGCAGAAGAAGCCATTCGCGCGACCCGCCACAAATGGTGGATGCTGTTCAATTATGAAGGCACGCGGATACAATCCCCCGCCTGGGTGCAGTTTTCGCTGCGATCCGAAGCGTTCAACGACACCTACTCAATGGGGTCAGTGCGCTATGCGCTCGGGTCGGAAACCGAAGCCGATAAACGCCTGCGCTACGAAGCAAAGACGACCCGCCCGAATATCCGCAACACCAAAGAAGAGGCGCTGGCGCGATTAGAGGAAATGCGCGCAGAATACGCAGCCACGCATTAGGCGTCCGGCGTATCAACTGGCGGGCGCAGGTGTTCCGGAACAGCCCGATTGCGCGGTTTTGCATAACCGATATCTTCGGCGTGACGCGCCAACCAGAAAAACGCGATCATCCCGACGGCACCGCCCACAACAGCCAAAATCAGCGCCGTCATCATCTGGCCCGTTTGTTCGGTGCTTGTGGTCAACGCAAGATAGCCAAACGCCCAAAAACCGCTCCACGCGATGACATTCAGAATTGCGATCAGTTTTGCCATTTTAGACCTCATGTTTTGCGGTGCCACGCTGAAATGCGGATAGTAGCAAGAAGCGATCCAAATATTACAAGGCACTAATGCGCCGGACACAACTCGATTCTCTCATATTTTTGGGTCCAAGGCTATGAGATGGATCAAATGGCGTGCCGCAGGGGCGCACCACGCATTGCGTTCATCCATCACCACTGGCATTTTTGGCGTGACGAGAGACCAAAGGAACCTGACCCATGTTGATCTGGATGCGCGGCGAACCGCGCGAAAACGAGGCCCGCGCCCCGATGACACCCAAAGGCGCGGCCCGGATGGTCGCCAAAGGCTGGCGCGTCGTCGTCGAGGATGCGCCCGAACGCTGCATCCCCATCGAAGACTACCGCGCCGCTGGCTGTGACAGTGCCGAAAATGGCAGTTGGGTCGATGCGCCAGATGACGCGATCATACTCGGGCTCAAGGAACTGCCAGACGACGGCACGCCCTTGCGCCACCGCCACATCATGTTTGGCCACGCCTACAAAGGCCAACCGTCCGGCCGCGTGTTGTTGGACCGCTTCAAGGCGGGCGGCGGCACGCTTTTGGATCTGGAATATCTGGTCGATAAAACAGGCCGGCGCGTTGCGGCGTTCGGCTATTGGGCCGGATACGCGGGCGCGGCTTTGTCCGTTATGGCATGGGGCGCGCAACAACGCGGCCAGATCATGGGACCCGTCAGTGCCTTTGCCTCCGCAGATGCCTTGGCAGACACTGCACGCGCCGCGCTCGACGCAACACCAAGCGCGTTGATTATCGGCGCATTGGGACGTGTCGGCACAGGGGCGTCTGATCTGTGCCGCGCCGTCGGAATATCCCCGACGGGCTGGGATTTGGCCGAAACCGCATCCGGGGGGCCATTCCCGCAGGTGTTGACCCACGACATCTTGCTCAACTGCATCCTCGCAAAACCTGGCGCGCCTGTCTTCGTGAGTGCTGACGCGGGCGGCGCATCACGCAAGCTATCCGTAATCGGTGACATCGCGTGTGATCCCGACAGCGAGTTTTCCCCTATCAAAGTCTATGATCGCGCCACAACGTGGGATGCCCCAACCCTGCGCGTCCATACATCTCCGCCGCTTGACGTGAT
>CBFHGD010000003.1:0-23799 GCA_965655275.1 Octadecabacter sp. | reverse complement strand
ATCAAAGTCTATGATCGCGCCACAACGTGGGATGCCCCAACCCTGCGCGTCCATACATCTCCGCCGCTTGACGTGATGGCAATCGACAATCTGCCGTCTCTACTCCCTGTAGAAAGCACCGAGGATTTCGCGGCGCAGCTCCTGCCACATCTGCTGACGCTGGACACCCCCGACAGCGGAGTCTGGGGCCGCGCACAGGAAACCTTCCGCGCTTTTCTCTAGCGGCGGAGGGTCAGTAAAGCTCGTCTTCTTCCGATGATGCCGAGATGCCCAAGGCGTCCAACCCGTTCTCCAGATGGTCGGCGAGGTGCGGCGATCCTTTCAGGTAGTCTTCGGTCGGGGTTGTGGCTTCCTGTAGGGCAGTCTCGTAGGCTTCATCCCACTCCTCTGCGTCGAAACTGTCACGACCAATCCACATGATCGCCACAAGGCTGGCCTTTTCCTCATCGGTCAGGCCGGACACGAAACTGTCAAACTCGGCGCGGCTGCGGTCAATGTCGCGGGCAAGGATGATAACCTCTGCCACCTTGTCTGAATTGATTTTCATGATCTCTCTCCCGTGGATTCACATTGATCGTCGCAGGGCAGTGTCGCGCGCGCATTAATTTAGGGCAATCTGTTTATTTACCGAAAATCCGGTAATAGGCCCAATCCGGCAGGAACTGCGACAAACGGAAGACCCAGGAAAACACCATCGGGAAGCTTTTCTTGAAGTGGTCCGTCGTCATATGATCAAACACCGCCTGCGCAGCGTCTTCGGGTTCCATGATGAACGGCATGGTAAAATCGTTCTTGTCCGTCAAACGGGTCTTGATAAATCCCGGATTGACCACCTGCACATCGACCCCCGTTTTGCGCAGATCGGCATACATACATTCCGCCAGCGACATCGTCGCCGCCTTTGACGCCGTATAGCCGATAGATCCGGGCAAGCCGCGAAAACCGGTCAAGGACGACGTAATAACAATGTGCCCGTCGTCACGTGCCACCATCGACGGAACCACCTGCCCCAGCACCCGCATGAAACCCGTAAAATTGATATCGGCCATCGCAACGGCCTTGTCCGCGTCCCATTCATCCGCACCAAACGGCCAGTAGACACCCGCCAGCAGGATCACTCCATCAACGTCACCCACTTGGGCTGCGGCGGCTTTGACGCTCTCGTCATCGCCAATGTCGATCGTTTGATAAGACGCTTTTCCTGACAGCCCGGCCACGACCCGCGACAGCGCGTCTTCGGATCGTGCTGACACAATCACCTCCGCCCCGGCGCGGCTCAGAATTTCTGCGACGCCTCTTCCAAGTCCCTCGCTCGCCCCGATGAGCCAGTATCGTTTTCCTTGAAAGTCGCGCATTTTTTATTCTCCGGGCTGCATACGGTTGGCGTGCTTCGGGCGCATCGTCGCCACAAGCTCGGCGACCTTGATGCCGAACTTGCGAAACTGGCTGCGGTTCATAACATTGCCATTTGGGGTCATATACATCCAGTCGTTTACCCTTAGGACATGCCCGCCGGCCTCATCTGTCAGTTTAATGTCGTAGTTCAACTGCACCGCGCTGCCGCGCTGCATGCCTGAACCGACCCCAACCAGATCGGGGGCTTCGGCCTTGATCGACCCGTCATTGCCCAGTGTGAATTTCCATTCACGGTGCTGAACGTTCCCGCTGTCATAACGAAACTCCTCGTTGACGGTTCCGATATTTCCTTCCCAGCTTGCGACAAAGTCTGCTTCGAACCGCGACGTGACGCGTCCTGTAGGGCCGTAAATCACGCCCTCACACTCGATCGGGCCGTTAAAGACCTCGCGCATGTTGAAATGCGGGCCGCCGTCATAATCGACAGGCGATTGCGCCATAAAGGACGCGAGCCGCCCCCTCAGGATGATCAAGGCCACCACCACGGCGGCACCAAACAAGAAAAGCATTATGGACGTCATCGGTTCAGTCCTCCAGATTTGTCATAGCCAACAACGCGATGGCCATAAGTTTCAAAACAGACGGCACGAGCGCATACAGCACCGTCAGCATGGCCAGTGCAGACGCGGGGTTTGACCCGCCAGACTGAAAACCGGCCCCTTCAAGAAGCGGCAAAAGCAGCACGGCCGCAAATGCCAGCGTGAATTTCGACACCAACGACCAAAGGCCAAAGCCCTGCCCGCCGTTGGGGGATATGTAAGACATACGTTTGGCGAACATCGCCGGGAGCAAAGTTAGATCGGCACCAATTGTCGCACCCGACAAGATGCAGATGACCGCAAAGGCGGCCGTATCACCGGACCCCAGCGTCAACGTCCACCCGAACGCCGCAATCGCCAGAACCATCGCACACAGCAGCACAGGTTTTTCACCAAAGCGGCGCGCAAGGGCGGACCAAACAGGCGAGGAAATCGCGGCCGCAAGAAAGAACAGCACCAACAACGGGCCTTCCCAACCCGGCGCATCAAGGCGGGATTCCACGTAAAACAGAAATAATGTGGATGACACAGCCAGCGGCGTCGCATTCACCAAGGCCAGCAACAAAAGACGTCGCGCTATTGGATCAGCAAGGATCGCGCCAATTGGCGTCGGGTCTTGCGCAGTCGGCGCAGGCGTCCACTCGCGCCACATGAACAGGGCCGCCAGCACGGTCGCCGCAGCAAAACCCCACGCGAAGGTGGCGAATGGCGCCGCGACAACCCCAATCAAGAGGGTCGGAACAACAGCGGCAAGACAAACGCCCATCAGCGCGCCAGATTCCCGCCATGCCGCAAGCCGCACATGCCCGTCCTCCATGCCGCGCACCTTGGCGATGCCTTGGGCATAGAAATTGATCGTCAGGAAACTGAACGCCGTGAACAGACCGGTGATCGACATGCCAAACCACCAAATCGGATCAATCGGCGGCGCAATGGCAAACAGCGCGATCATCGACACGGCGAGCAAAGCTGCCCCGCCCGCAACGGCCAACGCCTTACCGCCCCGCAGCCGTTCCGCCACCCAGCCCAAAACAGGGTCTTGCACCACATCAAACAGGCGCAAGGCAAACAGCACCGCACCAAGCGCCGTCAGACTGACGCCATAGGTATCAGCATAGTATTTGGGCGCATAGATATAGATCGGCAAGCCCGCGCCCGACAACACCGCACCAAACCCCGTATAGGCCGGGAACCGCTGCGCCCATGCCGATCGAGTGCTGGCCAATGGAGCGCCGGTCATCGCGACACCTCGTCTTTGGGCGGCTCGGGACGGGGGCGGTAGCCTGCGCCTTTCCACCATAGCTTCAGCGCCTGCCAATGGATCAACGCCAGCACACGGCGCGACCCGAACGGGCGGCGCAGCATCGCGCGCAAGATGCCGGTGTTTGTAAGCGGCTTGCGTGGGCCCGTCAGGGTTGCGATCAGGCCGTTGTGGTCATCTGAAAAATCGATCCAGATGCCAATGCTATCGGGCTGGATATCAAAGCGGAACGTATACCCGCCTGCGATGTCCTGAAACGGCGAGACATGGAATATCTTTTTCGCCTTGATCGTGTCCGCCTTGGTAATCGCACGCATATCCGCGTGGTGACACAGGTAGGAATGACGGTCCCCGAACGTATTGGACACTTCCGCAATAACGACGCGCAGCACTCCGCCTTCATCATGACACAGCCAGAAGGAGACAGGGTTGAACACATGCCCCAGCATGCGCGGCTGGGCGAGCAGCTCGATCCGCCCCGTCACATTCAGCTGATGGTTTTGCAGCACATCGCGCACCCACGCAGCGCCAGTCCCATGCTTGGGCGGCCCCCCATGGTCGCTGTCATGCAACGACATGACTGCCCGGCCATTGCGCGCAAACAACGCAGGATGCTCCACATCAGCTTCGGCATCCAACACCACATAGTCTATCGAATAGCGGAACGCGTTCTTCGTGTTCCCCCGTCGACCATGATAGGTCTGTCCAGCGATATGTTGGACTTTGCTCACTCCGCGGCCACAGCCATTGCGTCACGGGCGCGGATGGCGGCCACGACATCCATCGCCGAGCCGATCCCATCCTCGTGAAACCCGTGCTTCATCCATGCGCCACACAACCATGTCCGGTTGGTGCCATTCATCGCCGCAGCCGCCTCCTGCGCCGCCAAAGCTTCAAGGTCATAGACCGGATGGCGCAACGTCACCTCGTCCCACACCAGCGCCGGATCAATGTCGCGCGTTGTGTTTAACGTCACGAAAAGCGGGTCGTCCGTCAGCCAGGGTTGCAGTTTGTTCATCCAATAGGTCAGATCGATACGGTCGGATTTCTTTGCGCGATCTTCGGTGTAGACCCAAGACGACCAAACGGATTTGCGCTCGGGCATGATGCGGGTGTCGGAATGCAACACGATCTTGTTGGGTTGGTATTTTACCGCGCCCAACACGCTCTGCTCCGCTTCGGACGGGTCCGCCAGCAGGCGCAGCGTGTCATCGGAATGGGTCGCAAAAATAACCTCGTCAAATGCCTCCCACTCGGCCCCTGGTGCCTTGACCTGCACCCCGTCTACGTCACGGCGCACAGCCTCGACAGGAGTGCCAAGACGCATCACAACGCCTCGCTGCGCCATCGACGCCCCAAGGCGCGACACATATTCTTGGCTGCCGCCCTTCACAGTAAACCACTGATGTTGGCCCGTGATCCCCAACAGCGCGTGGTTCTCAAAAAATGTCATCATCGCGTGCGCTGGAAAATCCATGATCTTTTCAGTCGGCGTTGACCAGATCGCGCCAGACAACGGCAGCAGGTAATAGTCGCGAAAATATGACCCAGCACCAAGACGTTCGATCAACCCGCCCACAGTCAACCCCGCCTCTTTGGACAGGCGCAAGCCAAGTCTGTTGAACCGCAAAATATCACGGATCATTCGCAAGAATTTCGGGTTTAGTCCGTTTTTGGGCTGGGCAAATAATGCCCCGATTGAGGCCAGCGCATATTCGAAACGCCCTCCGTCTATCGATGTGCCAAAAGACATGTTCGATTCCGTCACAGGAACGTCCAGTTCCGCGAACAGTGCCGCCAGATGTGGATAGTTTGCATAGTTGAACACGATAAATCCGGTATCCACCGCCTGATCGCAGTTCTTTCCGGCCATCCGCGTTCGCGCGTGCCCGCCCAGCCGGTTCTCTGCCTCGAACAAAACGACCTGATGATCCTTGGAAAGCTCGTGCGCCGCAGCCATACCCGAAATTCCGGCGCCGATCACGGCAATACGTTTCAGGCCGCCGGCCCTTTTCTCAATTGGCATTAAACCCAATCCCCTCAGATTGTTGCTGTCTGTTTGGCCAGCGCCTGCGTGCCGTCTTATACTGTTTACGGAACCCGTGATCGATTGGTTTGGTTTCAACGACAAATAGTTTTTCCGCGACATTATGATCCAAACCGAGGCAACCCGCGTAACCAGATCATGTTGACCGAAACACTCATAAGACCGAAAGCAGATGCACGAGCGCGCAACGCCGCGTATGCTGGACCTGCCCGACCTTTGGCAAGCAGGCCAAGAGGGATGGCGAAGCAACGCGCGAAAGAGGTTGTAGTGACGTCAACAAAAGCAAAACCGGACCGCATGGCATGGGTGACCCACGTTGATATGATACGTGATCGTCAAGACCAGAAGGCTTTTGCAGAGCTGTTTGCCCATTTTGCACCGCGCGTGAAAGCGTTCTTGATGAAGTCCGGCGCGACGCCTGATGTGGCGGAAGATGTTGCACAGGAGGTCATGGCAACCTTGTGGCGCAAAGCGCACATGTTTGATTCGAGCAAAGCCAGCGTGTCCACTTGGATATTTACCATCGCTCGGAACCGCAGAATCGACGTATTGCGCAAACAACGCCGCCCCGAGCCTGAAGAGTTGACATGGGGGCCGGAACCGGAGCCCGACCAAAGTGACGCGCTGGCGCTCCAGCAAGAAAGCGAACAACTGGGTGCGGCGCTTGCCGAACTCCCCGAAAAGCAAAAAGACCTCATTCTGAAGGCCTATTACGGTGAGCTCTCGCACAGCGAGATCGCCGAACAAACGGGGCTTCCATTGGGGACTATCAAATCAAGAATTAGGCTGGCGCTGGATCGTTTGCGCCATCAGATGAAGTGAAGAGACACATGACACAAATCAATCATCATTTAACAGACTCCCTGTTGATGGCATACTCTGCCGGATCACTGCTCGAGGGTTTCAACCTTGTGGTCGCAACCCACATTTCGCTGTGTGACGAATGTCGCGCGCGGATGCATGCCTTCGATACCGTCGGGGGGGCCGTTGTCGAGGATGAAGCACCGGTGGATATGTCAGACGACAGCCTTGCCGCGACGCTTGCTTTGATCGCCAAAGGTGATGCGGGGATCACAGCCGCTCCGCGGAAGCCCAAAAGCGCAGGTGTGTTTCCTGCGCCCTTGCAAGACTATGTTGGCGGCGATTTGGACGCTGTGAAATGGCGCAATGTCGGTGGCGGTGTTCGTCAGGCTATCCTGAAGACAGACAAATCTGCCAGCGTGCGCTTGCTCCATATTCCTGCAGGCGTCGCGGTCCCCGATCACGGCCACCGCGGAACGGAATTGACGCTGGTGCTGCAAGGCGCGTTCACGGACGAAACTGACCGCTTCGCGAAAGGCGATATCGAAGTCGCCACGCAAGACCTCCACCACCAGCCGGTTGCCGAAATGGGTGAGGATTGCATTTGCCTCGCCGCAACAGACGCACCTTTGCGGTTCAACAGCTGGATTCCGCGGATCGCGCAACCGTTTCTGCGGATTTAACGCCACCACTCAGAATAACAGAAAGGCGCCCCGGTTCACTGCGGGCGCCTTTTTGTTTGCATTGTATTACGATCTGTTAACGGCTGGGCAAAGATACAAAGCGCAAACCAGTGGACTCGCCTGTGGTGGTGTTATTCACCTGCCCCACACCCGAAGGCACGCCGCCAGGGTCAAGCTGCAAGACCACGCGCAACTCTTCGTTCCCGTAGGAAACGCCGTTTTCCGTCGGCTCAAGCGGGAAATTCGCACCGTTTGACAGCCGGATGCAGGCGCGCTCGATGATCCCGCCTTCACAGGTTACGATGTTCGCCTGTTCCGGTGGATCCGTCAGAACGGACTGGTAATAATAGGTGATGGTGTTGCCCGGCGCGAATGGCCCGGTTTCACCACCAGGCAATTCTGCCAGACAGCCCGCCAGCGCCGTTGCCATCAACGCAAACTGCACAACTCGTTTAATTCCATGCAAGATCACGACTCACTCCCTGCCACTTCAAAATACCATCGCCACCCGGCGACAGATAAAACGTCCGGCCCGAATAGGCACCGGTCACAATGTCATAATCCAGCGTGCGTTGCAGATGGCCCACGCCGCCCGCACCGCCACAGATCCGCGTGCCACCCCGACAGGGTGTCAATGAATAGGTGTGCAAATCCCCATGTTCATTTGCAACAACGTAGACCGTTCCGGTGTCGAACGGTTGATCTTGATAGGCAGCGGCAAAGTCACGCCGCGTTTCGGCAACCAGATCAAGGGTTTCAATCGCCGCCACTGTGCCTTGCACTGTCGTTTCGGCGCAACCGCCCAATACAATCAGACCCGCCAAAGCTAATCTCATCCGCATGATCCGTCCCCCTTTCGTTGCCCTAGGCTATCCGTCGCACGTGTGCGCCTCAATAGGCGTTTTCACATGGTCAATTGACTAGGTTCGCCCGAACAGCCGCTCAATATCGCTCAGCTTGAGTTCAACGTAGGTCGGTCGCCCGTGGTTGCACTGCCCCGAACGCGGCGTCGCTTCCATCTCACGCAGCAGCGCGTTCATTTCCGCGCCGCGCATCCAGCGACCCGACCGGATTGACCCATGGCACGCCACGCGGCTTAAAATCGCCTCAAGCTTTTCTTGCACCAGTGTGCTGCTTCCTTGGTCGGACAACTCATCCAGAATATCGCGCAGCATCGCTTCGGCGTTCACTTCGCCCAGTATGGCGGGGGTTTCACGCACGGCAATCGCACCGCCGCCAAAGGGCTCTATCGTCAAACCAAACCGTGACAGATCATCCGCCACAGACAGCAATTGCGCGGCATCTCCGTCCGACATTTCGATGATCTCGGGAATCAAAAGCGCCTGCGCCGCGACGCCGTTTTCGGCCATCTGCGTTTTCAGCTTTTCATAAACCAGCCGCTCGTGGGCCGCATGCTGATCGACAATCACGATTCCGTTTTCGGTCTGCGCTATGATGTAGTTTTCATGCACCTGCGCCCGCGCCGCGCCCAACGGTCGGCTTTCGGCGTTCTGGGCATGATCCGTTTCAACCACCTCGACCCGTCCCGACATATCGGGGGCCATATCCGCAAAACCGGCAGGCTGATAGGCCGGTCCGCGAGACTGGTGCGGGCGATCCATCTGATAGACGCGCGCGCCCGTTTGTTCAGGCTGCATCGCATCAAGGGTTGCACCCGCCACAGTGCTTGACGCGCGGTGCCCTGCCTCGGCCAACGCATGACGCAAGGCGCTGACGATCAAGCTGCGCACGGTGCCCGGATCGCGGAACCGGACCTCGGACTTCGCGGGGTGAACATTTACATCAACGCGCATTGGATCAAGGTCGATGAAAAGGCAGGCGGCAGGATGGCGCTCTCGGCTGAGCGTATCCATATAGGCCCCGCGCAACGCCCCGATCAGGACCTTGTCGCGCACGGGCCGCCCGTTCACGTACAGGAATTGCTGCACGGCGGACCCGCGCGAATAGGTCGGCAAGGCAGCATAGCCCGTCAGATGAACGCCCTCGCGCTCCGCATCGATCGCCAGCGCGTTGTCGGCAAAGTCCTTCCCCAATACGCAGCGCAGGCGCGCATGAAGCCCGGCGAACATATCGCCGGTTTCAGCATCAGCACGAAACGTCACACGTGAATTTCCGCCGGAGACATCGGTCAGGATAAACGTCACAAACGGTTCCGCCATCGCGAGGCGTTTCACCACATCGCTGATCGCCTGCATTTCGGCGCGATCTGTGCGCAGGAATTTCAGGCGCGCTGGCGTTGCGTAAAACAGATCGCACAGCTCTACCACTGTGCCAGATGTCAGGGCGGACGGCCGCACAGGCTCGTGGGTGCCGCCTGCGACCGAAATCTCAGCGCCCTCGCTGCCTGCCGTGCGGCTGCGGATCATCAGACGCCCCACTGCCCCCAAAGACGGCAAAGCCTCCCCGCGAAAGCCGAAACTATGGATGTTGAGCAGGTCCGATCCATCGATCTTGGACGTCGCATGGCGCGACAGGGCCAACGGCAAATCATCCGCCGTCATCCCGACGCCATTGTCGCCCACGCGGATCAGCGTTTTGCCACCGTCGGCAACGGAAATTTCCACCCGCGTGGCCTTTGCGTCCAGCGCGTTTTCCACCAGCTCCTTGACCGCTGACGCAGGGCGTTCCACCACCTCGCCCGCAGCGATCCGGTTGATCGCAGCATCATCAAGTTGGCGAATGACAGGGCGGGAATCGCCTATGTTGGGGTCCGGTGCAGCCATGGCGCTATGGATAGCATAGCGCGTGGCGATTCTAACAGAACGAAAGGTGGTTAATCAGACGCATCCAAACCTTCAGGCTGACCCACGACGACAAAATGAAGCCCGTCAGGGTCCAACAACTCTGATGCCACTCGGTTCACCTCCTCAAGCGTCACCGCATTGACGTAGTCATTGCGGTTGGCGATGTAATCCGTCGGCAGGCCAATCGACTGCATTCCCACAAGAATTCCTGCGATCTCTGCGTTTCCATCAAACCGGAGCGGATAGGCACCTGTCAGATATGTCTTGGCCTGCGCCAGTTCCTGCGCCGTGACGCCCTGAGTTGCAAGCGACTCCCACTCGGCGCGGATCACCTCGATCGCCTCGGCAATTGTGCCGTTGGCTGACGCGACGGACCCAAGATACATCTGCGCCAGGTCCTTGGGGACAAGGTAGGTGTAAACGCCATAAGTCAGGCCGCGCTCCTCGCGCACTTCGCGCATCAGCCGGCTTTCAACGCCGTTACCACCCAGAATTTCATTGAGCAGGAACGCTGCAAAAAAATCTTCGTCGTCACGTTCGATCCCTTCATGGCCAAACTGCGCCACCGATTGCGGGGTGTCGTAGTCCACAATCGTCGTGCCGCCCTCAAGGCCAAACTCGACAGGGTCGGGAATCGCAGGCCCCTCCATAGGCAGATCGCCGATCAAATCATCAATTAGAACCCCCAGTTCTTCAGCCGTGATATCGCCAGCCGCACCCACATAAACGCGGCTTTGAACCAGAGCATCGCGATGCGCAGCAAGCAGATCATCACGGGTCAGTGCCGCAACTGTCTCGGCCGTGCCATTGATGGAGGACCCATACGGGTGATCCCCGAAGGCCGCCGCATCAAACGCCGCACCTGCAATGCGATTGGGATTTTGCGCATCCGACCGGATGATGGACTGAACCTGCGCGCGCACCCGTTCGATGGCATCCTCGTCAAAGCGCGGGTTGATGATCGCCTCGCGCAATAACGCAACAGCCTCATCGCGGTTTTCCGTCAGAAATTGAGCCGAGATCGAGATGGAATCATCGTAAGCATCAAACCCGTAGGACGCGGCAAGGGCTTCGCGGGCCTCTTGAAATTCGCGCGCCGTCAAATCACCGGACCCTTCTTCGAGCAGCGCCATCATCAGGTTGGTCGCCCCACGCTTGGCAGGGTCTTCAAGCGACGCGCCGCCATCAATCACGATTTCGATTGCAACGAAGGGAATGGAATTTTCCTGCACCAACCACGCCTCAATCCCGCCAGGCGTGGTAATTTCCTGAATATCAATGGCGCGCGCAGGCAAGGCTGCAACGCTCAACGCGAGGACGAGGATCAGACGGATCATTGGAGGACCTCCCGGTTGGGAATAACCCAACCTGTGACAGATTGATTGCGATCCAGAACTCTTTCTGCGGCGGCCAGAACATCCTCGGCAGTGACAGCTTGCAGGATTTCGGGCCACGCCTGCACGTCCGTGACCGTCAGGCCGGACGTTAACGCAGCACCGTAGCGCCGCGCCAGTCCACCCACGTTGTCGCGCGCGTAAATCTCGCCCGCCTTCAATTGCGTGCGCAGGGCTTCCATGCGGGCCGGGTCGATCCCCGTCTCAAGAAACGCGGCAATCGCGCCGTCCATTGCATCCTCGGCCTCTTGCAGACTCACACCTTCTGCCGGAACGACCGTCAGCCCGAAGGTGCCATCATCAAGGTTCAGCCCGTCATAAAACGCGCCGGCATAAACGGCGGTGTTCGTGTCAAATTGCAGTGCGATCCCCAGCGCAGACGTAAACGGCGACCCACCCAATAGCTCTGCCAGATAAGTCAGTGCTGCGGCCTCGGCCTGCGCGCCTTCGTCCCGTTCAGGCGCAAGATAACTGCGCGCGACATAAGGCTGTGCGACACGCGGATCTTCGAAGATCAGGCGGCGCTCTGCGGTTTGTGGCGGCTCTTGCGTGCGAAACCGCTCCGGCAGGTTTGGCTCTGCCGGAATGGGGCCGTAGTATTCCTGTGCCAGTGCCAAGACCTCTGACGGCTCCACATCACCAGCGACCACCAAAATCGCGTTATTGGGTGAGTAATAGAGATCGTAGAACGACAGCGCGTCCTGCATGTCCAACTCTTCCATCTCGTGCTTCCAACCGATGATCGGCACTCCGTAGCGGTGGTTCAGGAACTGGGCCGCACGCATTTGTTCGCGTGCCAAGGCACCGGGGGAATTCTCTGTGCGCTGGTTGCGTTCTTCAAGGATCACACCACGTTCGGTCACGATATCTTCTTCGGTCAGAACCAGATTATTCATCCGGTCGGCCTCGTATTGCATCATCAACGGCAAGCGATCGGCGGCAACACGTTGGAAATACCCGGTGTAGTCATAGCTGGTGAACGCATTGTCCGACCCGCCATTTTCCGCGACGATCCGCTGGAATTCCCCACTTTCGACAGTCTCGGTGGCCTTGAACAACAGGTGCTCAAGGAAATGCGCCACACCAGATGACCCGACAGGTTCATCTGCCGACCCCGCCCGATACCACAGCATATGCACGACGACAGGCGCGCGGTGGTCTTCGATCACCACAACATCCATTCCATTGTCGAGCTGATAGGTCGTGACCTCTTCGGCGAAAGCCGGAAAGGCGATCAGGGCTAAGGCCGCTGCAAGAAGGCGCATCATAAAACTCCGCTATCATCCGTCCGGAAATACCTACGCCGTAGCGGGCGAGCTTCAAGAGCTCATACGCGGATGTGAGGCATTAGTTAAGCGGTGGCGCAGAGGGCGTCGCAACACCTGCATTTCTGAAACGCTGCAACTCCGTGTAAGCATCAAGTGCCTGACGGGAGTAGGCCTGAAAATAGCGGTCACGCCCACCGAACAGGCCAAGGCGGGCTTGGCGGTTGCGGAATGCTGCGTCTTCCTCTGCCAAAGTCTGGCGGATCGCAGGGTCTACCCCACCGCGCCGCGCCGCAGCGACCAACGCACGGTCACCTGCCGGAATACCATTGGGGATCAGCGCGTTCGGGTTTCCACCCAAAACAGCCACAGCATCCGCGGCAGGGGTTGGGTCGGTGATGTTGGAGCCTCCCGGCGTCGGCGTTGGCAAAGTGTTCAAATCGTCAGGCAGGGTCAGCGGGCCCATTGGCATGACGCGAAATTCATCCGGCCCGCCGCCCGAACTGCGCAAGTCACGCAGGCCATGGTCACCGCCAGCACAGGCCGCCAGTGCAAGGATCACACCGAAACAAAAGATCAGTCTAGCCATTACTCGCCCCATGTCACTGCGCACACTTTCTAGCCCAAACAGACGGGCACGTCACGCTGTCTTCTTTTTGTCGCCGTTGTCGGTAAAAAGCACAAGGCCAATTGCCCCGACAAAGATCGAGATGTCGGCCACGTTGAACGCATAGGGATTGTTGATCCCGCAGCAAGACATGTTCAGAAAATCCGCCACCGCGCCATGCAGAATACGGTCTACGACATTGCCTAATGCGCCGCCGATCAACAACCCCGCGCTGATATAGGCCCAACGACCGTGTTCTTCACGACGGATCCACCAGACCACGAAACCCGTAATCGCCAAAGCGACACCGATCAGCGCCCAGCGCATGTCGTAATCGGCAAACAGCCCGAAATTCACGCCGCGGTTCCACGCCATCCGCAGGGTAAGATACGGCGGGAAAACATCATAGGTCTGGTTTGGCTGGGTCGGCAGCGCAATCTGATAAAGAACGATGTATTTGGTGACCTGATCAATCAGGAAAATCCAAAAGCCGGTCCAAAATGTCAGGCGCATGTGCATAGCCCTCTCGGTTGTGTGTTAGTGCCGAAAATGGCGCATACCCGTAAAGACCATGGCGAGGCCTGCATCATCCGCTGCGGCAATCACCTCGTCGTCCCTCATAGACCCGCCCGGCTGGATCACGCAAGACGCGCCGGCCGCAGCCGCCTCAAGCAAACCATCAGCAAACGGAAAAAACGCGTCCGATGCGACAGCCGCGCCCTTTGCTAAGGATGCGGGCAAGCCCAGCGCATCCGCCATGCGTTGCGCTTTGGTCGCGGCAATCAACGCCGAGTCGAGGCGCGACATCTGCCCCGCACCGACGCCCACAGTCGCCCCGTCTTTGACGTAGACGATGGCGTTGGATTTGACGTGCTTGGCCACCTTCCATGCGAACAACAAATCGGCCAGCTGTTCCTGTGTCGGGGCCAGCTTGGTTACCACCTTCAGGTCCGCCTCGGTGATATTTCCGTTGTCCTTGCCCTGCATCAGGTATCCACCGGACACCTGACGGATCGTTTGCGCCACCGCCATCGGATCGGCCATACCCCCGGTTGTCAGCAAGCGCAGGTTCTTTTTGGCTGCAAACATCGCCTTTGCCTCATCAGTGACAGACGGCGCAATCACGACCTCGGTAAAGATGCCCGTGATCGCCTCAGCAGTTTGCGCATCCAGTTCGCCGTTCAGCGCGATGATCCCGCCAAACGCGCTGGTCTGGTCACAGTCAAACGCCTTGCGATAGGCCTCTGCCAGTGTCGCACCCTTCGCCACGCCGCAGGGGTTGGCGTGCTTGATGATCGCAACCGCAGGGCCGTCGGCAGGGGCAAATTCGCTGACCAGTTCAAACGCCGCGTCGGTGTCGTTGATGTTATTGTAGGACAGCTCTTTGCCTTGATGCTGGGTCGCCGTCGCCACGCCGGGGCGCTCGGACCCGTCAACATAAAAAGCCGCAGACTGGTGCGGGTTTTCGCCGTAGCGAAGCGTCTGCGCCAAGGTGCCCGCTACAGCCTTTCGGCGCGGCGCCTCCACCCCGATTGCGCCCGCCATCCAGGTGCTCACCGCAGCGTCATAGGCCGCCGTGCGCGCATAGGCGGCCTGTGCCAGCTTCTTGCGGAATTTCGGACAGGTCGCGCCGTTGTGCTGATCCATCTCATCCAACAGCTTGTCGTAATCCTCGACATCCACCACCACGGTCACAAACGCATGGTTCTTGGCCGCAGCACGGATCATCGCAGGGCCACCGATGTCGATGTTCTCGATGCACTCATCGTATCCCGCGCCCGCCGCAACGGTCGCCTCGAAGGGATACAGGTTCACCACCAACAAATCGATTGCACCAATGCCGTGCTTTTCCATTGCCGCAACATGCGCGTCGTCATCACGCAATGCCAACAGCCCGCCATGCACCGCCGGGTGCAGTGTTTTCACACGGCCATCCATCATTTCAGGAAACCCAGTAACATCCGCCACATCACGCACATCCAACCCCGCGTCGCGCAGCGCCTTGGCCGATCCACCCGTGGACAGCAACTCGACATCGCGCTCCGCCAATGCACGCCCAAGCTCAATCAATCCGGTCTTGTCAGACACAGACAGCAACGCGCGGCGAATAGGGTGAAGTTTGGTCATACGGGCCCCCTCAGGCTTATCAATTATCCATCTCCGGCTGGTTCTGCCTCACATCGCGCAGAGCGGTTGGCGTGTCTTGCGCCTTGGACAAAGACCAGCGGATGCGCGTCGCATAAGACATTGCGCGTCCGGATAAAACCACCTGTTGCGTGGCACGTGGGCGCAGCCGCCCGTTTTCAAGGTAAACAGACGGTTCAAGGCGCAATTCACCGGCGACGTCATGGCGAAAAACCCAAATTTCGCCGGATTTCTGGGTGAGCGACACAGCCGCACCGCCCAAATCAATCACCGCTTCCACCTCGGGATGCAGATGGAACCGCACAGACCACGGGATGCCCTGCAGCTTTTCGGCGTCCAGTGCGCGGTCAAACTCCGGCTCGTCTGTCTGATCAAGAATCGTCAACAGGTCTTCGCCGGCCACCGCCCGCCCGTCCTGACTAAGATCCAGAGTGCGCACATGGGTCAGCCCATAGGATTTGCGATATCCGTCGTGAGCCATGGCAAGGCGTGTCCCGTCCCCAAGCTTGCTGTATTCGGACTGCACGTCTTTTGGCCCGTAGCGCAACAATTCTGCGCCATCGCGACCCATCGTGATCCGTGCCGATGATGCGCCTTCGATGCACAGCGTCGAATGGCTTGGCGTTGCACGCCCTGCTCGGCGCCATTCAGGGCCAAAGCTGGCGCCGGACCCGCAGTTCACAATCAACGGTCGCCGCCCCGACGTCAGCTCGAACGCGAGGGTTGAGGCATGGGCCTCCGCCTCTGCCGCACCCTTTGGCGGGACCGCCGCATCAACAATCAGGCTGGTGCGTCCGGCACCGAGGCGCCCATATCCCATGTGCAAACCTTGCTCGGGCTGTTCGATCGTGCCGACCGCGGCAAGCGCCTGGTCAAGCCAACCGTCAAGCCCGCGCCCACCCCCATGGAACCGCGCTAGCCCGCCATCCGCGTGGCGCAACGCCCGAAGCGCCGGTGCAATCCGTGACATCGCTGCGCGCAAAGTCTCCGGCACAGGGCGGTCCGAACCGCGCAAGGCAGTTTCAACCCACGTCAGCAGCGTCAGGATTTCGAGCAACTCTTCAGGATTGCGCGACGGGATGCCCCCATCCGGCCCGATCTGAACCTTGCAATCGCGGGTCAACACAGCAATCGCGGGGGCCACGCGGCCCTCCATGCCTTCCAAACTCAACCCCGCATATATCATTCCCGCAAGCGCCTCAAACCGCGGCAACCCGGGCCGTGCCGCTTGCCAGCGACGCGACAGAAAAATCGCCTGTTGCGCCGCAGATTTGAAATACGCCTCAGATGTGGCCTTGTCCGCGCCGCGCAGAACAAAAAACCCGTGCGCGATCCAGCGGATCAATCGCCGTCCCGTAATGTCGGGCGTCCAGCCCGCACCGCGCCCGTCGCCATAGCGTGCGATCCAATCGGCCAGCCAAGCCTGCGCCGCTGCGCGCGCCTTGGCGTCTCCGACTGCGGCCAGATCATCCATCCACGCGAAACCATGCGCCGAATTGGTCGATGTATCGACCCGTTCTGCGGCCGCCCAAATGCTGACGCCTGGCGCTTCAATCAAATGACCGGCAAACAGGAAATTTCCCGCGAGGACCTGCCGGCCCCGTGCGTAATGCCCGATCATCTTGGGTTCAGGGTTGGACCGAAATCCCGTCGCAGGTCGCGTGCGCGCGGCCAGCCGCGCATGCAGCCGGTTCATCATACGCTTGCGCGTCGATAGCGTATCGGTTGTGTCCACCACGTCGCTTTGCCTCTCGCCCGTGCCATTCAGCATCTTTGCGTGATCAGGTTATACGGCGGTCGGCGTTTTAAGTCACGCAGGCTTTCGCAGCATCGCGATGTAAAATCCATCCATGCCACCAAGGTCGGCCCAATAGTCGGGGCGCAGACGCAACCCGCCATCGATCGTGCGCCATGCCGGGTCTATTCCAGTGACATTCAGCGCCGCAGGATCAACGGTAATACCCGCATTGCGCTCCAGTGCCTCTTCCACCTGAACCTCACCTTCGTCAGGCAACAGCGAACAAGTGCAAAATACCAAGCGCCCGCCGGGTTTCAGCAACGTCAACGCATGGTCGATCATCTTTGCCTGCTGCGCGATCAACGCCCCGAATTCGGACCCGTCTTTTGCATAGGGCAAATCGGGGTGCCGCCGAATTGTGCCCGTCGCAGAACACGGCGCATCAAGCAATATGGCATCATAGCCACCGCTCGTCATCGAAAAGGCATCGACAGCAACCGTTTTGGCGCTCAACTGCGTGCGCGCAAGGTTCTCTGTGACACGCCCCATGCGCGACCGCGACGAATCAACCGCCGTGACGTAGGCACCCGCCGCCGCAAGCTGTAGGGTCTTGCCCCCCGGTGCAGCACATAGATCGAGGATTTTCTCGCCCTTTTGCGGCGCCAGAATCATAACCGGCACAGCTGCAGCGGCGTCTTGCACCCACCAATCGCCCGCCTCGAAACCGGGCAAGGTCGAGACCTGCCCACCTTCGCGCAGGCGGATCGAGCCGGTCGGCAATATTTCGCCTTTCAACATGTCATTTGCGGCAGCCACGTCGCCCTTTACCGTGATGTCCAGCGGCGCGCCCGCAAACTGAGCAGCCTCGATTGCCGCAACAACATCCGGCCCGTAGGCGTCTTTGAGAGGGCCGCGCAACCAGCCCGGCATCCGCGGCAACGCCAATTTAGCCCAGCCTTCCGGCCCTTCCGCCGCGACCTTACGCAGCACGGCATTGACCAACCCCTTCATGGAAGACGTGCGCTTGTTGCGCGCCACCATCTCGACCCCCGCGTTCACCACGCCATGGGCGGCCTCGCCCCCCGCCAGCTCTACCGTGCACAACCGTAATACGTTGCGCACCTGCAACGGCGGGGTCTTTTGCAAGAACCGTGCCAACATCCGGTCCGCCCGCGCCAAACCGCGCAATGTCTCTGTCGCAAGCCGCTGAGCACGTGCGCGATCTTCGGGCGACAGGTGCTGCAACGCGCCCTCTCCGATCACCTCGGGCAGCAGCTTTCCTTCGCCCGTAACCTGATCGAGCAAATACAGCGCGGCCCGTCGTGGCGCCAATCCTTGCGTGTTGGACATCTCTTACCCCTTGGCTAATGATCGCTGCGGCGTATATCACACATAGAACCGCCGCAAGGAGCCGACCATGAGCGATCATCCCAAAGACCTGCCCGCCGCCGCCCGGCGCGCCCTGGCCGAAGCAGAAGATCGTCGCAAGAAAGCAAAAGCCTTGGAATTACCGGAAGAATTGGGCGGGCGCGACGGGCCGGAACCCGTGCGCTTTGGCGATTGGGAAAAAAAGGGGATCGCGATAGATTTCTAAAGCGGCCTAGCGAATACGCAGAACCGCGTCGTCACCGGCGCCTTGGTCAACCGTAAACCGGATTCGATCCCCGTTCACCTCGACCAATTGGCAGTTGTATTCAATTGCATAGCCTGACCAGTCCATATCGCGGCAAAAATATCCGTCTTCCCAAGACCATGCCCCCGTCACATCCCAACCCACCGCGCGCCCCGAAATCGTGCCGTCCGCGCGCACATTTAGGGTCAGTCCGTAAAGCCCGATGTTGAGGTCCTTCCCGTCCACCGTGTTCACAAATGTGGTGCGGTCGCTGATGCGATCAAAGGCTTGGGCCGCAGCCGGTAGCGCGATGAACAGTGACAGTGTCAAAACGATCAAACGCAGCATCAGAAATCTCCTTCAAGACACTCTGTATACGCAGCGTCGCGCGAAATGGATCACCCGTCCGACAGGCCCAGCACATCAAACATATCATACGCGCCGGGCTTCTTGTCTTGCCCCCACAACGCGGCCTTCAGCGCACCACGGGCGAAAATAGCGCGGTCCGTGGCAATATGCGTGAGCTTGATCCGCTCCCCCGCCGCCGCAAACAACACATCATGTTCGCCGACAATGTCACCGCCACGAATGGCACTAAACCCGATATCGCCGCGAGTGCGCGCACCGGTGATGCCGTCGCGCCCGCTTTCGGTGACGTCCTTCAGAGTCACACCGCGCCCCTGCGCCGCAGCCTCGCCCAGCATCAATGCCGTTCCGGATGGCGCGTCGACCTTGTGGTGATGGTGCGCCTCGATAATCTCGATATCGAAATCCTCGTCCAGCGCTGCTGCGACCTTCTTGGTCAGCTGCACCAACAGGTTCACGCCCAGCGACATATTGCCGGCCCGCACAACCACCGCATGATGGGCCGCCGCATCAATGTGGGCAATGTCATCGTCCGTCAGCCCCGTCGTGCCGATCACATGCACAGCGCGCGCTTGCGCGGCGAGCTCGGAAAACGCAACCGTAGCGGCGGGTGCCGTGAAATCAATCACCGCCTGTGCGCGTGCAAACGTGGTGACCGCATCATCGCTGACGATCACACCAGTTGCGGCCCCGCCCATGGCAACACCAACGTCCTGACCAACCCAGTCATGCCCGCTGCGTTCCAGCACGCCAGCCAGATGGCACGCCTCCGATGCCATCACCGCTGTGATCAACATCTGCCCCATTCGGCCAGAGCCACCCGTAATCACGATTCCCGGAGTATCCGTCATGTTCGTTTCCTTCCGTCACACTTGCGTGCCCCCGCTTGGCAAGCCCACATGTTCCCCTTACATGGGGTCCATGGCAAAGAACAGTTTTCAAGGCAAGGACGGCCCGTCCCAACGGCAATTGCGCGTCGGCGAATTGATCCGTCGGACCATGTCCGAATTATTGCAGCGCGGCGAGGTCCACGACCCCGACCTGCAACGCATGTCCATCACCGTGGGCGAGGTGCGCATGACACCCGATCTGTCCATCGCCACCTGTTTCGTGCTGCCCCTCGGTGGCAAGGATGCAGACGTCGCGATTGCGGCGCTGGCCAAAAACAAGGGCGAACTTCGGCATTTGATCTCCAAGGGGATGAAGCTCAAGGTGACACCGGATTTGCGATTCCGCATTGACGATATGTATGACCGCATGGACGCAACGCGCGCAATGTTCGCCGTTGATCGTGTTGCAAAAGACGTGGCTGCGCCAGATTCCGAAAGCGACGATTGATGCGCTGGCTGGCGGGGTTGTTGCTTCTGGCCACCCCTGCGGCGGCGCAAGACAACGAGGTCGTTTGTGACGATATCGAGCATCTGGGCGCCTCCTACACGCTGTGCGAAGTCCGTGCAGATCAAGACGTGCAATTGTTCTTGCGCGACGACGCAGGTGATGTCCTTGGTCGTTTTTCAGCCGTTGAAGCCAACGAAGGCCGCAACCTGCTGTTCGCGATGAACGCCGGCATGTATCACGACGACCGCGCACCTGTTGGCCATTATGTAGAAGACAACGTTGAAGAAATGCGCGTCATCTCCTCTGACGGTCCTGGCAACTTCGGGCTGTTGCCCAACGGCGTGCTTTGCATCGCAGATACTCTGCGCGTCTACGAAACCTTTGAGTACCTCGAACAATCCCCGGATTGTACCTTCGCCACGCAATCCGGCCCCATGCTGGTGATCGACGGTGTGTTGCACCCGCGCTTCATCCCGAACGGGTCATCGCGGTTCATTCGCAATGGGGTCGGCACATCGGCGGACGGAAGCTACGCGGTATTCGCCATTTCCAACGAACCCGTAAACTTCCATGACTTCGCAACACTGTTTCGCGACTTTGTCCGCGTGCCCAACGCCCTTTACTTCGACGGAAAAGTCAGCCGCCTTTATGCCCCGTCGATCAACCGTTCCGATTTCGGCTGGCAACTCGGGCCCATCGTCGGCGTGCTTGCCCCTGTTGACGACGAGGACGCCAACAACTAACCCCGCGTTTTGATTTACCGACCGGAGGCTTCAATGGCACGCAAACGCAAAGGACGCGACCTGCATGGCTGGCTCGTCGTGGACAAGCCGGCGGGTATCACCTCCACTTCCGTGGTGAACAAGGTGAAATGGGCACTGGACGCGAAAAAGGCAGGGCATGCCGGCACTCTGGACCCCGAGGCAACTGGCGTTCTCGCTGTGGCACTGGGCGAAGCGACCAAGACCGTTCCCTACATCACCGACGCTCTGAAAGCCTATACATTCACCGTGCGCTTGGGCCAGAAAACAAACACTGATGACGCCGAAGGCGAAGTCATCGACGAAAGCGGCAAACGCCCGACCGACGATGAAATCAAAGCCGCGCTCGGCCGGTTCGTGGGCGATATCATGCAGACCCCGCCCCTCTTTTCTGCGGTAAAAATCGACGGTGAGCGCGCCTACAAACGCGCCCGCGACGGCGAGGATTTCGAAATCGCCGCCCGCCCGCTCTGGGTGGAAGAACTGCTGTTGACAGATCGTCCAGACGCAGATCACGTCACGCTGGAAATGACCTGTGGCAAAGGCGGTTACGTGCGCGCCATCGCCCGCGATCTGGGCGATGCGCTGGGCTGCTTTGGCCACGTTCGCGAACTGCGTCGCATTTGGTCCGGCCCGTTTGACGCGGCCGACGGCGTGTCCCTCGAAGACCTCGACACACACGCCAAGACCGAAGGCCTCGACCACCTTATCCTGCCCCTCGAAGCCGGACTAAGCGACCTGCCCCGCGTTCACTGCCCCGAATCCAGCATCACCAAACTGCGCAACGGCAATCCGGCGCTGGTCATGGGCGATGTGGAGTATGGGACCGAATGTTGGGCCGCCAATGGTGACGAAGCGATTGCGGTTGGCACCTTCAAATCGGGCGAATTACATCCAACGCGGGTTTTCGTGCGCTAGCGGTGCTGGTCAATGAGAACCGGATTGCCGTCAGGGTCGACCACCACGAATGACCCGATGCCGCTGTCTTCGCCTGTTTCCTGGCTCACGATATGACCGGCCGCTTTGATTTTGGCTTTGATCGCGCGCACGTCATCAAAGGGATTCACCTCTTCTGCTGACTGGTCCCAACCGGGATTGAAGGTCAGAATATTACCCTCGAACATTCCATGAAACAGGCCGATCAATGTCTCGCCATTCTTCATGATTGCATAGCTATGTTCGTCCGATCCTCCAAATCGCGAAAACCCGAGGTCTTCGTAAAACGCGACCGACTTTGACAGATCCTTGACCGACAAACTAATCGAAAATGCACCTAACTGCATGGGGTTCCCTTTCACTGAAACCCGACCCTAGCACATTTTCCGCCGCTTTGGCATAACGCCCGAATGATCACCCGCACCCACACCAAAGGCGACGCACCCTCAACAGCGGTCTATTCCAACTGTGAACGCTACCGCTATTCCCTGACACGGGTGTGGGACGCGGGCGGGCGCAAGGTGCATTTCGTCATGCTCAATCCGTCTACCGCTACCGAAGTGCAAAACGATCCGACCGTCGAACGCTGCGAGCGGCGCGCGCGCGCTTTGGGCTATGGCGCCTTTCGCGTCACCAATATTTTCGCATGGCGCGACACCGATCCCCGTAAAATGCGCGCAGCGCCCGACCCCACCGGCCCCGACAACGACACGGCAATTCTGGACGGCACCGATTGGGCGGCCGACACCATCTGCGCGTGGGGCACCCACGGCGAACATTTGTCGCGCGGCCCGCAGGTCGAAGCTCTCTTGCGGGCCACGAACGCGCCGTTGTTCCACCTTGGACTCAGTAAGGCAGGGCATCCCAAACACCCGCTTTATATCGCCTACACCCAGCAACCTGCCCTTTGGACACCCAGCTAGGGCAGCCCCGTCGGGTTAACCATTTGGCAAGTTTTATGCAGATTTTAGCGGCATTTTAGAATATTGAATTCTCGTGGTTCTCCTCGCGAGCCATTGAAATTCCCGGTGGCCAGCCAACCCTGCTCGGCCCCACCTATTTTGAAAGCGATGCGAAATGATTGCCATACTCGGTCTCCTCGGACTTGCCCTTGCCGGAACCGCCTTTGTGGGTCTCAATGATGACAGTGACGTCCCAGCCGACGACGCATTTGAAACCGCACGCGACCCCTCTGATGGTGACGGCGCCGATGTCCAGTCCGTTGCGGCCGACGAAGACACTGATGCGCAAGAAACGACTGAGCAAGACGCTGATGGGCAGGTCATCTATGGCGATCTGCTTGATGACACTCTGGTGGGCGGTGCCGGCCCCGATTACATCGACGGCGTGGATGGAAACGATACGCTCACCGGCCATGCGGGTGACGATCAACTGCACGGCGGCGCGGGCAATGACACAATAGACGGCGCGGATGGAGCGGACCTGATTTACGGCTACATCGGGGATGATGTTTTGTCGGGCGGTGCTGGCGATGACAAACTGCACGGTGGTGATGGGGACGACCTTATTGAAGGTGGATATGATGACGACGAATTGCTGGGCGGGCACGGCGATGACACGCTGATCGGCGGGATGGGCGCCGACGTGCTGCAAGGCAGTGGTGGCGACGATGTGATCGACGGTCTGACAGGCGAAGACAGCGCAACGGCTGACTACCTTAATGGCGGCGAAGGCAATGACACCCTGATCGCAAATGATGGCGACATTCTGTCGGGTGGCACAGGCGCCGACAAGTTCAACATTGCCAATGGCGCAGTGACGATCATGGATTACACACCCGAAGATGTGCTCATTCTGGACTACACGGGTGACGCGCCCGTTCTCAGCACCGAACTCAACGAATCCGGCCTGACATTGCTCGCGAACGGCACGCCTGTTGCAGACTTGTTCGGCCTCGCCGCATTTGACATCACATCGGTCCAACTGGTCGCCGCATAAAACCTTTGCGTTCAACCCAGAATCTTCCTATACGCCCGCATCTGGCTTGATTTCAGGCCGGACACGACTCCATGGGCCTTGCTGGACGACATCCCGGCCTGCGCCATTCACCCTTTGTTACAAGGAGACCCCGATGTCGATTACTGCAGTAGACAAGACACGCCTC
>CBFHGD010000002.1:0-47258 GCA_965655275.1 Octadecabacter sp. | reverse complement strand
ATCATCGTCCACCGCGAATGCCTTGCGGAACACAAGGCCCGCGCCGTTGTCCCAAACGAGGGTCACATCATTGGACGGTGAAAGCGTGCCGCCGGATTCGATTTGCCAATCGGTCGATGCGTTCGGCACTTGATCCGCGGTAGCACCTACAGCGGCGACCCAGCCGTGTAAGGCGTAATAGGGGTGTTCTGCACCAATCGGAGACAGCAAGCGGACCAGTCCTGCATCCGGCTCCAACGTGTCGCGGTAGGCTTTGAGCGACAGATCGTCGATCCGCCCGCCCGTCAGGGACAGTGACCCTGTCAGGCGATCACTGTCGATGGACACGCGCGGCGCGTTGGCGACGATGTCTTCGGGGGCTTGCGGGGCCAGGAGTGCGGTCTCGACAGGTTGTGCGGGCACGTCGGCATCAACGCCAAGCGTCTGTGTTGTGCCTTCGGTCGCCGAGACGTCTGCGTCGGGGGGTGTCTCGACCGGCTCGGGTGGCGGGAACAAGACGAACCACACCAGGATCACGATGAAGCTGAGCGCCGTTGCGAGGATGAGATTTTTGTTTTGGTCGTCCATCGAAACCGCCTGAAACTGCCAAGGAAATATCAGGCTGGTTCAATAGGTCAGGGCCCGAAAGGTCAAGCAGTTTTCCTTGTTTTGCGTGGCGTTTGCACGGCTTTTCGCGGTTTGGGGCTGTTCGCCCGCCCGATTGGACACAACGGCACGCGCTCGCGTGGTGTGGGTCTTGGCTGCGTGTCGCGCGCGCGGTGGCTACTCGGGGATATCTTTGTCGCCCGGCAAGGTGCGGGTCAGGCCCTTGAAGTCGAAAATTGCCGGGTCGAGCAAATGCGAGGGACGGGTGTTCATCAATGCGCGAAACATCTTTTGCCGCCGCCCCGGTGCGTTCTGTTCCCACTGATCCAGCATGCCTTTGATTTGTTGGCGCTGGAGCCCGTCTTGCGACCCGCACAGGTCACATGGAATAATAGGATAACCCATTGATGTGGAAAATTTTTCGCAATCGGCCTCCGCTACATGCGCGAGAGGGCGGTAGACAAATAGATCGCCAGCCTCATTCACCAGTTTTGGCGGCATCGTGGCAAGGCGGGACCCGTGAAACATGTTCATCATGAACGTCTCGAGGATGTCGTCGCGGTGGTGGCCCAGCACAACCGCCGAGCAGCCTTCTTCACGCGCAATCCGGTAGAGGTTTCCGCGCCGCAAGCGGGAGCACAACGCACAAAACGTCTGACCTTGCGGGATCTTGTCCATCACAATCGAATAGGTGTCTTCATATTCGATCCGGTGATCCACGCCCATGTCGCCAAGAAACTTGGGAAGCACCGTTGCGGGAAAATTCGGCTGCCCTTGGTCGAGGTTGCAGGCCAGTAAATCAACGGGCAACAGCCCGCGCCACTGTAATTCATGTAGCACGGCGATCAGGGTGTAGCTGTCTTTGCCGCCAGACATACACACAAGCCATTTGGGGCGGGTTTCACCGGCTTCGATCATGCCGTAGTGTTCAATCGCCTCGCGCGTATTCTGCACGATCCGTTTGCGGAGTTTCTTGAACTCCGTCGTTTTGGGCGCGCCGTAAAACAGCGGGTGAATATCATCGGCGTCATCAAGCATAGCGATCAAATACAGAGCGGTTGAAGGGCAGGCAAGAGGCCCGCACACCCTGTGCGCAACAGGGGCACACCCCGTGTGGATACGAATTGTCATCCGGCATGGCCTGCGCCGCGTATCATTGGCATGAGACACCTCGCCCTTGCCGCTTTCGTTTTTCTTGCTGCCTGCACCGGCAAGCCGTCTTTCGACGACGACAGCCTTTCAGACCGCCAGCTTGACCTAGAGCAGTTCTTTGACGGGGAGCTTGTCGCCTATGGGCAGTTCCAGGACATCCTTGGCACGGTGCGGCGCCAGTTTGTTGTGACCCTTGATGGCGATTGGGACGGAGAACGGCTGCGGTTGGTCGAAGATTTTGTCTATGAGGACGGGTCGGTCGAACAACGCATCTGGACGTTGCGCAAAACCGGCCCGATCGTTGCAGACCAGACGTGGGAAGGCACAGCCCCCGGGGTGATCGGCACCGCGTTCGGGCGCGAACAGGGCGACAGGTTCAATTGGGTCTACGAGATTGACCTCCCGGTGCCGTCAGCCGACGGGCCAACGGAAACGCTGCGGGTGCAATTCGATGACTGGATGTGGCTACAAACGGACAACCGACTGCTCAACATCGCCTACGTCAAACGGTTCGGGTTCGACATCGGTCAGGTCGTGATCTCGTTCGAGAAGCAGTGACGTGTCTTTCAGGATGTTCGCGAGATCAGGTGGAAAGCAAAACGGAAATCGATGGGGCGTGATCCGTCGACCAAGAGCGTCTTGGAAAGTCACGCATTGCCATCTTCAGTTTGTGACTCGTTCCGCCACGTTCATGCCGTCGGTCAGGCCGGACGACGGGTAAAGGATTACGCGGTCGTCCTGCGTTAATCCATCCGTGACTTGCGCCTCGATCCCGTTGTTCGGGCCAATCTGGATGGTGCGCAGCTGGGCTGTTCCATCAACCACAACGAATACCGCCCAAGCGTCGCGGTTTCTGAACAGCGCGCTGGCGGGAACGATCAAAGTGTCTTCGGCCTGCCAAACCACAATCCGGGTCTCGACCCGAAACCCGTGGCCCAGACCGGCATAATCAGTCGATGGGCTGGTAAAGGCGATCACGGTATTGACCCGCTGTTCTTCCACGCCAAGGGCCGAAAATTGCGTAACGCCGAACGGGTCTACACGCGCCACCTCACCTGTCAGTTCTGTCGGACCGCCCCAATCCGAGATGACCACGGGGTCGCCGACCGTGACCTGCACGGCATCGATTGAGAGAAGTTCGACGACAACTTCCAGATCGTTCTCGATATTTCCGATCTCCATGATCGGCGCGCCCGCTGGCAAGGTTGTTTCGCTTTGCTGGATAACCCGTAGGACGCGACCCTCGGCCGGGGCGCGAATGGGGATGTCGTCGGACGTGGGGCCGAGTGCGGCGGCCAATCCGCGATCATCAAAGCCGATCAACTGCGCCTGGGCGTTGGCGATTTCGGCTTCGCGCATGGAAATCGCGGCCTCGGCGGTATCGACATTGGCCTGCGCAACGCGGGAACGCTGGCGGGCACTGTCCAGGGCGGCAGCGCTGGAAATGCCCCGCTCGACCAACTGTTCGGTGCGGCCCAGTTCGGTTTGCGCCAGATCACGGTTGGCAATAGCCGCGTTCAGATCGGCGCGGGCCACGCGCAGTGCCGCCTGAGCCGCATCGACGACAGCTTGCGCCTGTTCGCGGGTCCGCACGTCCAATGCAGCAGGATTGGTCGGGCGCATATGGGCCACGATGGTCTCGCCGCGCACGACAGGGTCACCAGGCTGAACGCTGACGCGCTGCAACTGGCCGGCAACGGGCGTGGACACGATATAGGCGTCGCGCACACGGGTGCGGCCTTCCTCGTCGATGGTCAGTTGCATGGTGCCAACGCTTACTGTGCCCATGTCGACCATGGTCGGCTTGGGCCAGAACGCCACCGCCAATGCGCCACCAACCAGCACCACGGTTGCTGCGGTCAGGATCAGGCGGGATCGTTTCTTTGCTTTCGCCATAATGGCTACTCCCTTGTTTTCAGGGCCGAGACGAGATCTGCCCGATCGATATCACGTTTCACAAGCCAGCCAGAAGCCATGGCAGCCCCGAGCACGACCATGGCGGCAAAGCCATAGCTGGCGGGGTCAAAAATGGCGGGAATCTGGTAGAGCTCGCTGGAAAAACCCGCGGCGATCCCGAAGGATAGATAATAGCCCAACAGGCTACCGATCGGCAGGGCCACCAGCGTAACGATGGCCAGTTCGCCCAGCAGCACGAAGGCCGTTTCGCCCTTCGTGAACCCGATCACCCGCAGGCTTGCCAGATCGCGCGACCGTTCGGCATAGGCAATGCGCGCGGCGTTGTAGACGATGCCGAAGGTGATCACGAAGGCGATGGCCCCCATGACATAGCGGATGGCACCCGCGCCCGTGTTCATCAGCGTCTGAAAGGCAATCTCGGCTTGGCTTTTAAGGCTCACGCCCGCGACCGTCGGCATGTCTTGCAGTGCAGTGTAGATGTCGCTCGCTTGGGCCTCATCAATCGACAGATACGCGCCGGACACCCGGTTGGGTTCGCGCAGGGCACGGTTGAGCGCGTCCAGATCCATATAAGAAGGCGCGCCCAGCAAGCTTTCGGCCACAGCCGTGACGGGGATTTGCAACACCGGCTGGCGTCCGGTCCGCACCTCAACGGTCAGGATGTCGCCCGGACGGATGTCCAGCTTGGTTGCGAGAGCCGTGGACAAGACGACGCCGCCATCCTCCATAGGTATCTCGGCCAAATCACTGTTCAGCGCACGGCTCAGGCTGGCATTTGGGGCAAGCCCGCTGATAACACCGCGATGCGTGGCCAGCCCGCTGCGCAGCACGGCAGGCACATGGCGCACGGGTTCCACCAGTTGTACGCCTTCCATCCGGCGCAACTCGAATATGGTTGCCTCGGACGCGGCATGGGTGAAGCTGACCGTCACGTCGCTGCGGTCCATCACGTTGAAGGTCAGGTCGATGGTGCGATCAAAGCCCGCATAGATCGTGATCATCGACACACTGAGCGCCATGCCGCAGGCAATGCCGATCATCGCCCCCGCCATTCGTCCGGGCTGGCGGGTGATCCGGCGTAAGACCATGCGCGAGGGTTGATCGAGAAAGCGGTTCATCCTTTGACTTAACGCGCCTGTGCGGCTGTAATCGGCGGGGGCAGGGGGGCGCATGGCGGCGGCAGGCGTCAAAGCAAAGACGCTGCGCAAGACCAGAAGCCCGCCCGCCGAGGCCGACAGGATACTGACGGTGACGCCGGTGACGAAAGACGCCGGATCAAGCTGAAACACCAGAAACGGAAACTTGAAGTAGGAAACATAGACCTGGATCAGTGCGCGCCCGCCGGCGATACCCATCAGGCATCCCGCCAGCGCCCCGCCGATGGCAATCGCCAGCACCAGTTTGAAGTAATGTGCGCCCACTTCCCCGTTGGTGTAGCCAAACGCCTTCATCAGCCCGATTTCCTCGCGTTCGGACTGCACCATGCGGTTGATCACGATGTAGAGCAGGAAGGCCGCGACAGCGAGAAAGATGGGCGGCACGCCCACGGCAGCGGCCTCTAGCCCGCCAATCTCCTCACTCACCAGCTGGTTGGAGGCTTGGTCAGCCAGCGGATAGGCCCCCGTGCCGCCAAAGGGGTCAAGAATACGGTCCACGGCATCCAGCACGGCTGCTTCGTTCGCCCCGCGCGAAAGGGAAAGCAATGCTTCGTTGAACGCGCCGTCCATGTCATAGGCAGCGGCCAGCGCCGAGCGGCTCATCCAGACCACCCCGAAGCGGGCATCGTCGGGGATCAATTCACCCGGCGCGGTCGTGTAGAGGAACTCAGGCGCTTGGGCGAGGCCGACAATTTGAAAGTTACGCCGCGCGCCGTTCATCGTCGCTGACAAGCGGTCTCCTGGCCGAATACCGTGGGCCTTGGCAAAGGCCTCGAGCAGTAGGATTTCGTCTGAATGATCGCTGTCAATCATCCGCCCGTCGGTCAGGAACACATCGTTCAGTCGCGGGCTGTGCAGATCTGGCAGCGACACGGCCTGCGCTTGCACAGGTAAGTCGAAATCTGCCACATCAATGAGGGCAGCCCCTGTCACGCGCGGCTCCACTGTGCTGACACCGTCAATCGCCGCGAGCCGCGTTGCCAGACGATCCGGCGCGCGGGTGACGGGGGCGAAAACCTCCGCCAGACGGTAACGTTCGTAATAGGCGCTGCGTGTCTCGTTCAGCGACGTGACCAATCCGGTCATCATCACCAGCATGCCCACCCCGACCGCGATGACCATGCCTATGGCGAAGGCCTGACCTTTCATGCGCCACAAGTCGCGCAGGAGCTTATGATCAAGCGGGCTCACCAGTCGATCTCTTCGGGGGTGAGTTTTTTCTTGTTCACTACGATTTCGCGGATGGCGCCGTCGGCGAAATGGATCACCCGGTCGGCCATGGCCGCTTGCGACGCGGCGTGGGTCACGATCAACACTGTGGCGCCAAGTTTCTCGTTCACGTCTTTCAAAACGTTCAGCACCGCGCGACCCGTCATGCTGTCCAGGGCGCCAGTAGGTTCGTCGCAAAACAGTACCGTGGGATTCTTCGCCACGGCGCGCGCAATGGCCACCCGTTGTTGCTCCCCGCCCGAAAGCTGGGCGGGGAAATGGTCCACGCGCTCACGCAGGCCGACCATCGCCAGCGCCTCGTCCGGATCCATCGGATCGCGGGCAATCTCGGTCACAAGTTCGACGTTCTCGCGGGCGGTCAGGCTCGGCATCAGGTTGTAGAACTGGAATACAAAACCCACATGGTTGCGGCGGTATTGAGTCAGTTGTTTGTCGCTCATCTCTGACAGATTCTGATCTTGAAAGAAGGCGTCACCGTCCGTCGGGCGGTCCAGACCGCCGATGATATTCAACAATGTGGATTTGCCGCTGCCGGAAGGCCCAAGCAGCACAACAATCTCGCCCTCAGGGATATCCAGGTCGACGCCGCGCAGCGCATGGACGGCAGACCGCCCTTCACCGTAAATCTTGGTGATACCCTTGGTTGAAAAAGTGTTTTGCGCCACTGCCGCTCCGTTGTTCACTTTTGACTGAACATACTAGACGGGTACAGCCGCGAGGGCTGGCTTGTCAACATCGCGCCGGGTCAGGAGACGTGACGAACCCTTGAAGAACCGTTCAAATCCGCCGAGACGGCGCATGCAGAAAGCAGCCCCGGGATCACCCACAACGAAAGCCCACTTTGTCCGCAGAGCAGAAATTTCCGGCTAGTCGGGCACGTTGTCCACGCCGCTTCCGCCCCACGGGTGGCAGCGTCCGATGCGGCGCACTGTCAGATATGTGCCTTTAACGCCGCCGTGTTTGCGCAGGGCTTCCATGGCGTAGGCAGAGCAGGTCGGGTGGTAGCGGCAACCGTGGCCGACCCAAGGGCTGAACACGGTGCGGTAAAACCGGATGGGCAGGGACACGATGAAGGCGAGGGGAGTCATGCGAGTTTTGCCAGTGCTTTGGCGAAATCTGCGCGCAATGCCTCGAAGTCGCGGGTCGCGGTCGCGTCTTTTTTGCCGATCAGCACATAATCATGACCGGGCTTGGCGAGGCGGGGCAGGTCGAGCCGCGCGATTTCGCGCAGACGCCGTTTGGCGCGGTTGCGCGCGACCGCATTGCCGACCTTCTTGGAACAGGTGAAACCCACGCGCACTGTCGGGTCACCGTCATCGCGGTTGCGCATTTGCACGGTCAGGGAGGGGGCGGTTTGATAGCGGGCCTTGGATGCAGCGACAAAGTCGCCCCGTGTCTTGAGGACCTCAAGACGTGCAAAAACCGCCGCAGGCCGACCCGAGACGGTTTCAGTATTATCCACAAGCGAAGTCATGCGACCCCGCCGCGCGCTTACGCGCTCAGTTCCTTGCGACCCTTTGCGCGACGTGCGTTCAGGATGTTGCGGCCAGCTTTGGTGGCCATACGTGCACGAAAACCGTGGCGGTTCTTGCGAACGCGGTTTGATGGCTGGAATGTGCGCTTCATTGCGTCTCTCCGGTCTGTGAGCGAACCCGGTACGGATTCGAACTCTGTTCTATCTCGAAGCCCGTGCTTTAGGCATGTTCGCGTGGGCTGTCAACGCGCCACGCGCCGAAATCCTGCAACAAAGCCCGATTGTGCCTGTCTGCAATGTTACAGTATTCACGACATTTGCAACAAAACCCCGCCAATCGGTCACCTGCCATCAACGGGGCGTGATAGGGCTATCGGGATTGGGCAGGCTACGCCATCTAGGGTGCAACTGAACAAAGCCTGAGGACATGACGTGAGCCATATGAGCGATACACCCGAGCAAAATGCCATTCTGAAACGCCTACCGATTATTGTGATCGGGGTTGTGGCGATCTTTGGGGCCTATTTCCTGCGTGATTATCTGACGTTTGACGCCTTGGCGCAGAATCGCGAGGCGCTGATTGATTTTCGCGATGCGAACTATCTGCTGACCGTGCTGGCGTTCATCGTCATCTATACGGTGGTGGTGGCGTTTTCGCTGCCCGGTGCCACGATCATGACGTTGGCGGGCGGGTTCCTGTTTGCCACGTTCCCTGGATTCTTGGTCAACGTTATCGCTGCAACGCTGGGCGCGACGGGTATTTTCCTCGCTGCGCGTTGGGGGTTTGGCAAGCAGTTGGGTGCAAAGCTGGAAGGGTCGGAAGGCATCGTCAAAAAGATCAAAGACGGGATCGACGAAAACCAGTGGTCCATGTTGTTTCTGATCCGGCTGGTGCCTGCGGTGCCGTTCTTTCTGGCGAACCTGATTCCGTCGTTCTTGGAGGTGCCCCTGCGCCGCTTCGTGATCTCGACGTTCTTTGGCATCATCCCCGGGTCCATTGTTTATACGTCTGTGGGCGCCGGGCTTGGTGAAGTGTTCGCCGCCGGTGAGACGCCAAACCTTGGCATTATTTTCGAGCCACACATCTTGTTGCCAATCATCGGCCTGTGTGTGCTGGCTGTGCTGCCGATCCTCATCAAGGCCGTGCGCGGCAAGAAAGGCCTGTAATCATGGAACGTATCAAAACTGACGTTTGCATTATTGGTGCCGGGTCCGGCGGGTTGTCGATTGCGGCGGGCGCGTCCCAGATGGGGGCGTCTGTGGTCCTGCTTGAAGGGCATAAGATGGGGGGCGATTGTCTGAACTACGGTTGCGTGCCGTCCAAGGCGTTGATCGCCGCGGGCAAACAGGCCTATGCGATGGGCCATACCGGTGATCTGGGCGTGACGGCCGTGATGCCGGATGTGGATTTCGCGGCGGCAAAGGACCACGTGCGCCGCGTGATTGAAACGATTGAACCCGTGGACAGTCAGGAACGGTTTGAAGGGTTCGGCGTCAATGTGATCCGCGAATTTGGCAAATTCATTAGCCCGACCGAAGTGCAGGCGGGGGACACTGTGATTAAGGCGCGCCGTTTTATCGTGGCAACAGGGTCCGGCCCGTTTGTGCCGCCGATTCCGGGATTGGACGGTGTCGAAGTTCATACCAACGAGACCATCTTTGATTTGCGAGAGCGGCCCGAGCATCTGATCATCGTCGGCGGTGGGCCGATCGGCATGGAAATGGCGCAGGCGCATTTGCGGCTGGGGTCCAAGGTGACGGTGATCGAGGGTGCCAAGGCCATGGGCAAGGACGACCCTGAAATGGCGGCGATTGTGCTGGATAAACTGCGATCTGAGGGTGTCGAGATTGTCGAGGAGGCATTGGCCGAAAAGGTAAGCGGCGGTAAAGGCAAAGTCACCGTGCACACGTCCAAGGGCGATTTCACAGGCTCGCATCTGTTGATGGCCGTCGGGCGCAAGGTGAACGTTGAAAACCTCGATCTGGATAAGGCCGACGTAAAGTGGAGCCGTGGCGGGGTGGACGTGGGCACGAACCTGCGCTCCGTCAGCAACAAGAAAGTCTACGCAGTGGGCGACGCGGCTGGCGGGCTGCAGTTCACACATGTGGCGGGCTATCACGCGGGGGTGGTGATCCGCTCCATGCTGTTCGGTCTGCCGAGCAAGCAGCGCACGGACCACATCCCATCGGCGATCTACACAGACCCTGAATTGGCCCAAGTGGGGTTGAGCGAAGCGCAGGCGCAGGAGAAATTCGGCAGCCAGCTTGAAGTGGTCCGGTTCCCCTATGACGAGAACGACCGCGCCATTGCCGAAGGTAAGACCACAGGGTTGATCAAGGTTATGGTGGTCAAAGGCAAACCTGTTGGTGCGTCGATTGTCGGTGCTATGGCGGGCGAACTGATTTCCATGTGGGCCATGGCAATTGCCAATAAAATGAAAATGTCCGCGATTGCGGGCACAGTTTTACCCTATCCGACCATATCCGAGATTAACAAACGCGCAGCGGGTGCCTATTTTAGCCCCAGGTTGTTTGACAGTGTCATGGTCAAACGGATCGTTGGATTTATGCAGCGCTGGCTGCCGTAAGACTGAACAGAACGGACGCGCGCAATGCTCAATACCCTTTCAGGGCGGTTTTTGATCCTCACGACGGTGTTTGTGTTGATTGCGGAGTTGTTGATTTTTGTGCCGTCCGTGGCGCGGTTTCGGGAAGACTACTTCCTGAACCATCTGGAACGCGCGCAGATCGCGTCGCTGGCATTGTTGGCCGAAGACATGATCAGTCCCCAGCTCGAGGCGGAGCTGTTGGAAAACGCGGGCGTCTACAACGTGGTTTTACGCCGTGATGAAGTGCGCCAGTTGATCCTGTCCTCGCCGATCCCGTCGCCCATTCACAAGACGTTCGACATGCGCGACCCACCTGCCTGGATGTTGATTGGCGATGCCTTGGTGCGCTTGTGGGACACCGAGGAACGGGTGATCCGCGTGATCGGTAATCCGGTGCAGGATGGTGGTTTGCTAATCGAGATCACGCTGCCGACCCAACCCTTGCGTATGGCGTTGATTGACTACGGCATACGCATTCTGATCCTGTCTGCGGTGATTTCGATTGTAACGGCGGGCCTGCTTTTTCTTGCAGTTCGGCGATTTCTGGTAAAACCGATCAAGGGCGTTGTGGACCACATGCAGGCCTACGCCAAATCCCCCGAAGACGCGCGGCGCATCATTATGCCGACCGCGGGTATCACCGAATTGCGCGAAGCCGAAGAAGCCTTGGCGAGCCTTCAGACGCAACTGACCGGCGCGCTCAAGCAAAAGGAACGGCTGGCGCAGTTGGGCGGTGCGGTCAGCAAGATCAGCCATGACTTGCGCAATATCCTGACGTCTGCGGTGCTGTTCACCGACCGCATCGAAACGTCGGAGGATCCGACAGTGCGCAGGCTGGCACCCAAGTTGGTCAATTCGATCACCCGCGCGGTGAACCTGTGTGAAAGCACCATGGCGTTTGGACGGGTGGATGAACCTGCACCGCGCCTGACCCGGGTGTCACTGGCCGAGATTGTGGATGATGTGATTGCGGGTGAACGCCTTGCCGCGGGCGAGCATGACGTGTCGTTCGCCGAAGACATCCCTGCGGGCCTGACAGTGCGCGCTGACGGGGAACAGCTTTACCGCGTGTTGGGCAACCTTGTGCGCAACGCGCGCCAGGCCATTGTCGCCAGCGGCAAAGAAGGCGAGATCGCGATCGAGGCGCGAGAGGACGACAGCGTCTGGCAGATAATCGTAACCGACACCGGCCCGGGTTTGCCGGCGAAAGCGCGCGAACATCTGTTTGAGGCATTTCAGGGGGGCACCACGCGGGGAGGCTCCGGCCTTGGCCTTGCGATTGCGGCCGAACTGGTGCGCGGACACGGTGGGCGCCTCGATCTGGAACGCACGGATGAGACAGGCACACGGTTTATGATCAGCCTTCCCAAATCCGACCTGACACTTTCCCCCGCGATTGCCTAGTTTGCCCCTTGCAATGGGGCGGCAGGGTCGCTAAATCGCCCGTGATGCACCCGTAGCTCAGCTGGATAGAGTACCTGACTACGAATCAGGGGGTCAGAGGTTCGAATCCTCTCGGGTGCACCATTTCTCCCGTCTTGAGTCCTGTTGGCCCTTGAGCTGTCTGGCATTGATAGACACCAAGCTCAATGATAAGAATATTCTAACTAACTGGATGAAAGAACTCCCTTTTTTTGAGAAAGGGGCTTTCTATTTACGGTCACTGGAAAGCCAAAAGATGAATAATAAGAAAATTGCTGTCCTTACGTCCGTTAGAAATGATGTGATGTTTACGGATCGTTGGATCAAATATTATTCATCATGCTTCGGCGCAGAAAATCTATATATTCAGCTTGATGGAATGGATCAGCCTATTCCTGACAAGGACACAGGGGTGAATGTAATTCGGCACGAGTTTGTTAAGCGGAACGTCGTTGTTGGTGAGAAATTCCGCGCCAAGCGTGCATCAGAATTGGCCAAGAAACTTTTTACTGAAATGGGTTACGATATTGTAATTGGCACGGATATTGATGAATTCCTCGTTGTTGATCCGGATTTAAACACCCCACTTTCAGACTATCTTTCCGGATTATCGATAAAGGGAAGCATTTCCGGGCTTGGCCTCGATGTTATTCAAAAAGAAGATACAGAAACGGGAATTGAGAGCGACAGGCCGTTTCTGGCGCAGCGCCGTTTTGCTGTGTTGTCCCATCGTTATACGAAGCCAGCTGTCTTGTCTGAACCACTACAATGGGGATCAGGGTATCATCGCGTAAAGGGTAGGAATTTCAGAATTGATCCAAACCTGTTCATGTTCCATTTTGGCTCGGTCGACAGATCGGTATCAGCCGAGCGCCTGAATGACCGGGATCGAATAGATCAAGGCTGGACAGCACATCAGGTCAAGCGAGACAAAGCGTTTTCTGACGTCTTGATGATGGATCCGGTCGACGGAGACGAACGCTTCGCTTCCGCACGGTTTGAAATGAAATGGCGCCGACCCCTGTATGCGCTCAACAAGCCCGGGCAACTTCGCAAACGTTCTTTGGTCACGATCCCCAAGCGTTTTGAAAACGTCGTGTAGGAATTAGATAGCCCTGAATTTGGTAGAGGCGAAATTGCCGGTAATTGCGACCCGGTTCAGCCCTTGAATTTCTTGAGGGCTTGGCGGAATCTCTGCTCTGACTTGCGATAGTCGAAACGCCAGAATGGATCGGGCACACGCCAGTTGGGTCCGTAATTCACGGTTAATACAGCGTCCGGGTTCGCCGGAATTGGAAAATGCCGGCCGCGAACATTTATGCGTTCCATGGGAAGGAGTGCATCTTTGGTGACGTCGGCCCAGCAATACGGGTGAACGAAGACGTTAGTGTCGATGATCCAACTGGGGAACAGATCTACCTGAACGCCATCAGACAGGGTCATCGCGACGAAGCTGCCTTTGTCGATAATGTTGAATTTTCCGGATACTGCGGCGACAAAGCGGCGCCAGTTCTTAGCCGCGTCATCCTCGGTATCGCCTTTCACAAGGATACCCAGATCAAAGTCATCGTCATGGGGAATGGGGCGGCCATCCCTAAAATAGCCAAGCAGGGTGCCGCTGTTCAGAAAGGGTCGAACATCAAGCTGTTCCAGATCTGACATGAGCGCATGCAGTTCTGCTTCGACTTTATCGAGATCAAGGTTCTGGAACGACGGATTATAGCCGTGCCGCCCGAGAGCGAGAGGAGAGGTGACCCCAAGCAAGTGTTTCTGGAACGCCTGCGCCGCCTCCGCCTCACCTCGTTCTGTTTCATTGTCCGACCAAAGCCCCAATAGTTTATGGGCCCGACGGTGATTTACGCGAAACAGACAATAGAGGTGGATCAGGGCCTTATCGATATCATGATCCGGACCCGTTGAGCGCAGCGCTAATAAAGACCTTTCAAGGTGTGCCAGCTTTGCGATGTCGCGCGATGTCTTGTCGTTTTCCAGCTGCGCCAGTTCCGCATTGATTTCGGCGAGGTCAGGTAGAAGGTTGCTGTCCGCAACGGGCCTGATGTGACATATTTCGAATGTGTCCTGCGCCGTTTCCAGCGTCATGACCTGCGGTTTTGCAAAGCCGAATTTGAAGTGCAGGCTTTTGTAACCGCCGCCTTCCGACGAGCGCGTTATAAACGGGAACTTGCTTTTGATGAAAACCCGCCAGAGCGCACCATGCTGGTTGTCAGCATCGACAAGAAACACACGGGTTAGATCATCCGAACCATACACAAACAGCGCTGCGGCGAAAAAGCTGGTGCCACTGCGGCTTGGTGTGGACAAGAAGCGGCGGCTTCCAGAGTCGATGTATGTAGACAGCCAGCCGCCGATGCGCGTAAGGAAGCCGCCGCGATAGTGCGGGGCCGGATGCGCTGGCAACGCCTGCTCCAGAAATCGGCGCTTTCGTCGTTGGTTTTAGGTGCGCCTTGCTGGGCTTGCGCCGCGTCGTAGAGGGATTGCCCGAAGATAGGTAAGTCGTGGAAGCCCACAATAACCCATGCAAACTTTTGGTCCAGGTCGGGCACACGTTCGCCTGTTTCTGGATTTCTTTACAACGTTTTATCGATGCCAGATGTGGCGGTTGAAGAATTAGCTGTGCACGCCGCAGCTTGACAATGATTTATCGGTTGGCGGTAATCATCGCGATTTCCAACTCTGGAATATTAGTTTGAATTTTAACATCCCCCCTAAGGCGCACCTCGTTTTTGTTGTCGAAGATGGCTTCACGATGCAGGCGTTCTCTACTGTCCGTCGTTAAGGCTCTGGAGAAACAAATTGAATACCAGAACTTCCGCTCGGCAACGCTCCGATATTACAGCCCGCCCATCCGGCGAATTAGAGCCAGAACTTCGCTTGCGCCGCCTCCTTCGCGCAGGGAGGTGAATACGAACGGTTTATCGTCTCGCATCCGCGTTGCGTCCTTTTGCATCACGTCCAGCGACGCGCCGACATGAGGGGCTAGATCGACCTTATTGATAACCAGAATGTCTGATTTTGTGATAGCGGGGCCGCCTTTACGCGGGATCTCTTCGCCTGCGGCTGTGTCGATCACATAGATTGTCAGGTCGGCGAGTTCGGGGCTGAACGTAGCGGACAGGTTGTCGCCACCGCTTTCGATCAAGATAGCTTCAACGTCGGGATGACGTTCGCGCATCTGCGCGATTGCCGCGAGATTGATGCTGGCGTCTTCGCGGATCGCGGTGTGCGGACAGCCGCCTGTTTCGACACCGATGATGCGGTCTGCGGGCAGGATTTGCATACGGGTCAGGGCCTCCGCATCTTCTTGCGTGTAGATGTCATTGGTGATTACTCCAATCGAGGTTGTGGGGTGCAACAGCTGTGCCAACCGCGCAGTCAGCGTTGTTTTGCCTGCCCCAACAGGGCCACCAATTCCGATGCGCAGGGGGCCATTCATTTGGGTCATGATTGAAAAAGTCTCGGTTGTTGGGTTTCGTGGCGCATTGCTGCGATGTCGGACATGAAGGTGTTGGAATAGAGATCCTCGAGAGATGCGGTTTGTGCCTCGGCGGCGACGGTCTCGCAAGCAGAGGTCAGGTTGGTGATGATCGTTTGGGCCGAGGTTTGGCCCAGCCGCATCAAACGCAGGCAGGCCATTACGATGTTGCTGATGAATGCGTGCAAATAGAGGGATGCCGTCAGCGACAAAGGGAAGGCGCGTTGTGCTGACGCCCAGCCGAACCCAATGGGAAAGAGTAGGGGGGGGACCGCAGCTCGTGATATGTCCGAGGTAGTACGGGCAAAGGCTATCCCTTGATTCAGGCTTTCACGGAGTCGTTCGTTTGAGGCGGCAAAGGCACGCCCGACGGCATCGATGTCGGCCAAATCATCGAGCGTCTGCGCCTTGAACGCCGCACATAACAATACCGCATCAGCGTGACCTGAACCGTCGCACAACACATCCGTTAACCAGCGTTCTAAACTCGTCGCGTCCCGTACCCAACCCTCGGCGATGGCCGCCTCCAATCCGTGAGAATAGGCAAAACTGCCCAACGGATACGCAGGTGACAGCCACTGCGAAAGCGTTAGGGCCGCTTCAGTGCTCATGGGCGGTTGCTCCGTGGGCGTGCGAATGGGTGCGTCCGTGGCCGTAAGCGCCGCCTTCTGGTGTGAACGGTTCGGTGGCGCTTGTTAGAGTGGCGCCAAGATGTTCCAGCATGTGACCAATAACTGGATCATCGCGGATCACCAGCATGTCAGGCTTGATCTGACAGGGCGTGTGGCGGTTGCCGATATGCCACGCCAGTTGTGTCAGGTTCGCGCCCGTGATCTGCAAAACAGCCTCAGGCGAGGCGACAATTTCAACCCGCGTGCCATCGGAAACCTCCAGCGCATCGCCGTGTTCAAGCGACGTCGTTTGCGCCAGATCGGCTAGAAAATCCTGGCCGCCATCCGTGGTCAACACCTTTCGGCGCACAAAGCGCGCGTCATAGTCGAGGCTGCATGTCTCTGCAGGCCCGCTCCATTCACCGGCCTGCAAGACCGTTTGCGCAATACGTTGATCTACCATCGATTCCTCAATCAAAACATGAAGTAGCGCTGCGCCATCGGCAGTTCGCTTGCAGGTTGGCACGTGAGCAATTCGCCGTCCGCACGGACCTCGTAGGTTTCAGGATGCACTTCAATTTGCGGTAATGTGTCGTTCAGTTTCAGATCGGCTTTTCCGATATTGCGTGTGTTTTCGACGGCGAACGTCTGCTTTGTCAAACCCAGTGTTCCGCGAATATCGTTGGCTTGCGCCGCTGCACTGATGAAAGTGATTGCTGTGTGTTCCACTGCGCGGCCCAACGCGCCGAACATCGACCGCGAGTAAACGGGCTGTGGCGTCGGGATCGAGGCGTTAGGATCACCCATCTGGGCCGCCACAATCATCCCGCCCATTAGAACCATTTCAGGTTTCACACCAAAGAACGCAGGCGCCCACATAACAAGGTCAGCGCGTTTGCCTCCTGCGATGGACCCAATATGGCTCGACAGCCCATGCGCGATTGCCGGGTTAATCGTGTACTTCGCGATGTAGCGCCGAACACGGAAGTTGTCGTTCTCACCAACCTCTTCAGGCAGTCTGCCACGTTGTTTCTTCATTTTGTCGGCGGTTTGCCATGTGCGGATCAGCACTTCGCCCACACGCCCCATCGCTTGGCTATCGCTCGCGATGATCGAGAATGCGCCCATGTCGTGCAGGATGTCTTCTGCAGCAATGGTTTCACGACGAATGCGGCTTTCGGCAAACGCCACATCTTCAGGGATGGATTTATCGAGGTGGTGACACACCATCAGCATGTCGAGGTGTTCTTCTAGCGTGTTCACGGTGAACGGGCGCGTCGGGTTTGTTGACGAAGGCAATACGTTCGCGTCGCCGCAAATCTTGATGATGTCAGGTGCATGGCCGCCGCCAGCGCCTTCGGTGTGGAACGCATGGATTGTTCGGCCTTTCATTGCGCCGACGGTGGTTTCCACGAAGCCAGATTCGTTCAACGTGTCTGTGTGGATCATCACTTGCACGTCCATGTCGTCTGCCACGGATAGGCAGCAATCGATCGCCGCAGGGGTCGTGCCCCAGTCTTCATGCAGCTTCAGTGCACAAGCGCCAGCATTGACCATTTCAACCAAAGCTTCGGGTTTCGATGCGTTGCCTTTACCAGACAAACCGAGGTTCATCGGCACGCTGTCAACTGCCTGTAGCATCCGCCCAATATGCCACGGACCGGGTGTGCAGGTCGTCGCCAGCGTACCATGCGCAGGGCCCGTACCGCCGCCGAGCATTGTGGTGACGCCAGAATGCAGAGCGTCTTCCATCTGCTGAGGGCAAATGAAATGTATGTGGGAATCAAACCCGCCCGCAGTCAGGATGCGACCCTCGCCGGCAATCACTTCGGTGCCTGGGCCAACGATGATGTCGACGCCGGATTGCGTGTCAGGATTGCCCGCTTTGCCGATCTTGTAGATGAGCCCATCGCGCAGGCCCACGTCGGCTTTGTAGATGCCAGAATGATCGACGATCAGCGCATTGGTGACCACCGTATCAACTGCGCCTCCTTCCCGCGTAACCTGAGATTGGCCCATGCCATCGCGGATCACTTTACCGCCGCCGAATTTCACTTCTTCACCGTAGGTCGTCAGGTCGCGTTCGACCTCGATTATGAGATCCGTATCGGCCAGCCGAACTTTGTCACCCGTGGTGGGGCCGAACATTGCAGCATATTCTGAACGCTTGATTTGGGTTGGCATTACAAGTCCCCCATGACGTCACCGTTGAATCCAAACACGCGCCGTGACCCGCCAATCGGTATCAACGACACCTCGCGACGTTGGCCTGGTTCGAACCGAACGGCGGTGCCTGCGGCGATGTCCAGCCGAAGCCCTCGCGCGGCACTACGGTCAAAGTCCAACGCGGCGTTGGTTTCGGCAAAGTGATAATGGCTACCCACTTGAACGGGGCGATCACCCGTGTTGGCCACCATAAGCGTAATAGCCTTGGCCCCTTCGTTCAGGGTCAAATCGCCAGCGGCTGTGAAAACTTCTCCGGGGATCATCGCAGCCTCCTACCTAATCGGGTTGTGAACAGTGACGAGCTTGGTTCCGTCAGGAAATGTTGCTTCGACCTGCACGTCGTGGATCATTTCAGCGATCCCCTCCATGCATTGATCGCGCGTAATAATTGTCGCGCCGTAGGTCATCATGTCGGCCACGCTGCGCCCGTCGCGTGCACCCTCGACGACTGCGTCGGTAATCAGGGCAATGGCCTCTGGGTGGTTCAACTTCACACCCCGTGCGAGTCGTTTTCGGGCAACTTCAGCAGCCATTGCAATTATGAGTTTGTCTTTTTCACGAGGTGTCAGTTGCATTCAAAGCTTCCATGCGGTGGGGAGCGGTGCATTCGACAGTCGCTCTAGAACGGGAATAAGGGATTGACGCAGCATGAAGCTGTCCGACGCCACAAGACGAACGACAAGGACGTCTTCGCCGAGTAACGATGCGCCGCCACAGTTTGGCAATTGTTCGCGAACTGGGCCCAACTGGGCCTCGGCGTCAGGTGCGACGTATACAACGCTTGCCATTGCGCCAGCCGTATTAGCGACCGCTTCATGCGCCAAATGTGCGGTGCCATTGCCGGCCATCGAAATACCATCCAGATAAAGAGGAACCCCGTCACGGGTGACAGAAATTCGGTCTTTGAAACGAAATTCATCCAAGGTCTCTTTCATCGCGGCGCGACCAAAGACGATGGATTCAACTATCAGGGCCGTAGCGGTCGGGGCCAAGCTGACGTTCAACCGTCGTTCCAGATTACACCCGTTGAACAGGATCATTTCCTGCGGCAACCAGCGCAACGCGGCGTTTGCCTCAACGGTGATTTCATTCTTGATCCTGCCAGTTTCTGCGTGCTGTGCACGGTAAGCCCGTTCAGCCGCTTGGGTGGTCATAGTCATCGAACTGCCCTGACCGACCCGTGCAGAAAACGAAATCTTGTCTCCCCCCGTCACACCACCTGACGTGTTTATAAGCACAGCATCCAGCGAGGCGTCAGCGCGCGGAAATAGCAGGCGCATACATCCTGATTGGTGCAGATCATCAATAACGCTGGCAGCGCCGCGCGACTTTGACGACAAGACAGCTGTGCCTAAGGCACGGGGCTGTTTGATGGGCGAGCTGTCGAGCATGCTGATCTTGCGGCTTTCTTTGACGGTTCTAAAGGAGTTAGGCGAATTGCTTTGGCATCGACCAGCTTCCCCGCTCAGTTTGAATTTCCACGTCCACCCACCGCGCAATAAATAGGCAGTTTAACGCTGATCGCCATTTTATTGAGCAAATTGCAAACCAGCTTTCGATGGATCCACCCCACCACCATTCGCCTAGATTCGTGCAAAAGCGCCACCCTCAGCAGCATAGACTGCACAAAGATCGGGCGGATCGGCGGAAAATGAATAATTTTTGCGCGGCTACAGCCACTTGCCAAAAGTTTTAGGCAATCCTTCTGGGCGTTCGGTGTCACCTTTGACTTTGTGAACTTCGACAGTTCCAAACCAACGAAAGAAGGTCGCATGGTGCACTTTGGCAAAGCAGTCTTGGCGGCAGCAACTGCATTATTGGCAACGCCAGTATTTTCGCAAACGCACCTGCCGTTTGCCTTGGACTGGAAGTTCGAGGGCCCGTCGGCTCCTTATTTCCAATCGCTGGCCCCTTAGCGCAGGTCAACTCAATGTAGAAGAAAGCTGGCTGGGGTGGTAGGATTCGAACCTACGGTGCACGCTACCAAAAAGCGTTGCCTTACCACTTGGCTACACCCCAGCAGCGAGGTGGGTGATACGCAAATCCTAACAGGGGATCAAGCCCTGAATTGGTGCAAAATTGCTATTCCTTGGCGGCATCGTCGCGCAGCAGGTCCTCGCCTTCGCTGATCTCGCGCTCGGCGTCGATCAGCCGGTCCAGCGCGCCTTCGGCGTCCGCGTGCACGGGCGCGATTTCGGCGCTGTCTTGCAGGGCGGGTTGGGGTGTTTTGCTGATGGGTTTCGCGGCCGCGTCGGGGGACTGGCCTTCTATCTGGATGGTGTAGGTCGTGTTGGGTAGGGTGACGCCACTGGCTTGCAGGGCGCGTTTCACCTGACGCAACGCCTCGCCACGGGCGAGCGCGATTGACGTGTCGTTTTGGTCAATCCAGCCGACCACGACGACCTCGATGCCCGAATCTGTTATCTCTCCGATCCAGGCGTTTGCGGCGGGTTCATCTAGCGTAAAGGGCAATTCCTGCACGGTTTGGGCGGCCAGATCGCGCGCCGCGCCGAGGTCGGCTGCGCTGTCGATGCCGATGGTGAACAAGAAGCGGCGCTCGCGGTTCTGGCTGAAATTGATGATGCGCGATTTGAACACGGTCGCGTTGGGAATGCGAATGTGGTTGCCATCAAAGCTGAGCAGGATCGTGGCGCGGCTGGTCAGGCGAATGACCTTGCCTTGGTCGCCATTGATTTCGACCACATCGTTGGGGCGAAACGGCTGGCGGATTGATAGCATGACGGAGGCTATGAAGTTTTCGACCGTGTCACGCACAGCAAAACCGATCGCCAGACCGATCAGGCCAGCAGCACCGAGGATCGTGGACAGCAGGGCGGTCGCGTTCATGATATCGAGCGCAATCACGATGCCGGCGATGACAAACGCGATGCGCACGACGGTGCGAAACAGGTCGGCGATGAACGCATTTGGCGCAATACGGTTCCACGGGTTCTGCCAACGCGCAACACGGGTGCCGACCCACAGGATGATCAGGAACACGGTCAGCGCGATCAGGGCGAGGGGCAGTTGGATGACCAGTTGTTCCATCCGGCTGATGAAACGGTCTATCGCCGGATCAAGCCTGCGGCGGATGTCTGTTGTTTCGGTCACGTCATTCTTGATGGCGACAACGCCTTCAACGCGGGTGACGAGCGCATCAAGGGCCTGTGCCTCCGGTAGGGAATTGGATGTGCCGCGCAGGGTTACGACCCCGTCCGACACCGTCACTGTCACGTCCTCGTAGTTGCCAAGCTCGCCCAGAATTTCACGGATGCGCACGGCGATGCCTGCGTCCTGTTCGGCCGTTTGCTCGGTTGTGATGGTGCCGTTGGGGGCTTCTTGCGCGACGGCGGGGATCGTGAGGGGCAGCAGAAAAAGCACTGCGATGAGTCGAAGGACATGCATGACGGGTCGCCTTGAAATATTCAGGACGAGTTTAGGCAGATTAGGGGAGGGAGGCTAGAGGCGAACAGGGTCCGCCTTGGCAATGGCATCCAGCGCCATGAGGGTTTTGAGCAGCCCGTCCATATCGCGCAGGGCGATCATGTTGGGCCCGTCAGATGGTGCGCTGTCGGGGTCTTGATGGGTCTCGACGAACACGGCCGCAATGCCAAGCGCCACGGCCGAGCGTGCCAGAACAGGCGCGAATTCGCGCTGTCCGCCGCTGGATCCACCAAGCCCGCCGGGTTGGGCAACAGCGTGGGTTGCGTCCATCACGACCGGATAGCCTGTTTTGACCATTTCGGGCAGGGCACGCATGTCGGCGACCAGCGCGTTGTAGCCAAACGAAACGCCGCGTTCCGTGAGCATGATACGTGTGTTGCCCGTGCTTTCAACTTTTGCCACCACATTGGACATGTCCCACGGTGCAAGGAACTGGCCCTTCTTGATGTTGATAGCGGCTCCGGTTTCGCCGGCGGCCAACAACAGGTCGGTCTGGCGGCACAAGAACGCGGGGATTTGCAATACATCGACGACTTCGGCTACGGGCGCGCATTGATCAACACTGTGAACGTCCGTCAAGACAGGGCAGCCGAACTCGGCCTTGATCGCGGCGTGAATGGCCAGCCCTTCGTCCATGCCAAGGCCGCGTTTCCCCGACAGGGACGTGCGGTTGGCCTTGTCATAGCTGCCCTTGAACACGAACTGCGCGCCATGGGCGTCACAGATGCGCGCCATTTCTTCGGCAATGCTGCGGGCATGATCCAGCGATTCCAACTGGCACGGCCCCGCGATCACCGTCAGCGGGCGATCATTGGAGACCGTCACCGGCCCGATTGAAACGTCTTTCATCAAGAGCTTACTTGCTCGCGCAGGATGGACGCCGTGAGCGAGATCATCAGGTAGATGCCCGAAAAGATCAGGAACGCCAGCAGGGTATTTTCGAATGATTTGGGGTAAGTCGCTTCATCCGGCGCGATGGGTGCGACGGAAATCGACATGTAACGCACCTGACGGTTTGCCTCGATGCGCGCACTGTCCATTGTCGCGAGGGAGGCTTGCACGTTCAGCAATTCGAATTGGTAGTTTTCCTCAGCCTGCCGCAAGCGCGCGTTATTGGACACAAGGGACCCGCCGTCGCCACCCGACAATTGCCCACGCAACAGACCGATCTGGTTTTCAAGCAGGGATATCTGGGTTTCCACGCTGTTGACCTGGGATTCATTGGGGCGGCGGTTTTCCAGCAAACTGGCGAGGTTAAGCCGCTCCTGATCCAGTTCGATTTGCAAGGTGGTGATCCGCTGTTGCAGCGCGGCTGCTTCTGTCACGGGATCGCCCTGTTGGACTTCTTCCTGAATGGCCACAAGGGCGGCCAGCGCCTCTGCGCGCCGCTCCACCGCGGCTTCGTAGTTGATGCGCGCGCCGTCCATCTGGTCTTCGCGCACGCGAATGGTCAGCTGGTCAACCTGTTCTTCCGCATAGCTGATCAAAGCTTCGGAAAACTCCTGACTTTTGAAAGGATCCGCGGCAATGACTTCCATTTTCAGGATGCCTTCGGTCGGGTCATAGCCGATCTGGACATGGTCCTGGAACACGCCGTACGCATCTTCGCGCGATGCCCCTTCGGCCAGACGTTGAAGCCCGTCAATTTCGGGGTCCGAGAAATGTTCGGTGAAGCCGTGGTCTTCGTCCAGTCGGATGAACGCTTCACGCGATGTCATATAGGATTGCACCGTGGTGCTGTCTGTCTGGGTGGCAAGGCCCGTGCCGGAGAACAGCCCGCCAAGACCGCCGGAACTGCCTGCGCTTTCGGCTTGTTGAATGACGAATTCGGATTTCGTGCCATACATGGGCGTGGCCATGACGTAGAAGTAATAGCCCGCGGCGATGGTCGGCAACATCACGAAAATAGCAAGGCGACCAAACAGGGACGCCATGTTGCGGCGGCGGCGTTTGGCGATGTCTTTCTGGATGCGCCGGATTTCGCTCGCACGGCGTTCGGCGGGGTTGTCTTGCCCCAGTTCTGTTGAGGGTAGGGTTTGCTTGCGTTGCACGGTCTGGGGCAATTGCACGCGCGCCTGATCTGCGGGCACCCGTGCGACAGCGGCCTGCATCTGGCCTGCGGCCCTTTGGGTTTGTGCATCGTTCGGCGCGACGAGTTCCAGCACATTTGCGCGTTGGAACGGATCGATCCCGCGCTGGCGCAACTGACGCACCGCATCAAAATCGGACGTGACGGCAAGGCCGTTCTTTTGGGCGACGCGCCGCGCCATGCGCAGCTGGCGACCGGTCAGGCCTTCCTGTCGGATCGCGTCGAGGTCGGTTTCCGACGCCACGGTTTGCGGGCTGTCGACGTCCCCGGACACAGCCTGCGCTGGCGCAGCTGTTTCGGGTGTCGGATCGGACGCAGTGGAGGCCTGTTCAGCCGTGCTGGAACTGCGTCGTATCCGGAATTTCTGTGCCTTGGGTTTCGTAGTCATAGACCTGTTTCGCTTCTTCCAAGGTGTCAAACATGATCAGCTGACCGTCCCGAAGGACGGCGGCAGATCGGGCGAATCTTTCTAATGTGTCCGGCTGGTGGGACACGATGATGACCGTGGTGTTGGTCAGTCGTTCTTTGAGGACTTCACCCGCCTTGCGGTTGAATTCCGCATCGGTGGTTTGGGGCATGCCCTCGTCGATCAGGTAGATGTCAAAATCGAGCGACAGCATAAGCGAGAACGTGAAGCGCGCGCGCATGCCTTGCGAATAGGTGCCCACGGGCATGTCGAAGTATTCTTCGATGCCCGCCATCCAACGGCAGAACGCCTCGACGTAATCAGGGTCGAGCCCATAGAGCCGCGCAATATAGCGGCAGTTTTCACGCGCGGAGTGGCGGTTGACGACGCCGCCCATAAATCCCAGCGGGAAGGACACGCGGCAGGTGCGATTTACCATGCCTTCATCTGGTTTTTCCAAGCCGGCCATCATATTGATGATCGTTGTCTTACCCGTGCCGTTCGGAGCCAGAATACCAAGCGAATTGCCCAATTCCACGCGAAAAGAAGCGCGGTCAAGGATCACCTTGCGCTGGGTTCCAGTCCAAAAGGACTTACTGACGTTCACAAACTCAAGCATTTACTGCCTATTATACCTCGGTCGCCCTGTCTTAGGTGACAGATTATTGTCGCATTGTCCCTAATAAGAGAACAATCTGGCTATAATATGTCAGTGGTTTCCCAATCTTTACACCATCTTGAGGGTGAGTTGAGAAAATTTGTTAGGTTTTTCTGGCCTTTATGCGAGCTTGGCATAGTCTTGCCGACATGACGCTGTGCCAAGAAATCCAGTCCTGCCAGATCTGTGCGGAGCGATTTGCAGCAACGCACACCGCCCACACGCCGCGTCCGGTGGTTTGGTTTGCACCAAGCGCGCGCGTGCTGGTCGCAGGGCAGGCGCCGGGCCTGCGGGTGCACAAAAGCGGGCGCCCCTTTAGCGACCCTTCCGGCGATCGGCTGCGCGCATGGATGGGTGTGGACGAGGCCGCGTTTTATGATGTGGATCGCGTGGCGATTGTGCCGATGGCGTTTTGTTTTCCGGGGTATAATGCGAAAGGCGCGGACCTGCCGCCACCTGCGATTTGCGGGCAGACATGGCATGACCGCGTGATGGAAACGCTGCCCGACGTCCGGTTGCGCATTCTTGTCGGGGCGGCGGCGCATCGCTATCACCTCGGGGTAAAGACAGGCGTGGGCGAGACTGTCGCGGCGTGGCGGGATCACGCGCCGCACACGTTTTCCTTGCCTCATCCGTCATGGCGCAATACCGCATGGCTCAAGAAAAATCCTTGGTTCGAGGCAGAAGTGCTGCCCAACCTGCGCACCTGTGTGAAAGAGGTCCTGTATGACTGAACTGACAGAAATTGACCGCGCCCATGGTGCGATGACGGCCAACGAAGAAGATGACATTGCGCGTCTGAAATTTTACGAACGGTTGGCGGACAGTGAGTTGTTTATGCTGTTGGAAGGTGACGCCGAAGGCGACCAGATCAAGCCTGCGATGTTTGAGGTCGAGGATCAGTCGTTCGTGCTGGTTTTTGACCGTGAAGAACGGATGTCGGAGTTTTATGGCAAGGATATTGCGCCCTATGCCGCGTTGTCGGGGCGCGGCATGGCGCAGATGTTGGAGGGCCAGCGGATTGGCATAGCGCTGAATATGGGTGTGGCGCCATCGGCGATGTTGATCCCCGCCGAAGCGGTGGATTGGCTGGCGCAGACTTTGGGAGCGGACCCCGAGGAAGTCGACGGGCAGATCACCGAGCTGAGTGCGCCCAACGGCCTGCCTGAAAGCCTGTTGGAGGCGTTGGACCGCAAGCTGGCGACAGCGGCAGGGCTGGCGGTGGAAGCCTACCTGTGCGGTGTGACCTATGAGGGCGGCGGGCGCGGGAATATGCTGGCGTTTGTCGGCACGGTTGAGGGTGCAGAAGGCGCGCTGACGGCGGCGGTCAACGAGGCCTTGGTGTTTTCAGGGATTGAGGCGGGCATGCTGGACGTGGCGCATCTTGAGGGGGGCGATCCAGTGTCCGAACGTGTGGCCAAAGTCGGGTTGCGATTTGATTTGCCGACGCCGCAGATGCCCAGCCAGCCGGGGGCAAACCCCGGAATGGACCCGAGCAAGCCGCCGAAGTTGCATTAAGCGGCCCCTGGTAGAACCGGGGCGCTGCCCCGGACTCCGGGATATTTGAAAAGCAAAGACAGGATGGGTGACGCTTGGGTCGGTTCTAGTAGCCCTTCGCGCGGTCCACGAGGTGCAAGAACGGTTTGCCGTCTTGCCCGCGACGTATGTTTTCAGCAATGCACAGGGCCGCGGTTTTTGGCCGCGTGGTCGAGGCGATGTGGGGGGTGACCGTAACTTGCGGGTGGGCCCAGAACGGATGATCTGTTGGCAGGGGTTCAGTGCGAAATACATCAAGCGTTGCGTGGGCGATGTTTTGATCCAGCGCCATCAGCAATGCATCATCCTCGATCAGCGGGCCACGGCCGGGGTTGATAATGAAGGCACCTTGCGCCAGCAGCGCGAGGGTGCCGGCGTTCAGGATGTTGGTTGTGGCGTCTGTGAGCGGCAAAAGCAGCACAACGATTTGTGCGTCATTGAGGGCGCTTTGCAGCCCGTCGTCACCGGACAGGCAGGTGATGTTTGCGATGTCTTTCTGGGTGCGGCTCCACCCCGTGACCGGAAATCCCAAAGCGGCAAGGGCGTGCGCGCAAGCCGCGCCGAGCGTGCCGAGGCCCAGCATGGCGACGGGGCGGTCATTGGCCAGTGGCGGGAAAGTGTCGCGCCAGACTCCGTCCTGACCGTTGATATGTGCATCAATGCCCATGTGATGGCGCATGGTGTGGGCCACAACCCATTCGACCATGCCATCCGTCAGTCCTTGGTCGACCATACGGGCAAGGGGTTGAGTCAGCGTGGGGTTGGGCGCGATATCTTCGACGCCCGCCCAGAGGTTCAACACCGCCTTACAGCGCGTGAACGGCGCGAAATCCCGCACCGGGCCATTAGGGGCTGCGATGATGTAGTCGACGGTTTCAGGGGCATGATCGCGAGACAGGTCGACCGTCAGTCCGAAGGCTTCAAACGCGGCGGGCAGGGCCTTGGCGTATTCGGGCCAAGCGGCGTCACCGGCGGAAAACAGCGCGCGTATCATCGCGGTTTATGCACGTGCGCGGATTGCATAAGGCCGAAGGCCACGAGCAGAACCAGCATCGCCGAGCCGCCGTAACTGACCAGTGGAAGCGGCACGCCCACAACCGGTGCGAGCCCCATCACCATCGCCATGTTCACAGCGAAGAACAAGAAGAACGTCACGGCGACGCCCATTGTCACGAGGGAGGCGAACCGGTCTTTATTGGACAGGGCAGACATGACGCAAAATATGATGATCAGGGTGTAGAGGGTCAATAGACCAAACGCGCCGGCAAAGCCGAACTCTTCGGCCAGCGTCGTGAAGATAAAGTCTGTGTGTTTTTCGGGCAGGAAGTTCAGGCGGCTTTGGGTGCCTTGCATAAATCCGCGCCCTGTCCATCCGCCCGAGCCCAAAGCGATTTTGGCTTGGGTGATGTGGTAGCCCGCACCAAGAGGGTCTTGGGTAGGGTCAATGAAGGTATCAATGCGGCGATACTGGTAGTCCTGAAGGATTTGCCAGCCGGTGCCACGCGATTGAAACACAGCCGTAACCAGCGCGACGACGGCGCCGATGACGGTGGCAAAATAGGCCCAGTGGACGCCGGCCAGAAACATGATCGCGCCGCCGCCCGCGACCAGCAATATGGTGGTGCCAAGGTCGGGCTGATTGAGCACCAGATAGGCCGGGGCCGCAATGAACAACAGCGGGACGCAGATCCAGACCGGTTTGCTGACCTTATTGAGCGGCAGCCAGTCATAGTAGGCGGCTAACAACATGATCAGCGCGATTTTCATCAGCTCTGATGGCTGCAAATCCATCGGCCCAAGGTCGAGCCAGCGTTGCGAACCGTTGCGTTCAACCCCGATGAATTCAACCAGAAGCAGTAAAAACAGGGACAGCGCGTATGCGACGACGGCCATGTTGCGCCAGAACCAGATGGGCACCATGGCCATACCGATCATCACCGCGATCCCGAGGCCGAAACGTTGCACTTGCGGGTTCACCCACGGGTCCATCGCACCGCCCGCGACGGAATACAGCATCAAAAAGCCGAAGCCGGACACAGCGGTGATCAGGAAAACGACAGGCCAGTTCAGGAACAGCAGTTTGCGAAACCCGGCCGGGACGTATTTTACCTGATATTCAAGATAACTCATGTCGCTACGCCTGATCGTTGCCGCGGCCGGGGCGGATATCGCGGATCATATCGCTAAGGCGGCGTTGTTGGTCTGCGATCTGGCCACGCACGGCAGACGGATAGGCGGACAGCGGCGGCGTGCCTTCGTAAAGCGCCTGCAACATCACGTCGCGTGCGATGGGCGCTGCGGCCGTGGACCCGCCACCGCCATGTTCAACCACAACAGCCACCGCGTATTTCGGGTTGTCGGCCGGTGCGAAGCCCACGAACAGCGCGTGGTCACGGCGGTTCCATGGCAGATCGGCGTTGCTGGTCACCCCGCGGGCGCGTTCCTCGGCGGTGATACGGCGCACCTGACTGGTGCCTGTTTTCCCCGCCATTCTGAAGTTTTCTGTCGTGTTGCGGGTGCGGTAAGCGGTGCCGCGCGAATGATTGGAGACATCATACATGGCACTGCGAATGCGGCGTAGGTTGTTTTCGTTCAAACCGAGGCTTTCGCCTGCGCCTGATGGTTCTTCCACCCCGTCTATGGAGCGCACAAGGCGGGGTTTCACGGCACGCCCGGTGGCAATGCGCGCTGTCATCACGGCCAGTTGCAGGGGCGACGTCGACACGTAGCCCTGACCGATGGACGCGTTGACCGTGTCCCCGATACGCCAATCTTCGCCGCGCGCTTCGCGTTTCCAGTCCTTGTCGGGCATGATGCCCGTGCGGATCGCGGACATGGGTAGATCGTGGCGTTCGCCCAACCCCAGCTTGCGGCCCATCGCGGCGATCTTGTCGATGCCGACGCGTTGGCTAATGTCGTAATAATAGATGTCGCAGGATTGTTTGAGGCTTTCGTTGAGGTTCATGTTGCCATGACCCGCACGTTTCCAGCAATGGAACCGCACATCGGAGACATCGAGGTGCCCGACGCAGCGCACGGTTTCATCCGGCCCGATCTGGCCGTCTTCCAGTGCGGCGAGCGCTGTGACCATCTTGAACGTCGATCCGGGTGGATATGTGCCCTGCACGGACTTCGCGGCCAGCGGGCGGCGGTGCAGCCTGCTGTCGATGTCGCGTTCGTTGAGTTCATCCCAAAGCACGACCGAGATGCCCTGCACAAAGACGTTTGGATCAAAGCTGGGGGCGGAGCCGATGCCGGTGATATCACCATTGGTGACGTCGATAACGATGGCGGCAGCGGATTCACCGCTCAGGCGGGCCTGAATATAGTTTTGCAGCCGCGCATCCACGGTCAATTGCACGTCTGCGCCTTGGGTGCCTTCAACGCGGTCAAGTTCGCGCATGACGCGGCCTGCGGCGTTGACTTCGACCCGGCGTGTGCCTGCGGATCCGCGCAGATCCTGCTCGAGCTGGTTTTCCACCATCGTCTTGCCGATCTGGAAACGCGGGATTTGCAACAGCGGGTCCTGATCCTCGATCCGGCTCAGGTCATAGTCGGACACGGGGCCGACGTAGCCCACGACATGGGCCATGTCCGCGCCTTGCGGGTAAATCCGGCTACGCCCCAGTTCGACAACAACACCGGGCAGAGCGGGCATGTTGACGCCGACGCGCGAAATATCTTCCCAGGAAATACGCTGGGCGACGGTGACGGGCACGAAGGGGCTGCGTTCTTTCAGCTCTTCTCGGGCCTTCTCAAGCTGCTCGGGGGCAATGGCGACAATGCGCGACAGGCGGGCCAACACCTCATCGACGTCGCCCGCGCCCTCGCGGGTCATGGTGATGGTGTAGTGCTGTTCGTTGTCAGCGAGCACCGCGCCATTGATGTCAAAGATCAAGCCACGCGCAGGTGGCAGAAGGCCGACGTTGATGCGGTTTTCTTCGGCGAGCATACGAAATGTGTCGGCCTGTTCTACTTGCATGGACGCCATGCGTGCGCCCAAGGCACCAATAATACCCAGTTGCGCGGTGCCCAACAGGACCGCGCGTCGTGACAGGCGGCGTGCGCCGTCTTCGGTTTCCTTGGGGCCGCGTCTCATATTCTGTGTCCCAATGCGTCAACTTCGCCAGGCGCCGGACGGCTTACGCCGAACACGGCGTAAGAAACGAGCACGACGACTGGATAGGACAGCAATGTAGCGCCCAATTGCACCAAAGTAAGCCCCAGCGACGCTTGGGGCACCAGAACCATCGACAATGTGAACCGGTATATCATTGTTATCGTAATGATGCCGAAGCTGACTGTTGCCCATTCCAGCCAAAACGGAAGTGTGCGCATGGGGCGCGACCGTGCGCGCAGGATTTCAGCAAGAATCAGCACAAGCGCGGTCCATAGCCCCGGTGGACGCTGGAACAGCAGGTCCGACAGCAAGAACACCGCGCCGATCATTAGGGCGGGCGCGAAGGAAGGACGCCGTGCGACCCATGCGAGCGTGATGAGGATCAGCAGGTCGGGCGCGATCCAGCGCGCCGGATCACGCAGCACGTCGGGTTCGACTTGCGCAGGTTGATCGGATTGTTCGGCAATCGTGGCGACGGTTTCTATCGGCTCAATGGACACGCCACCCAAACTGGGCGGCACGGTTTCCAGCGGGATAAGGTGTGAAAATATCACCAGCAATCCCAAGATCGCGAAAGTCAGCCGGCCGGTCCAGCGACGGCGGGTTAGGGCGTCAGCCATCGGCTACGCCTTCATCAACGGGGGTTTCTTGGTCCAGCTCAGGGATGATGGGCAGGACCGGTTGGGTCATTGGCGCCAGAAGCGTGCCCGCGTCTTCGATGCGCGCAGCAGGCTGGCTGCGCAAGACACGCAAGAATTCGAGGCGTTCCAGGTCGGCGGACAGGCGGGCGCGAAAGCGTCCATCCGTGCCCCGTGCCAGCTGCCCCACCAAAAGGTCGGCGGGAAAGACACCGCCATCCCCCGATGTCACCACACGGTCCCCCGGTTTCACCAGATCGGGGTCTTCGATGAACTGCAACAGCGGGTTGATCGTGTTGTCCCCCGACAAAATGGCGCGTTGGCCTGACGGCTGGATCGTCACCGGAATTTGGCTGGACGTATCCGTAATCAGGATCACACGGGACGTTTCGCCGCCTACTCCGGAAATGCGCCCGACCAGCCCGATTCCATCCATTGCAGGCCAGCCATCCAGAATACCGTCCCGCGCGCCGACGTTCAGCAGCACTGATTGGCGAAATGGCGACCCGGAATCGGCCATGACGACACCGGTGATCCGCGTGAGCTGCGGATCAAGCTGTACGTTGATAAGGTCGCGCAGGCGGGCGTTTTCCTGATCAAGCTGAATGGCCGCTTCGCGCCAGCTTTTCATGTCTTGCAATTCGCGGCGCAGATCCGAGTTTTGCTGCGCAAGCCGTTGGTATGACTGAAAATCAGACAGCAAGTGCACCACGCCCGTCACCGGTGCCATAGCCCAGTCGAAACTGGGCACAACAGAATCGATCACCATCATGCGGAGGCGTTCGACGCGCGGGTTGTCGATGCGCCAGATCAGAAAGATGCCAAGCATAAACAGCACCAAAAGGCCGACCAGCAATCGCCGGACGGGGCTTACGAAATCTTCAGTCTGGTTTCTGTCTCGGGCCAAGGGGGGCTCCGGTGATGAATTCAGCTATCGTAGTCGATAACGTGGCGCAATTGCGTCTCGTATTCCAGTGCCTTGCCTGTGCCAAGCGCCACGCAGTTCAGGCTCTCGTCGGCCACGGAAATCGCAAGGCCGGTCTGTTCGCGCAGGGCAAGGTCAAGTTCGCCAAGCAATGCACCACCGCCCGTCAGCATGACGCCGCGGTCCACGATGTCGGCGGCGAGGTCTGGCGGTGTTGCTTCAAGCGCGGTCATCACGGCTTCGCAGATTTGCTGTACGGGTTCGGCGAGGGCCTCGGCGACTTGCGCCTGGGAAATCTCGGTTTCCTTTGGCACGCCGTTAAGAAGGTCACGACCGCGGATCTGCATGGATTGGCCGCGGCCATCGTCGGGCATGCGGGCCGTGCCGATAGATGTCTTGATGCGTTCAGCGGTGGCTTCACCGATCAGCAGGTTATGCTGGCGGCGCAGATAGGAAATAATCGCCTCGTCCATGCGGTCACCCCCGACGCGTACGGAGCGGGCATAGACGATGTCGCCCAGCGACAAAACGGCGACCTCTGTGGTGCCGCCGCCAATGTCCACAACCATGTTGCCTGTCGGGTCGGTGATCGGCATGCCTGCACCAATGGCGGCTGCAATCGGCTCTGCGATCAGGCCAGCGCGCCGCGCACCAGCCGATAGAACCGACTGGCGAATGGCGCGTTTTTCGACCGGCGTGGCGCCGTGGGGCACGCAGACGATGATTTTCGGTTTTGAGAACGTGGAACGTTTGTGGACCTTGCGGATGAAATGTTTGATCATTTCTTCGGCGGTATCGAAATCCGCGATGACACCTTCGCGCATGGGGCGAATGGCCTCGATGGACCCGGGTGTGCGGCCCAGCATCAGCTTGGCGTCTTCGCCCACAGCCAGCACTTTCTTGACGCCGTCTTTCATGTGGTAGGCGACCACGGATGGCTCTGATAAAACGACCCCCTTGCCTTTCACGTAGATCAACGTGTTCGCAGTTCCGAGGTCGATCGCCATATCAGACGAAAAGAGGTTACCTAAGCCAAACATTACAGTGCCGTTCCCATAGCTGATGTGTCCGCGACTCCCCCTGCGGGTCCGGACGTGCGCGGTGTATAGGGCTTGGCGCGTTTGGTGGAAAGGGGGTTTCGGGAATGGCCTGGGCGAGACTTCGCCGCCGTTCGCGATGTCGGGGCGACGAGCAACGCCGCCCCGTTTGGTTGGGCTGGTTTACTCACCTGCATCCGTATAGCGGATTTCGGGCGTGTCCGCGCCCGGACCTGTCTTTTCGCGGCGCACCAGCAGGCGGTTGAGCGCGTTGATATAGGCCTTGGCAGAGGCCACGACCGTATCGGTGTCCGCCGATTGGCCCGTGGCGATACGGCCCTCTTCCTCCATACGCACCGACACTGTGGCCTGCGCATCGGTCCCTTCGGTCACGGCATGCACCTGATAGAGCTGCAAGCGCGCGTTGTGGGGGAACAACGCCTTGACCGCGTTGAACGTGGCATCCACCGGGCCGTCGCCGGTTGCTTGGGTTGTGTGATCAACCCCGTCGACTTCCAACACCATCGTCGCCTTTTGCGGGCCGTTCATGCCGCAGATGACGGTCAGGTCCTTGAGCTTCAAACGGTCGTCTTCGGAATTGTTCTGGCGGATCAGGGCAATCAGGTCATCGTCAAAGACTTCCTTCTTGCGATCCGCAAGGTCCTTGAAGCGCACGAACACGTCTTTGAGTTCGTTGTCGCCCATCTCGAACCCGAGCTTGTCCAGCTTGTCACGCAGCGCGGCGCGGCCCGAGTGTTTGCCCAAAGGCAAAGTGGTTCCGGACAGCCCGACGTCTTCGGGGCGCATGACCTCGAATGTTTCGCGGTTTTTCAACATGCCGTCCTGGTGGATGCCGGATTCATGCGCAAAGGCATTTTTGCCGACGATGGCCTTGTTGAACTGCACGGGGAAGCCCGACACGGTGGCGACGCGGCGCGAGATGTTCATGATGCGGCGTGTGTCCACGCCTGTCGTAAACGGCATGACATCGCTGCGCACCTTGAGAGCCATGACGACTTCTTCGAGGGCCGTATTGCCTGCCCGTTCGCCCAAGCCGTTGATTGTGCATTCAATTTGGCGCGCACCGCCTTGCACGGCGGCCAGCGAGTTCGCCGTCGCCATGCCGAGGTCGTTGTGACAGTGGGTGGAGAAGATCACTGTATCGGCGTTGTCGACTTCGGCAATCAGGCGCCGGATCAAATCGGCGGATTCCACCGGTTCGGTGTAGCCCACGGTGTCGGGAATGTTGATGGTCGTGGCGCCCGCCTTGATCGCGATATCTACCGTGCGCTTGAGGAAATCCCATTCCGTGCGGGTGGCGTCCATGCTCGACCATTGCACGTTGTCGCACAGGTTGCGGGCGTGGGTGACGCAGTCGTGGATACGCTCGGCCATCTGATCCATATCGAGGTTGGGAATAGCGCGGTGCAGCGGCGAAGTGCCGATGAACGTGTGGATGCGCGGGGACTTGGCGTGTTTCACGGCCTCCCAGCAGCGGTCGATGTCTTTGAAATTGGCACGGGATAGGCCGCAGATCGTGGCGTCCTGACTGCGGCGCGCAATTTCGGCCACAGCGTTGAAATCCCCTTCGGAAGCGATCGGGAATCCAGCCTCGATGATGTCCACACCCATCTCGTCGAGCATCTCTGCGATTTCGAGCTTTTCTTCGTGGGTCATGGTGGCACCCGGGGATTGTTCCCCGTCGCGCAACGTCGTGTCAAAGATCAGAACTTGATCGGTCATTGTGGTATTTCCTTGATTTCCTTAGCATTTCTTGGCGCGTCATACCCTCTGAGCGGTCGCGCCGAAAGGCACGCTCAGAGGCGGCTAAGGAGTAGGGCGAGGAGGGCCCGGATATGTGCGCTTTGCATCATGGGGCTGACTATACCCATGGGCGGGCGTTTTGAAAGGGGGGGTGAGGCAAAAAACTGCCCTTTGCGAGCGGTTGACGTTACCGGATTGGGGCGCTGCCCCAAACCCCGGGATATTTTAAAAGCAAAGACAGGTGGACCGTGGGGCCGGCTGGTCTAGGTCTGGGGATATGAAAAGAGCATTGGTGATAGGCGCGTCGGGTGGCATCGGGTCCGCAGTGGCGCAGGAATTGGGCGCAGCCGGGTTTGACGTGACAGGGCTGTCGCGGTCCGGCGACGGATTGGACGTGACGGATGGGGCCAGCGTGCAGCGGGTCTTTGGCGCGCTGGAAGGGTCGTTTGATGTCGTGTTTGTCGCCGTCGGGACTTTGGCAGCGGGCGGGGCGCCCGAGAAAACGCTGGGCGCGATCGAGGGCGCGCGCATGGCGCAGATCTATGCGGTGAACGCGATTGGGCCGGCGATGGTTCTGGCGCAAGTGGAGAGGCTGTTGCCGCGCGAGGGGCGCGCGGTCGTCGGAGTGCTGTCTGCGCGGGTCGGCTCGATCGGGGATAACAAGATCGGGGGCTGGCATTCGTACCGCGCATCAAAAGCAGCGTTGAACCAGATCGTGCACGGAGCCGCGATCGAGATCGGGCGCAAGCGGCGTGATGCGGTGATTGTGGCGCTGCACCCCGGCACGGTCGACACGGAATTTACCGCCGGATACCCGGGGCACAAGAAGGTCAGCGCACAGGTCTCTGCGCGCAATTTATGCGAGGTGATGCTGGGGCTGGACGCAGGGCAGAGCGGCCAGTTTTTTGACTATTCAGGGGTGGCCGTGCCGTGGTGAAGCTGGTTCTGGTCCTTGGGGATCAACTGACGCAAGGGCTGTCGGCGTTGCGCGAAGCGGATCGTGATACCGATGTCGTCGTCATGGCAGAGGTCATGGGTGAAGCGGAGTATGTCCCCCATCACCCGAAAAAGATTGCGTTTTTGTTTGCCGCGATGCGCAAATTTGCGGCTCGATTGCGAGGAGACGGGTGGACCGTAGCCTATACGCGGCTTGACGATGAAGATAACACAGGAACGCTAAACGGGGAGTTGCTGCGTCGTGCACAGGAGTTTGATGCAGGCGATGTTGTGGCAACGCAAGCGGGCGAATGGCGTGTTATCAAGGCTTTGGAAGACCTGCCGTTAAATATGCGCGTGTTGCCCGATGACCGGTTCATCGCGTCGCACGGTGAGTTCGAGGAATGGACCGAGGGGCGCAAGGCGTTGCGAATGGAGTATTTTTACCGCGAGATGCGCCGCAAGACCGGCCTGATGATGGAGGGCGACAAGCCCGCTGGCGGGCAATGGAATTATGACCATGACAACCGCAAACCGGCGCCTGGGTCGGTCGTTTATTCGGGGCCGATGCGGTTTGAACCGGACGCGGTTGTGCAGGAGGTTCTGGATTTGGTCGGGGCGCGGTTTGCTGACAATTTCGGCGATCTTGATGATTTCTGGTTTGCCACGGATCAGGGGCAGGCGAGCCAGCATCTGGCCCATTGGATCAAGGGCGGTTTGCCCAGGTTCGGAGACTTTCAGGATGCGATGATGGGGGATGAAAAGTTTCTCTATCACGGGCTTGTCGGATTGTATCTGAACGCCGGATTGCTGGACCCGATGGAGGTGTGCCGCGCAGTTGAGCAGGCCTGGAAAAACGGTGATGCGCCGATCAATGCGGCGGAAGGATTTATTCGTCAGGTCATTGGGTGGCGCGAGTATGTTCGCGGCATCTATTTTCTTGAGGGGCCGGACTATTCGACGTGTAACACTTTGAATCACAAACGGGATCTGCCCCAGTTCTATTGGGGCGGAAAGACGTGGATGCGGTGTCTGGACAAAGCGGTTAGCCAGACCCGCGAGGAGGCCTATGCACACCACATTCAGCGTTTGATGGTGACAGGGAATTTCGCGCTTTTGGCGGGGGTTGATCCGGCGCAGGTGCATGAATGGTATCTGGCCGTATATGCGGATGCGTTCGAGTGGGTCGAAGCGCCCAATACCATCGGGATGAGCCAGTTTGCGGACGGCGGCATCATCGCGTCAAAGCCCTATATTTCATCGGGGAATTACATCGATAAGATGTCGGACTACTGCAAAGAGTGTTCGTATAAGGTGAAGGACAAGACGGGGCCGGATGCCTGCCCGTTCAACCTTTTATATTGGCATTTTCTGGACCGTCACCGCGACCGGTTCAGCGGCAATCACCGCATGGGGAATATGTACCGTGTCTGGGATCGGATGAGCGACGAAAAGCGCGAAACAGTGCTGGCCGAGGCGGAGGTGTTCCTGGGGAAGTTAGACGCGGGCGAAACGGTTTAAATCGTTATGCTCCGTGATGTCTTGGCCTAAGCCAAGCCTGCCTCGCTCATGACGGATCTGTTTGTGTGAGATCAATTCAGCGACGGCGCCAAATCCGCGGCATCCGGTTTGCCGCGGCACCGCTTGTTTCCTCAAAGCGCAGCCTGTTGCTTGTGCAGTCAAACCAACCGATTCCGCCTCCACCGAGACCTGTTGCGGCGGAAAATGGAATTTGCATCGTTTGCCCCAGAACGTCAGCTGCACCAACGAGATTATAGTCATGGACGGAGGCAATAAATGCATTGTCAGCGGCATCAAAATTTCCGGCGCTGTATCCCGTAACCTTGACGCTCATGGTGGGCACGTCAGGGACGCTTACATTGATGGTCATGTCATCTGCCAGTAGAGTAAACGCGCCGTTTGGCTGAATTTCCATTGAAACCTCGCCGTTTACGGGGACCGCGGCGCCCTGCATTTGCGTCGCCATCATATCCGCGATGTCGCGCATATCGGCGATCCAGGTGCCAACCATACAGGTTTCAACGGCGGCATGGACAGGCGTCGAAAGCCATAGGGCAGAAAGGCAGGCTGCTAGTCGTAACCGTGTCATGAGGCCCTCTGAATTATTGGCGTTTCTTCGAAATCTCGAGATTGATATATCAATCAAGCCTTTCGCCATTCATGGCGTGTGTCAACTGAAAGCGGTTCTTGGCCCTTGTATCGTGAACTCCAGGTTTGTCCGCACAGCGTTACCGGCAAGGCCCCGACGCCTGCGCGCCTTCACCCGTTCAACATCTTTTCCAGCTTCGCGTTGAACGCCGCCAGTCCCATGGACGGCTCGAGATCGGTGACCTCGGTGAGTTCGAGGCTGATGTGGCGCCGGCCCTTTTTGCGGCCCAGAAAGCTCCAGAACCCGTCGTAGGTAGTGCGTTGGAATTTCCCCAGACCGTCGAGGCGGACGAGCATGACGGGTGTGTCAGGTTCTGCGCGCAGTATCTCATGGACGCCGGACAGGTAGGGCGCGACGATTTCTTCGGGTTGTCGGCGCACGCGGCCAGCGGGGAACAGCAGGATGGAATTGCCGTTGGCGAGCACCTTGTGAATGACGCGCAGCGTGTGTTCTTTGCGCGCAACTCGTTTGTCTTCGGGCCACGACTTGGGGGAGCTCATCGGGATGGCGGCGGCGACGAACATGGGAAACCATTGTGCCCATGAATAGTATTCATTGTAGTGAACGGTGGGGCGGATGCGCGCGGTGGAATAGAGGATCGAAGAGATCAACGGCCCGTCGTGGCGGCTGACGTGGGTGGCGAGAATCAACGTGCCTGGTTTTTCTTGCAGCAGGTGTTTGCCCGACGCGCTGACGTTATAGAACAACGCGTAGTAGCTGCGCAGCAGCACGAAAAAGAAGTGCCGCACCCATTTGCCCAGCGTCGCGTCGATGAAACGGATCACTCGGTCGCCGGATCTTCGGCTGTTACGCTTTCGGTTGATGGATTACCTGTGCTTTGAGTGACAAGCGCGCCGTCTTGCCATTCGCCTTCGGCGACCTGGCCGTTTGAGGCGTAGGTCATTGTGCCATTGCCCTGCCTGCGACCTGAGCGGAATTCACCGGTATAGACATCGCCATTCGTGTAGGTTGCCACACCGAGGCCTGAAATTTCGCCGGTGTCCCACTGGCCTTCATAGGTAAAACCGTCTGTCTTGGTCAGCGTGCCCGTGCCGTGGCGCTGGCCGCCCAGGAACTCACCCTGATAGACGTCACCGGACGCAAATGTAGCGACGCCTGTGCCCTCGCGTTTGCCGTCTACCCATGTGCCGACGTAGCTGTAGCCGTCAGGGTAGCGGATTGTGCCTTCGCCGTGGTTCTTGCCGTTCAGGAATGCGCCTTCATAGATGACGCCATTGGCGTAGGTCGCAACGCCCTGGCCATTGATCACGCCGCTCTGCCATTCGCCCTCGAAGGTGGTGCCGTCGGCGTAGGTGGTTTTGCCCGGCCCTTCGGTGAAACCGTTGACGAATGCGCCAACGTGAACGGAGCCGTCCGGATAGGTGATTTCGCCGGTGCCGTGTTGTTGGCCATCGCGCCATTCGCCAACGTAGCGGTAGCCGTCTGCGCCGGTGAACGTGCCTGTGCCGTTGCGTTTGTCATTGGCGAAGTCGCCCGTATACACATCGCCGTTGGCATAGGTCAGGGTGCCGGCGCCTTCGCGTTTGCCCGCCACCAGGTCGCCTTCGTAAATGTCGCCGTTGGGCTGGATCAGGCGGCCTGTGCCTTCGATCTGGCCGGCCTTCCATGTGCCTTCATAGATCAACCCGTCGGGCATGGTCAGCGTGCCAACGCCTTCGCGTTCACCGTCCGCCAGCGTGCCGGAATAGATCGCGCCATCGGGGTAGGTGATTTTGCCTTCGCCTTCTTTGACGCCATTGACCCAAGGACCCTCGTACACATAGCCCCCCGGGGAGGTCATGGTGCCTTGTCCGTGGTGCATGGCGTTTCGGAAGTCGCCTTCATAGACGACGCCGTTCGCGTAGCGGGCGATGCCGCGGCCGGTGATCTTACCGTCGAGCCAGTCACCCTCATAGGTGCCACCATCGGCGAATGTGATGACGCCGAAGCCTTCGGGTTTGCCAGCGGCGAACTGGCCCTCATAAATAGACCCGTTGGGAAAGGTGGCTGTACCTGCGCCACGAATCTCGCCCTCGAACCATTCGCCCTCATACTGATAGCCGTTGGGCAGCGCGTAGCTGCCCTGGCCGTGTTGCAGCCCGTTGAGGAACTGGCCCTCGTAGATGCCGCCATCGTCATACTGTTTTGTCTGGACGGATTGGGCCATCGCGGGGGGTGCTAACATCAGATAAGGCGTGAAGCGCATCATGGCAGGCTTTTCTTTCTTCATAGATTCACGAGAGGATAGGGGTAAGGGCGCGCCAAGACAACTGCGGTTCGCGCCGATTTGACGGCTTTGGCTTTCCCTTGCCGCCGTGTCGGACTAAGTGAGGTCAACACCTGTGAAAGGCCACCCCATGAGCAACCGTTTCCGCCTGACAATGGCACAGTTGAACCCCACCGTCGGGGATATTGCAGGCAATGTGGCCAAGGCCAAGGCCGCATGGGAGCAGGGCCGCGAGGCGGGCGCCGATATGGTGATGCTGCCGGAGATGTTTTTGGTGGGTTACCAGACGCAGGATTTGATCCTGAAGCCCGCGTTCGTGCGCGATGCGATCGCGGCGGTTGAACAGTTGGCGGCGGAGTGTGCGGATGGCCCGATGCTGGGGGTCGGCGGGCCGTTGGCCGAGGTGCCCAAGTTGCACAACGCGTATTTCGTCTTAAAGGGCGGCAAGATCCACGCGACGACCCGCAAGTATTTCTTGCCTAATTTCAATGTGTTCGACGAGATACGCCTGTTCTCACGCGCCGATATGCAGGGGCCTTGGGATGCTGGCCCGCTGCGGATCGGCACGCCGATTTGTGAAGATGCGTGGTATCCTGATGTCTGCGAAGCCATGGTGGAAAGTGGCGCGGATTTGCTGTTGGTGCCCAATGGGTCGCCTTATTTTCGCGATAAATTCACCTGGCGGCTCAACCAGATGGTGGCCCGTGTGACCGAGAATGATGTGCCGCTGGTGTATTTGAACATGGTCGGCGGGCAGGATGATCAGGTGTTTGATGGCGGGTCGTTTGTGTTGAACCGCCATGGCGCATTGGCCGTGCAGATGCCGTGGTTCGACGAAGCGATTGCCCATGTGGATTTCGTGCAGACCGACGCGGGCTGGGTCGCCGAGGACGGTGAAAAGCACATCGAACCGGATACGTTGGAGACGGATTACGCTGCCATGGTCATCGGGCTGCGCGACTATATCGCTAAGACGGGGTTCAAGAAGGTCCTGCTTGGCCTGTCGGGCGGTGTAGACTCGGCGATAGTTGCAGCAATTGCCGCTGACGCGCTGGGCCCAGAAAATGTGCGATGCGTGATGTTACCGTCTGAATATACCTCTGAAGGGTCGCTGACGGACGCCAAAGCTGCCGCTGCCGCGCTGGGCGTGACATATGACATCGTGCCGATTGGTGCGGTGCGGGCGGCCGTGACAGAGACTTTGGCTCCGCTGTTTGAAGGGCTTGATGAAGGGCTGACCGAGGAAAATATCCAGAGCCGGATCAGGGGCCTGTTGTTGATGGCGCAGTCCAACAAGTTTGGTGAGATGCTGCTGACGACCGGCAATAAATCGGAGGTCGCGGTGGGCTATGCTACGATTTATGGCGATATGGCGGGTGGATATAACCCGATCAAGGATCTCTATAAGACGCGGGTATTTGATATTTGCCGCTGGCGGAATGCCAATCACCGCCCCTGGATGATGGCACCTGCTGGCGAAATGATACCGGTCGCGATTATAGACAAGCCACCAAGCGCGGAGCTGCGCGATGACCAGAAAGACAGCGACAGCCTGCCGGAATACAATGTGCTGGACGCAATTCTGACGATGTTGGTGGACGAGGAAGCCAGCGTAAGCGATTGCGTTGATGCCGGGTATGATCGTGCGGTGGTAAAGAAAGTCGAACACCTGCTTTATATCAGCGAATATAAGCGGTTTCAGTCCGCGCCGGGCCCCCGTTTGTCGCGCGCCGCGTTTTGGCTGGACCGGCGTTATCCGATAGTGAACCGCTATCGCGACGAAAAATAACGGTGCTGTTAAAGGGCCTCGACATGTGTTTCCTGCAACAGGCGTTCGAAGTCCGCCGGTAGGCAAAGTTGGGTGCCCGTGGTGACGCAAGCGGCGGAGGCGGCGGCTGCACCCATGCGCAGGGCCTCTTCCATCGGTTCATCACGCGCCAGACCCATGGTCAGCCCGCCAAGGAAGCTGTCACCCGCCCCAACACGCGAGCGCACGACGACATTGGCGGCATTCACGGCGAGTTGCCGTTTCCCATCTGCCAGCACCGACCCGTCCGCCCCGCGCGCGATGATAACCGTGCGCGCGGCCCCCTGTCGGACCAAACGCAAGGCAAACTCCGCGCTGTCCTTGCATGATTGTAGCGGCCTGCGGGCAAGGGTTTCGGCTTCGTGTTGATCCATGCGCAGCACGAGGGGCGGACGGTCTTGACCGGCGGCTAAATGCGCGAGGGCCGGGCCGGACGTGTCGATCAGAACCTCGACGTCGGCGTCCAGCAAATCCTGACAGATATCGGCGTAAAGGTCGGGTGCAGCACCGTTCGGCCCGCTGCCGGACAAAACGACAAAGCCGCCTGCCTTGATGTTGGTTTGAATGGCTGCACGCACCGCATCTATGTGCGTTTTGCCCCAGTCCGGACCAGCCAGCATGAACCGGAATTGTTCGTTCGTGGTGAGGTCGTTCACCACAAGGTTTTGGCGGGTGTCGCCGGGGGCGTCGTGAACGATGAGGTCCAGACCTGCGTTTTCCAGAAGGTGGCGCACCGCTGCGCCCGCGTCCCCGCCGAGGGCTACGAATGCGCGCGCGTTGGCGCCCAGCTGGTGAATGGCGCGCGCCACGTTCAAACCGCCGCCGCCGGGGTCGGTTTCCGGCGACGCGCAGCGCAGTTTCTCATCGGGCCGGATGCGGGCAGCCGAGGTCGCCAGATCGAGAGCCGGATTGAGAGTGATGGTCAGGATATCGCGCATGGCACGCCTTTCTATGGGTAAATACGGTGGCATGGGCGTGCGGATTTGCCAAGCGGATAGCGCGACGGAAGCGAGGGGAAAGCCACCGCCGGACGCACGCGGTTTTTCGTGCTAAAATGGCCGAGCAACTGGGAGGATGCGATGGCAGATGCAAACAACAAGACCCAAGCGACGAACGTGGATGTGCGGGCGTTCCTTGAAGCTGTGGAACACCCCGTACGGCGCGCCGATGCGCTGGCGTTAGATGACATGTTATGCCGTGTGACGGGCTGGAAACCGCGCATGTGGGGCCCGACGATCGTGGGATATGGCGAATATCGCTACACGTATGACACCGGGCGCGAAGGGGATTTTCTGGCCACGGGGTTCAGCCCGCGCAAGGCAAACCTGAGCCTTTATATCATGCCCGGATATCAGGGATTTGGCAGGCTGCTGGAGCGGCTGGGCAAGCATAAAACAGGGGCGGCCTGTCTGTGTATCAACAAGCTGGCGGATGTGGATATGGGCGTGGTCGAGGATATCGTGCGCGCAGGGCTGGAGGATTTGCAAGAGCGGTGGCCTGTTCGGGCGACCTAGCCGTTTGGAAATGTGGACATTGCAGGCTGGCTGTGAAAAACGCTCGGACAACCCATCAGATGGAATATCACAATGACCACGACCCGTTTCGCACCGTCCCCCACAGGCTATCTGCACATCGGCAACCTGCGGGCTGCCCTGTTCAATTACGCGATTGCGCGCAAGGCAGGCGGCACGTTCATACTGCGGATCGATGACACGGACCCGGAGCGATCCAAGCAGGAATATATCGATGCGATTATGGCGGATCTGACGTGGCTCGGGATCACTTGGGACCGGATCGAATACCAATCCAAACGGTTGGATCGCTACGATGGGGCCAAACAGCGGCTGATTGAAATGGGCCGCCTGTATGAGTGTTTCGAAACGCCGGTTGAGCTGGATTTGAAGCGCAAGAAGCAACTGAACATGGGCAAACCGCCGGTCTATGACCGCGCGGCATTGGCGTTGAGCGAGGCTGAAAAGGATGCATTGCGCGCCGAGCGTGGGTCGCATTGGCGGTTCAAGCTGGACCACAAGCGGATCGAATGGACCGACGGTATTATCGGCGACATTTCGATCGATGCAGCGTCGGTCAGTGACCCGGTGTTGTTCAAGAACGACGGACAGATCTTGTATACTTTGGCTTCCGTTGTGGATGACACCGAGATGGGCGTAACGAATGTTGTGCGCGGGTCCGACCATGTGACCAACACGGCGACTCAGATCCAGATGATCGAGGCGCTGGGCGGCACGGTGCCTCAATTTGCCCACCATTCATTGCTGACGGGGCCGCAGGGCGAGGCGTTGTCCAAGCGGCTTGGCACTCTGGCGCTGCGCGATTTGCGGGCGCGGGGGATTGCTCCGATGGCTATCTTGTCGCTGATGGCGCGGTTGGGGTCGTCTGATCCGGTCGAACTGCGCGAGAGCGTGGAAGACGTCGTCGAGGGGTTCAATCTTTCGAAATTCGGCTCGGCCCCGACCAAGTTCGACAGCGAAGATCTGGAGCCGTTGACCCACCGCTGGATTGCATCGCGCCCCTATGATGAGGTCGCCTCGCGCGTGCGGGAGTTGGGTGTGCCCGATACACTGGCAGAAGCGTTCTGGAACGCGGTGAAAGGCAACATCGAACGCTTTGCGGAAATGGCTGAGTGGTGGCACCTGTTCTATGAAGGTGGCCACTCTGTTGTCGAAGACGATGACCGTGAATTCGTCGAGACAGCGCTGGCGTTGCTGGGTGATCCGCCTTACGCGGATGACACCTGGTCGGTTTGGACAGCTGCGGTAAAGGACGCCACAGGGCGCAAGGGCAAGGGGCTGTTCATGCCGCTGCGCCTTGCTATTACCGGGCAGCCGCGCGGGCCTGAAATGGCGGATGTCATGCCGCTGTTGCAGGTTAAGCCAAAGGTCTAGGGCTTTTTCCAACGTGGCAGTTTGGGAATGCCGCGGGTCAACAGCCATGCCATCGGCCAAGAAAACCCGTCTTGGCGCATAGCCTTGAGCGTTTCGCGCTGGAAGGTCTTTCCGTCAGGTGCGTCCTGCAGAAAATCGCCGTTTGCGTAGCACATTGAGCAATAGCGGGTGGACTTGGTGCCATCGGCCTCGGTGCCGCCGTGTTCGGGGTCTCGCGACAGTGGAATTCCGCAACTTTCACATCGGTTTGCCATTCTAGCCTCCTGTCTTTGTTAAACCTTTAGTCTAACAGAAAGCGGGCTGGTTTTCATTGACGTTCGTTAAGTCGGGGGACGTGCCGTCGTCATGGGCGGACGCTTTGTCGGATGGCGGTGACAAGGGTGCGCGCGTCCTGGGCTGGCTGCACCGCAACCGCCAGCGCGGTCAGGGCCGCGTCCACTCGGGTGCGGGTTGTTTCGGCGAGGGTTTGGGCGCGTGGATAAAGCGGGCTTGCACGGTCATCCAGCACGGGGCCCCAGCCCGTTGTTGTGGCAAAGAAATGCGCCGGGCCTGCGTCGCCCAACAGGTCGGTATAACCGGCGAAAACCACATCCAGATAGCTCAGCAGGATCGGGTGATTGGTGCTGGGCGGGGCCGTGTGTGCGGGGTTTGCCTCATATACGGCGGTGGGGCTGGTGAATTGATCTGACACGTCGCGGCGCAGATAGGCGTGTTCGCGCGCGTCCAGCAAGGCCCAGTCGTCGTTTGGGACCTGCGCAGTGACGCCGTGCAAGGTGGTTTTTGTGCAGGGTTCGACCGACAGGAACGCGACAGGGCGCGCGGCGGCATGGCGCCAGACGCGGCGCCAGCCGATGAGGGTCGCGGGCGTCGGATCGGGATAGGCGTGGGTCGCAAGATTAACGAGGCTGCCATAGCCGAAAAAGCGCGGATGGGTCATTCGCGCGCCCGGAGCACGCGGGCGGGTTTGGCCGCAAGCGGACGCAGCGCAAAAGCGAGGCCCGCGAGCATCGTGGCGGCCATACCACCGAGTATGATTGTGCCTGCCGAGGACCAGATCGGCGTGTAATCCGTTTCCATAATGAAGGTGCTGACGGCCCAGCCGCCCGCGATGCCGGCCGCCAGTGCGACGAGGCCCGCGGCAAGGCCAAGCAGGGCCGCGCGCAGTGCGAAGCTGCGCAGGATACGGCCGCGCGATGCGCCGAGGGTCTTGAGAACCGCGGCTTCATAGGTGCGGGCCCGTTCACCAGCCGCAGCCGCGCCGATCAACACGAGGAAACCGGTAAGCAGCGTGGCCAGCGCGCCATAGCGGGTGGCAGCGGAGATGCCGCCCAACAGGGTCACGACCTGATCGATGGCGTCGCGCACGCGGATCGCGGTGATGTTGGGATAGGCGGTGGCAAGGTCGCGCAGGATTGCGGCTTCGGCTTCGGGTACTGAATAGACGGTGCTGATCCACGAGTGCGGCGCGCCTTGAAGGGCGCTTGGGTTCATCGACATGATAAATCCGATGCCAGCGTCCTCGAACGATACCTCGCGGAAGGACGCGATGGTCGCCGTAATGTCGCGCCCGAGGATGTTGACGGTGATGGTGTCACCCAGAGACAGGCCCATTTCCAGCCCTTCTTCTGCGGCGAAACTGATAAGGGGCGGGCCTGCGTAATCGGCGGGCCACCAGTCGCCGTCTGTGATGATCGTGCCGTCGCCGGGTTCGGCGGAATAGGTAAGGCCGCGATCCCCTTCCAGTACCCAGTGGTCGGTGAAATCACGCGCGGGTGCGCCGTTGATCTGGGTGATGATGCCGCGCAGCATGGGGGCGGCCTCGTAATCGGACACCTGCGGGTCGTCGTCCAGACGGGCGCGAAAGCCGTCGATCTGGTCGGGCTGGATGTCTACGAAAAAGTAGCTTGGCGCGACGTCGGGCAGTTCATTGGCGATGGACCCGCGCAGGTTGCCGTCGATCTGGCCGACAGCGGCGAGCACGGCGAGGCCAAGGCCGAGGGAGAGGACGACGGAGGTGGTTTCGCCGCCGCGCGCGCCGATGGCACCAAGGGCGAAGCGCAGGGCGGGGCGACCGCGTGAAAGGCGGCGGAAGCGGCGCGCGGTGAAGCGCGCGAATGCGGCGGCTATGACCAGCAGGGCAAGGGCAAACAGGATACCGCCCGCCGTCCAGAGAGTCAGGAAGGCGGTGCCGGAAAACGCGATGGCGGTGCCGATGAGGGTGGCGAGCAGCAGCACTGTGGCGATGACGTATTTGGTCGCCGGAAGGGTGCGGCCTGCGCCGAAGGCGTCGCGAAACAGCGTTGCGGCCTTGATGTCTTCGGTGCGCGCCAGTGGCCAGAGCGTAAAGATCAGCGCGGCGAGGACACCGTAGATTGCTGCCTCGATCAACGGAGCGGGATGGAGAGTGAAGGATGCGGGGATCGGCAAGCGTGCCTCGATGATGGGAGCGAAGGTCAGCGGGATTGCCGCGCCGAGGACAACGCCGAGCAGGACGCCGACGATTGTGAGCACGCCGACCTGCAGGAAATAGGTCAGGAAGATGGTGCGTCGCGTCGCACCGAGGGTCTTGAGTGTGGCGATGACGTTGGATTTACCAGAGAGATAGGAGCGCACAGCCGCCGATACGCCGACGCCGCCCACGGCAAGACCCGATAGCCCGATCAGGATGAGGAACGCGCCGATGCGATCCACAAAGCGCGCGACACCGGGCGCACCCGCG
>CBFHGD010000001.1:0-53452 GCA_965655275.1 Octadecabacter sp. | reverse complement strand
GACACGGACATCAATCTTATTCCAGACATTGTGACTCCCGCGGTTGCCGCACTTGATTTTGTTCTCGACGCACCGCAGCCGCCGGATGTGGAGTTGGAGAATTTCGGCGATAGCGGTATCGACTTCATCGTTGAGTTTTGGGTGAACGGCATTGACGACGGTCGTTTCAAGTACCGTTCACAAGTGCGCTTCGCCGTTTGGAACGCACTTAAAGAAGCGGGGATTGAAATTCCGTTCCCTCAGCGTGTGGTGGAGATCAAAGGCGGGTTTCCTGCTGGCCTGACAGAATGACGGATGCGCTTGTTGTCGGGGGTGGCCCTGCCGGGCTTATGGCGGCCGATGTGCTGTCTGCCGCTGGTTACAGCGTGATCGTTACAGACGCTATGCCGACCGTCGGGCGCAAGTTCCTGATGGCCGGTAAATCCGGCCTGAACCTTACGAAGGATGAACCCGACGAAGTGTTTCAGTCGGTCTTTGGCGCGTCCAATGCGACCCTCGCACCGATCCTGTCGGCCTTTGGCCCGAAGGACGTCAGCGCGTGGGCTGAAGGGCTGGGTCAGACCGTTTTTACAGGGTCCACCGGCCGCGTCTTCCCGACGAAAATGAAATCATCCCCGTTATTGCGCGCGTGGCTGGCACGGCTGACAGCGCAGGGCGTTGAGGTGCGAACCCGCTGGCGTTGGACAGGTTGGTCCGGCGATGACGCGACCTTTGATACACCCGAAGGCCCGGCGCGGATCACCTCCAAGACAACGGTGCTTGCGATGGGTGGCGCCAGTTGGAAGCGGCTTGGGTCCGATGGGGCGTGGGCAGGGCATTTCATGGATGCGATGGCCCCGTTCCAACCTGTCAACATGGGGTTCTTCGTCCCATGGTCAGCGCATATGGCACCCCACTTCGGGTCAGCCATGAAAGGCTGCAAGCTGACAGCTGGCAATGCGGTGTCGCGCGGCGAATTCATCGTCTCTGGCAAGGGCATTGAAGGTGGCGGGGTTTATATGGTGTCCGAAGCGGTGCGTGATGGCGCGCCCTTGGTCATTGATCTGTTGCCGGACTTGGATGTGGCCACGATTGCTGCGAAACTGGCAAAAGAAACGGGCAAGCAATCAACTGCGAACACCCTGCGCAAGGCCCTAAAGCTCGATCCGCTCAAACGCGCATTGCTGAACGAGTTGGGCCGCGATGTTGATTTACCATTGGCACAAAAAATCAAAGCGCTGCCGTTTCCTGAACTTACCCCGCGCCCGATGGACGAGGCGATCTCGACTGCTGGTGGCATACGTCTTGACGCGCTGACGGACGACTTGATGCTTAAGTCCCGTCCAAACGTGTATTGCGCGGGTGAAATGCTGGACTGGGCGGCACCGACGGGCGGTTATTTGATCACCGCTTGTCTTGCGACCGGGCGTTGGGCGGGACTGGCGGCAGAACGTGCGCTTCAGACCTCGTAATAGTCGCGATACCAATCAACGAACGCTTTGACGCCCGTCTGCACATCCGTTGCTGGCGTATAGCCCGTTAACGATTTCAGCAACGCGCCATCGGCCCATGTGGCGGGCACATCGCCCGGCTGCATATCCATGAAATTCTTTTGGGCGGGCTGCCCGAGCGCTGTTTCGATCGCCTCGATAAATGCCATCAGCTGAACCGGTTCACCGTTGCCGATGTTGACGATCCGGTGTGGTGCAACTGGCGACAGACTGTCACCGGCGGGAACCTCGTCGACCCGTTCGGGCACTGCATCCAGCAGCAGGTGAATACCGCGCACCAGGTCGTCCACATAGGTAAAGTCGCGTGACATAGCGCCGTGGTTGTAGACGTCGATCGGGGCACCCTCCAACACGGCCTTGGTGAATTTGAACAGCGCCATATCAGGGCGGCCCCACGGACCGTATACGGTGAAAAACCGGAACATCGTTGTCGGGATGTCGTAGAGGTGCGCGTAGCTGTGGGCCATCACCTCGTTGGATTTCTTGGTCGCCGCATAAAATGACATCTGCGTGTCGGCCTTATCTGTCTCGCTATATGGCATCTGCATGTTGGCACCATAGGCAGAGGACGTAGACGCCAGCAGCAGGTGTTTCACCGGCGTCGCGCGCACGGCCTCAAGCAAGTTGAACGTGCCGATGATGTTGGCATCTACATAAGAACGCGGCTCGTCTATGGAATAACGCACGCCAGCCTGTCCCGCCAAATGCACCACATAATCCGGTCTTTCATGCGCGATAAGGTCCATCAGGACGCCGTCCGCCTCAAGCCGCTCGTTCACCGCGGTAAAGCCGGATGATTGCAGCAGGTTTGCCTGTCGCCGTTCCTTCAACCGCACATCATAATAGTCTGTCATGGCATCAAAGCCGACCACTTCGAACCCTTCAGCCAACAGCCGTTTGCACAGGTGGTAACCGATAAAGCCCGCTGAGCCGGTGACGAGTGCCTTTGGCATTATCTTTCCTTTGAGAGTGACTATGATCTTTTCCGGTCTTCCTGTCACGGTCCTGACGGAAAATGCAATATATTAACTCTTTTGGGCCATTTTGATGCCCAAATGTCCGAGCAGGTTAAGGCGAACTATACAGGACACGCCGGACATGATTACACCAGTGATACTTGCAGGCGGTGCTGGCACGCGGCTCTGGCCACTGTCGCGCAAGAGTTTCCCCAAACAGTTCGCAGTATTTGACGGCGACCGGTCCTTGTTCCAACAGACTGTAACACGTTTGTCCGGCGCTGGAATGGGGCGACCGATCGTGCTGACATCCGAAGATTTCCGCTTCATCGTCACGGAACAATTGGGGCAGGCAGGTATCTTTCCAGAACAGGTTTTCATCGAGCCCGAAGGGCGCGACACCGCGCCGGCGATTTTGTTGGCAGCGATGGCGATTGAGCAAAGTTCTGGCGACGGGCTGATGCTGGTCGCGCCATCCGACCATCTGGTTCCCAATACGCAAGCCTTCCTGAACGCGGTGGAAGGGGCAACAGCGGATGCCGAAGCCGGGCGGATTGTCACCTTTGGAATTAAACCCGACAGGCCGGAAACCGGCTATGGCTATCTGGAGCTTGCGGGAGAGCCAAACGACGGGCAGACCGTCCCCCTGTCCCGCTTTATCGAGAAACCGGACCGCGAGGCTGCAGAAGCCATGATCGCCACGGGGCGGTATATGTGGAATGCGGGCATTTTTCTGATGAAGGTTTCAACTGTCATTGAGGCTTTCGCGAAACACGCACCCCAACTGATTGATCCCGTTCGAAACGCACTTTTGGGTGCCGTGCGTGATCTTGGGTTCAAACGGCTTGATGCGGGCGCATGGGCAGGTGCCGAAAAGATCAGTGTCGACTATGCGATTATGGAAAAGGCGGATGATCTGGCGGTCATGCCCTTTCCGGATGGCTGGACTGATCTGGGTGATTGGGAGGCCGTGCGCTGGACAGGCGCCAATGAAGACGGGGTGCGTGCGCAGGGCGACGCAACTGCAATGGAGTGTGAAGATACGTTGTTGTGGTCTGAAGGGGACGGGCAAAAACTCATCGGATTGGGGCTGAAAAATATCATTGCCGTTGCCATGCCTGACGCTGTGCTGGTGGCTGACAGATCGCGCAGTCAAGACGTCAAGAAGGTCGTTGATGCCTTGCGCCAACAAGGAGCTGCGCAGGCCGACGCATTCACCAAAGACCATCGGCCTTGGGGCTGGTTTGAAAGCCTCGCCAAGGGTTCGCGTTTTCAGGTGAAACGCATTTGCGTGCATCCCGGTGGCAAGCTGTCGCTGCAAAGCCATGTGCATCGTGCTGAACACTGGATCGTGGTTGAAGGCACGGCGCAGGTCACCGTCGGCACAGACGTCAAGATGATCTACGAAAACCAGTCAATCTACGTGCCCCAAGGCGATGTTCACCGTTTGGAGAACCCCGGAAAGGTCGAATTGACCCTGATCGAAGTTCAAACGGGTAGTTATCTGGGCGAGGATGATATTATCCGCCACGAGGATGTTTACAGCCGCAGTTAGTCCGCAGGGTCAAGCGGCGTGCGGCCAATGGAAACATAGGCGTCGAACCCCGCGCGTTTGGCGTCTTTGGTGGAATAGATATTGCGCAGGTCGGCCATGCGCGGAGTCGCCATGTGTTTGGCCATCCGTTTCAAATCGAGCCCACGGAATTCGTTCCATTCGGTCAGGATCACCACCAGATCGGCGTTGCGTGCGGCCTTGTAGGCATCCTCGACCCAATTCACGCCGGGCAGCAATGCCTCGCCTTCGTGTCGACCCTGCGGGTCGGCCACGCGAACCTTCGCGCCGCCACCTACCAACGCGGGAATGATCGTCAAAGCGGGGGCGTCGCGCATGTCATCGGTGTTGGGTTTGAACGTCACGCCCAAGACGGCCACCAGCTTACCGTTGAACGACCCGTTGCACAGGTCGAGCAATTTATCGACCATGCGGCGTTTGACCTCTTCGTTGACCTTGATCACGGCCTCGGTGATCTGCATCGGCACGGCATGTTCTTGGCCGATGCGCGCCAAGGCTTTGGTGTCTTTCGGAAAGCAGGACCCACCATAACCGGGACCAGCGTGCAGGAATTTGTTACCTATACGCCCGTCGAGTCCCATCCCCTTGCTCACCTGTTTGATGTCCGCACCGGTGCGTTCGCACAGCGCCGCGATTTCGTTGATGAACGTGATCTTTGTGGCAAGGAAGGCGTTGGCCGCGTATTTGATCATTTCTGCGCTTTCCAGATCGGTGGTGACGATCGGGAAATCACGCAGGAACAATGGGCGGTAGACGTCTTCCATAACCTGCCCCGCGCGGTCCGTCTGCACGCCGACCACGACGCGATCAGGGCGCATGAAATCGTCGATTGCAGCGCCTTCGCGCAGGAATTCGGGGTTAGATGCCACGTCAAAATCCAGATCGGGGTTGGCCTTGTGGACGACCTGTTTGACCTTCCGGTTGGTCCCGACAGGCACGGTCGATTTGGTTACGATGACCGTGTAATTTTTGGCCGCCAATGCAATTTCTTCGGCCACTGCCATCACGAAGGTCAGGTCTGCATGGCCATCACCGCGACGGGTCGGCGTGCCGACGGCGATGAAAACGGCTTCTGCGCCGTCAATGGCGGCGGCCAGATCGAGGGTGAACGTCAGCCGTCCAGCCTCGACGTTCTTGGCCATCAATTCCTCAAGGCCGGGTTCGTAAATCGGAACTTCGCCGTTTTCCAGCTTGGTGATCTTGGCCGGGTCTTTGTCTACGCACACCACGTCATGCCCGAAGTCCGAGAAACAAACCCCTGACACAAGGCCGACATAGCCCGTTCCGATCACTGCGATTTTCATGCCCTGGCCTCGTTACTTTGTTTGTCTTCTGAATACCGCAGCGCGCAGCCCTGCGACCAGACCAAATACGGGGTGAGGAGAAAGTGGAAGGGCGTTGTGCCCCTAGCGACTCACAATTTTGCGGAGTGTTTGCCAAAGGATCGCGATGTCAAAACACAGCGACGCATTGCGTTGATAGATCAGATCCAGCGTGGCTTTGCGTGGCACACAACGGGTGACATAGATGTGGTCGGTTTCTTCACGGGTTGTCGTGGCTTTGATCAGGCGTTCCTCATGGCGATGAAAATGCAAGGTCGCGAGGCCGGTGATGCCGGGCCGTGATTTCAGGACTTTCACATAGGTTTGAGGGAAGGCGTTCGTGTATTGACGTGGTGGCGGGCGTGGCCCGACGAGGCTCATGTCGCCTTTCAGGACGTTGATCAGTTGCGGTACCTCATCAAGGCGGTAACGGCGTAGGATCCGCCCCGTTGATGTGATCCTGCCGGCCTTGTCGCCGCCTGTGACACCCGTGTTCTGACCGTCCGGCACGCCGGACATGGTGCGAAATTTGATGAGCTGAAACGCCGTATCAAGGGTTTTCATTCGCTCGTCCAGATAGAATACGGGGCCGCCGTCACGCCACCAGATGACGAGAGCGACAACGAGCATGACGGGCAACGTGACGATTAAGCCAAACAGGGACAGCGCTATGTCGAAGATGCGTTTCATTAGGTCGAACGTTCCGCTTCATACCAAAGGCCGAATAACACAGCGTTGCGTCAGACGCGGCGCCGACCCAGCATTGCAAGGCGGATAAACATCCGCTCCACCAATGCGCGATCCGGCGCGGTGTGGGCGGATCGCAGGGTCAGATCGGTTTCTGTGATCGTGCCCAAAGCGGCCTCAAGGTTGATGCGCCCCCATTGGGACGCCTGCCGCAAAATACGGTCGCGGCGCGGGCCAAATGCGGGGGGCCTCAGCCGCCCGATCCCCGACGCGGGGCCACCCGGGTCAGATGCGACCGTGTGCAACTGCCGGAAATGGCGCATCGCGGCGATACACAGTGCGACCGGCTGGATGCCCTGTGCATAAAGGCGGGTAAGGACGGGGCCGATTTCCGCGGTTTTCAGGTCGGCGACAATGTTCAGCACATCATCCAAGCCAGCCTCGTTGGACATGGGTGCGCAGGCGTCGATATCCTCGGGCGTGACCTCGCTGTCATCGCCCAGCTTATAAAGGCCGAGTTTTTCGACGGTCTGCCGAAAGTCGCCCGGTGCCAATTCGCGCGATAAAGCTGTCAGGATATCAAGCGCGTCCCGCCCGACGTTTCCAAGCTGTGCATCACGCAGGCTGGCCTCGATTTCGTCACGGCTGGGGGGGTCATCGTAAATACCAACGGCGTAGGCGGACTTGTGGCTCTCAAACAGTTTTCGCAATGACGACTTGGCCGTCAGTTGTCCGGCAGTGACGATGATCTGTGCGTCTCCGTCGACCCAATCCGCCAACGCGGGGGCCAACGCCTTGGTTACACTGTCGCCTGCGTCCTCTACAAACGCCACGCGTGGGCCGGGGAAAAACCCCTGTGCCTTGATCGCGTCGCCAAGAAGCGCAGGGTCCTTACGCAAGTCCGCGCCAGCCATACGGGTCAGGCGCATTTCATCTTCACCGTTTGGCCCGACAAGCGCTTTGATGACGTCTTGGCGTTTCAGCGCCACGCGCATCGCATCACCGCCATAGATCAGGATACCCGCTCCCTTGGGGTCTGGGTTGCGGAAGTAACCGGCAGCATCACGGGCGGAAAGTTTCATGTTCTATAGGCCACTCGCGGCGATCATCAGGTCAGTCACAATAAGATCCGCCAGCGCGACGGCAAGTCGATCGCGCGCGTCATCTTGCGCCTCTTGCGTGGCGACCGTTGTGCCAAAGGCGGAATAAGCGGTGAAGGTTTGGGCCGTGCCCGTCGCCAGTGGGGTTTCGACGTTCGGATCGGTCAGCGTCCACGTTGCTTTGCCTGGAAGGTTATAGCGGTTGATGTCCTGGGCCGAGCTGATGACGACGGCCACTTCGGAGATATTGAGCCGCACAGTCAGCAGGTAGTCACCTTGTTCGACACGCCCCAAACGATCTTCGAGCCGTGCGCGCAGGCGGAATCCTTCGGGTGTATCGGGCGCGCGATACGCCACCCGCCCGCGCAATGCGGTCGCGGCGCCGTTTGGTCCATATACCGGCGTGAACCCGCAGCCAGCCAATGGAAGGGCCGCAAGCAGCGTCAGGAATTTGCGTCTATCAGATGACAACATTGATGATCCGGCCCGGGACAACGATCAGCTTTTTGGGCGTGCCGCCGTCCAAAGCCTTGATCACAGCGTGGTCTGCCAGCGCCAGCTTTTCAACATCTTCTTTGGACATGTCCGCTGGCACGTTGAGCTCCGAGCGACGCTTGCCGTTGATCTGGATCGGCAGGGTGATGGTGTCTTCCACCAACATAGCCTCATCCGCGACGGGCCAATGGGCGTTGGCAATCAGGCCGGAGCCGCCCAGATTGGCCCAGATGTCTTCGGCCAGATGTGGCGTCATCGGGGACATGAGTTGCGCAAGTGTGCGCATCGCTTCGCGCTTGGCGTCACCGCCTGCCTTTGATTTGGAGAGCGTGTTGGTGAAACCATACAGTTTGGCGATGGACGCGTTGAAACCAAAGGATTCCACACCCAGTGTGACCTCGTGGATGGCCTTGTGCATATCGCGCAACAAGGCCTCGTCCTGATCATTCGCCGCGGTTGTATCGGCGGCAATATCGGCCGAGATGCGGTGAACGCGCGACAGGTGTTTGAACGTCGCTTCGGCGCCTGATGCTGTCCATTCCACGTCCCGTTCGGGGGGCGAATCCGACAGAACGAACCAGCGGGCGGTGTCGGCGCCGTATTGGTCGATGATCGCGACCGGATCGACCACGTTGTTCTTGGATTTCGACATCTTGGCGGAGGAGATGATTTCGATTCCTCGAAGATTCTCCTGGGCCAGATCAAATGCCTTTGGGAGGTCGTTCGTTAAGCCCCGGTCCTCTGCAAATTTTCTTTCAACGGCACGCTCTTTGCCGTCCATCATGAAGGTAATCACCTCTTCAGGATAGAAGTACTTGTCACGTAGCATGGGAATCTTTCCACCGCGGCCACCAAGATCGCCTTCCACGACTTTCGTCTTGTAGATTGCATGCGTCACCATCCCTTGCGTGAACAGGGCATCAAAGGGTTCGATCGCTGACGCAGGCAAGTGCCCCGTTTTGTGCATCGCACGGGCAAAGAAGCGCGAATAGAGAAGGTGCAAAATCGCGTGCTCGATGCCGCCAATATATTGGTCGACGTTCATCCAATAGGCGGCATCTTCGGCGTCTGTTGGAGTGGCCGCATGGGGCGACGTGAAGCGCGCGAAATACCAGCTGGAATCCACGAAGGTATCCATCGTGTCGGTTTCGCGTTTGGCCGCTTTGCCACAGGCAGGGCATGGCGTGTCACGCCATGTGGGATGGCGGTCCAACGGGTTGCCGGGGATGTCGAAGCTGACGTCGTAGGGCAGCTCGACCGGCAGGTTTTCTTTCTTTTCGGGCACGACACCGCAGTCTTCGCAATGGACCACGGGGATGGGTGCGCCCCAGTAGCGTTGGCGCGACAGTCCCCAATCGCGCAGGCGGAATTTGGTGACGCCCATGCCGACGCCGTTGGCTTCACAGAAATCAATCGCTGTGTTGATGCCGTCGTCGCCTGTCTGCTCGGTCTCGCCCGCGAAGCCGCGGATGTAGATGACCTTTTCGGTCTTGGGCGGCACATAGGCGTCGCCGCCGTCTTCCGGCAGGGAGCTGCCGTCATCCATGGCAGGCGCGTAGGTGGAGATGACGGGCAAGTCGTATTTACGGGCGAAATCAAGGTCGCGTTGGTCGTGTGCGGGGCAGCCGAAGATCGCGCCGGTGCCGTAGTCCATCATGATGAAGTTGGCCACGTAGACAGGCAGTTCCCAGGCGGTGTCAAACGGATGGCGCACGCGCAATCCGGTGTCAAAACCCAGCTTGGGCGCCTTTTCCAAAGCCTCGGCAGTTGTTCCGCCTTTACGACACTCGGCGTTGAACGCGGCGAGGTCAGTGTTGTCCGCCTCCAGTTCTTTGGCGAGCGGGTGATCCGGCGATATGCCGACAAACGACGCGCCCATCAATGTGTCCGGGCGGGTTGTATACACCTCGACGCGGTCATGGCCGCCGACGGCGTCCACCAGCGAAAACGCGAACTGCAAGCCGCGGGATTTGCCGATCCAGTTGGATTGCATCAATTTTACTTTGGCGGGCCAGTTGTCCAAACCGTCCAACGCCTCAAGCAGCTCATCCGCATAGTCGGAGATTTTGAAAAACCACTGCGTCAGGTCCTTGCGCTCAACCTCGGCACCGGACCGCCAGCCTTTACCGTCGATGACCTGTTCGTTGGCCAGCACGGTCATATCGACCGGATCCCAGTTCACGGTCGCGTTCTTACGGTCAATCATGCCTGCGTCCAGCATGTCGATGAACAGCGCCTGTTGTTGGCCGTAATACTCGGGATCACAGGTGGCGAACATGCGCGACCAGTCGATGCCGAGGCCCAGCGGTTTCATCTGCGCGACCATGTCGTCGATGTTCTGGTATGTCCAATCCTTGGGGTGGCCGCCCGATGCCATAGCCGCGTTTTCGGCTGGCATTCCGAAGGCGTCAAACCCCATCGGGTGCAGCACGTTGTGGCCTGTCGCCAGTTTGTAGCGCGCGATCACGTCGCCCATGGTGTAGTTGCGCACGTGGCCGATGTGGATGCGGCCGGACGGATACGGGAACATTTCCAGCACGTAATATTTCGGCTTATCGGCGCTACGAGTGGCTTTGAAGGTTTCGGCCTTGTCCCAGGCGGCTTGCCATTTGGCTTCGATGTCTGACGGTGTGTAGGGCATTGTCTATCCTAGAAACGGGAACGCCGGGTGCGGGACCCGGCGTTTGAAAAATGGGGTCAGGTGCGTTTTACAGCGCACCGTCCGCAATGCGCAACTGGCGCGCGCGCGAAAGGATCGCGTCTTCGATGGCGCGGGTTGTTTCCGCCGCGGCGGGGCCGGACCGTGTAAGAAGGGCCACGTTCAGCGAACGCGCATCAAGCGCGGGATCGGTGACATATACAGTTGCGCGGTAGGCGCGGTTGCCGCCGGGGGGGGTACCGTAGCCCATGACGATGACGCCAGTGAACGGATCGACAGATTCAATGGGCAGGAAGCTGAGCACATCAAGCGACGCGGCCCACAGATAGCGGTTCACCGCGACGCTTTCTGCGCCACGGGTGCGGGTCGCCTGTTGTGTCGCGGCTTCTGCGCGGCCGCCACCAAAGCTGCCGCCCAGACTACCGATCGACCCGAAGGGATTGCTGCCCGATCCGCCACAGGCGGCAAGGCTTGCAAGAAGGCCGATCCCGAAGGTCAGGCGTCGAAGTGTGCTAAGTCCGGTCACGGGTGCGTCCCCTACATCTTTTGCTTGCCAATTGTGTAGCGAAGGGGGGCGGGCGTCACAAGAGGCGAGCGTGAAAGCCTGCACCGCAAAAGGCCGGCCCGCAAAAGGCACCCGCACAAAAGGAAAGGGCGGCTCCCGAAGGAACCGCCCCACCTATAAGATAATCCTTGGGTTCTTTAGAACTCGAAGGAAACCTCAACAGTTGTACCGCGCTGGTATTCGCCGGCACCGATTTCGTCGCCGTCAACGTCAGATGCGTCTTCTGCGTAGGAAACCAGAAGTGCTGCGCCGGAACCGAGGTCGTAACCTGCAGCTACGTAGAAGCGGTCATCTGTTGCGTCTTCTGTCAGGTAACCAGCGTAAGCCATCAGGCCGTTGCCGATGTCATAGGAACCTTCGATGCCGACTTTTTCTGTACCCTGGTCGTCCTGGTAGTCCAGAGCGACTGCGATTGGGCCATTTTCGTAGGCAACGTTGACGCCCCAGTTGTCGCCACCAGCGGATTCAGCAACGTAGTATGCTGTCGCTGTTACTGGACCGATTGGGTAAGCAACTTTGATACCTGTAGAGTCGGTACCAGCTGTGGAGTCTTCAGCGTATGCAAGCGTGATGTCTGCACCACCGAAGGACGTGCCACCGGAGATACCGAAGACTTCGCCTTCGTTGAAGTCGCCGTTTGCAGCGTTATAGCCAGCAACGGAAGCTTCTTGGTAACCCATGGCTACATTGATGTTGCCGAAGGAAGCGGATGCACCAACAGACAGCTGCTCGAGGTCGTCGCCACCGAGTGCCGCGTTGTTGTTGTCATCAGCGTCAGCCAGAGCGTAAGATACGGAAGCCGATACGGAACCGAATGTTACGTCGCCGCGCAGAGCAACTTCGCCGTCAGCTTCGGAGAAGCCGTCAGCTTCCATGTCGCCAGCGGAAGCCCAGTGAGTTTCAGCAGCAAAAGCTGTGTCGCCGTAGAACAGGCCAGCTGTGTCAGATGTCAGGGACAGTTCGTAGTTCAGACCGTTGTCTGTGGAACCATCAAAGTCGTCAACACCGATGGAAGCAGCAACAGTCAGACCGTTGTCGAGTTCCTGGGACAGACCAACTGTGATGTCGAGATCAGAGTAGAAGCCGTCGTTGTCGCCAAGTGCGTCGTCGTTGTAGCCCAAGTCAGCGGAGCCGGAGAAAGTGATTTCAGCAGCAGCTGCGCCTGCGAACAGGGCGATTGCTGTGGAAGCAAGAAGGATGCGTTTCATGTTATAATTCCTCGTGTTTGCATTCTGCGAGAATGCCAGTTCAACTAGCATTGAGATGGTGTTTGCGCCCAAAGCCTTGCACACTCAAGAAAATTGCCATCGGTTTGGGGACCTGCCTTAAAAATGATGCAGACGTGCCACACACCGAAAACCGGCCCTATATAGATGACAGCGTAATTATAACGCCCTATGTCAGGTTGAAATATAAAACACGCAATATAGTCAGGAGCTTACCATGTCCTTGCAGGATATCACCGCACGCATTCACGCAGCCGAAGAAAAGGCAGGGCGGGACGTCGGGGAAACCAAGCTGATTGCGGTATCCAAGGTGCAGCCGAATGCGCGCGTCGAGGCGATTCTTGAGCAGGGCCACCGCATCTTCGGGGAGAACCGTGTGCAAGAGGCCGAAAGCAAATGGCCGGAGTTCCGCGAGCAATTCGAGGGAATCGAACTGCACCTGATTGGCCCGCTGCAAACCAATAAGGCGCGCCAAGCGATGGAACTGGCGCAGGCGATCCACACATTGGACCGCCCCAAGCTGGCGAAAACCATCGCGCGGCTGGCGCAGGAAATGGGGGCCTGTCCGGACCTGTATATACAAGTGAACACCGGTGAGGAGCCGCAGAAGGCAGGCGTTTTGCCCTCCGAAGCGGATGCTTTTGTGGCCGAGGCCGTGGCCCTGGACCTGCCGGTGCGCGGGCTGATGTGCATCCCGCCGGTGGACGAAGAACCATCGTTGCATTTCGCATTGCTGGGCAAAATTGCGGCGCGAAACGGGTTGAGCGGCCTATCAATGGGCATGTCCGGGGATTTTGAGAGTGCCATTGCGCTGGGCGCGACCCATGTGCGTATCGGGTCCGCGATCTTTGGGGGCCGCGTCCCTACACCACAATAAGGCGGGTGTCATAGCGGATGCGCGGTGCGATCCATGCCAGATCAGCCGGGCGCAGGCCGATACAGCCCTCTGTCGGGTGGCCTGGTTTACGCCACCGGTGGATGAAAATAGCCGAGCCACGCCCTTTGACGGGATAGGGCCAGTTCCAGTCTGTCAGTATCACCACGTCATATAAGCGGTCGGCGCGGCGCAGGTTTTCGTGACTATAAGGATAGGGCGCGCGCACCATGAGGTTATAGTCCCGGTGCGCGGGATCATCCGACCAAAGATCCCCGTTGCGAATAGGCAGCGCCCAGTCCGCCGGGCGCGCAATGCGGTCAGGGCGGTACAACATCCCGACAAGCCTGTGGGTGCCGCGCGGTGTTGCGCCGTCACCCTCTTTCTTGCGATCCGTCACGCCGCCCTTCCCGACCGAGCAGGGGAATTTGCGGCCCATGAACTGCAGATGCGTTGGTGTGACGACAAGATCGGTGGCTTTCATGCTGTCAGCCTGACCAGAACAGCGCCTCTTGTTCAAGGTCTCAAGGTGCGCCTAAGGGGCGATCGAAGCGGATTGCGGATGCCAACGATTGTGATCGCGACCACGCTGTTGGCGGCTTTTCTGCACGCGTGCTGGAACGCGCTGGCCAAAGGTGCGGCGGACAAACACCTAAGCATGGCAGGCGTTATCATCGGGCATTTGCCGTGGGCGGTGATCTGGCTGATGTTCGTGCCGATGCCGGATTTGGCGTGCTGGCCCTATCTGCTTGGTTCGCTGGCGTTTCATTTCGGCTATCAGGTATTTTTGCTGAATTCCTACCGCATTGGTGATCTGACGCAGGTCTACCCCGTGGCGCGCGGCATTGCGCCAATGATCGTGGCGCTGGTGTCGGTGTCTTTCCTCAACGTGGTGCTGGGCTGGATGGAAGTCATGGCGATTGTGCTGATCGGTACGGGCCTATTGTCGCTCGGATTGGTGCGGGGACACAGTGGCGCGCGCAACCCGAAGGCCGCGTTGTTGGCTGCGATTACGGGCTGTTTCATCGCGGGATATTCGCTGGTGGACGGTTTGGGCGCGCGCGCGGCGGGCACGGCTGTGGGATTTTATAGCTGGTCGGCCATTTGTAATGCGTTCATTTTCGCCGCCTTTCTGCGTGTCACGAAACCCGGCACCTTGAGGCGGTTGTGGTCCGAAGGGCGGTTTGTGCTGATCGTTGGGGGCCTTGCGTCCCATTGCGCCTACGCCCTGGTCGTTTGGGGGTTCATGCAGGCACCCATCGCGCTGGTTACGGCGTTGCGCGAAACCTCGATCATCTTTGCGCTGGTCATCGGGGTGGTGTTCATGAAGGAACGCCTTGACCTGTTTAAGGTTGGATCGACGTTCATCACGCTCATCGGAGTAATCCTGCTGCGCTTCGCGCGTTAAAGAATGTGGCCTGATTTTGCGGCCTTTGTCGCGAGGTAGGCTTCGTTATGACGGCTTTCGCCGACCTTGAGCGGCACCCGTTCGGTCACGGTTAAACCACAGCTCTCCAGCTTGGCGATCTTGGCGGGGTTGTTGGTGAGCAGCCGGACCTGACTGAAACCCAATTTGCGCAGGATTTCGGCCCCGATCCGAAAATCACGCTCGTCATCCTCGAACCCGAGGCGGTGATTTGCCTCAACCGTGTCAAACCCCTGATCCTGCAATGAATAGGCGCGCATCTTGTTCGCAAGACCTATGCCGCGCCCTTCCTGGTTTAGATACAGCAGTACGCCCGCACCTTCCGCGCCCATCTGCGCCATGGCCTGACGTAACTGCGGACCGCAATCGCACTTGAGGCTGCCCAACACATCGCCGGTGAAACAGGCGGAATGCAGGCGGGCCAGAACGGGTTTGGCACGGTCAGGGTTGCCGATTTCAATGGCATAGTGTTCTTCCGCGCCGTCATCAGGGCGGAAAATATGGACGCGCCCGGCTTCGGATGCGTCCATAGGAAGGCCCGCGTGAATAACACGGTCCATCGGGCTGACGTCGGCGGGCATGGCGCTGTCGCCTGAAATAAGTGTCAGATTGTGGGCTGTGGCAAAGCCTGACGGATCAAAGACCTCGACGCTGATGGTGGCAGGCAGCAATCGCGCGGCTTTGGCAAGGGCGATGGCGGCGCGGTGCGGGCCTGCGGGGCCGTCGCGGGTGGGTTTGAGCGGGCCTTTCATCGGGTGGTTCAGATCACCCGCCGGATCGGCAATAGACTGCACCCAAGTGCGCGTGGCGTATTGGGGCAGAGGAATGCGGGCAATGTCGCCGTCGTAGGCCGCGGCCTTCAGCGTTTCCGCCCGCCAGTTGGTGATCGCCAGCGTGGGCACGCCGAATGTGCGCAGCATATCGAACCGGTCTTGGGTCAACGTCTCGACGGCAAGCACCACCAGACCCTCGGACAGGACCACAGGTACGCCCATGCGCAGATCGGCGCGGGCGCGGGCTAGGCGTTCGGTGGCGTCGGGGGCGAATGACATAATGGGCCTCGGTTTGTGACAGTTCGATACCCGTAACTGTGGGAAATTGAAACAATTACCCCGCAGCTCACACGACGGCGTGAGGGGGATGCCACAAATCTTGCCAGATCACGCCGCCGCGCTCATTTGTGATGGGAACAAGGAGAACGGTGTAATGACACAACTCAAGAAAATTCTGCTGGTGGATGACGACGAGGACCTGCGCGAGGCGTTGGGCGAACAGCTGTTGATGACGGAGGATTTCGATGTCTTCGAAGCGGGCAATGGCGCCGAGGCGATGACGAAGGCGAAAGAAGGGCTCTATGATCTTGTGATCCTGGATGTTGGCTTGCCGGACACCGATGGCCGCGAGTTGTGCCGTTTGATGCGCAAGCAGGGTGTAAAATGCCCGATTGTGATGCTCACGGGCCATGACGGGGACAGTGATACGATCCTCGGGTTGGACGCTGGGGCCAATGACTATGTCACAAAGCCGTTCAAGTTTCCGGTGCTTTTGGCCCGTATCCGCGCGCAATTGCGCACGCATGAGCAATCCGAGGACGCCGTGTTTACGCTAGGGCCATATACATTCCAGCCTGCACAAAAGATGCTGATCACCGAGGACGAAAAGAAAATTCGCCTGACGGAGAAAGAAACGAACATTCTGAAGTTCCTGTATCGCGCGACCGAAGGCGTCGTTGCCCGCGATGTGCTGCTGCATGAGGTGTGGGGATATAATGCCGGCGTCACGACGCATACGTTAGAGACGCATATCTACCGGTTGCGTCAAAAGATTGAACCCGATCCCAGCAATGCGCGATTGCTTGTGACAGAAAGTGGCGGATATCGTCTGGTCGTTTGATGCAGATCAAGTTCCGGTATGCGGATGCATACTAAAGGATGAACATACCTTCGGTGATGGGGTTATAATCACCACCTCCCTGTTGGACTTGCCCCGGCCTATTGGCTGGGGCATTTTTTTTGGGGCTCTGCCCCGTCCTTCGGACTCCCCGGGATATTTGCGAAGCAAAGACAGGGTCAGATTTGCGTGGCTTCGACGGCGTGAATGGCGGCGCGGATGTCGTCGCTGGTGGTGCGGTGGCCGACGATGGCGGCGCGCAGGCACGGCGTCCCGTTGATTGTGATGGTTGAAAACACACCCTTTCCGGCGATTTGCAGGTCAGCGGCGATGCGGGTGACGTCACCTTTGGCGACGGAGAAACAGCAAAGGTTGGAAATGACATCATGTTGTAGAGTTAGGTGAGGTGAGGCGTTCACAAGGTCGCCCATGAGTACAGCCTGTTTGCAGTTGTCGGTGATGGCCGCGCCCATGGCGTTGGCGCCCAATGCTTTGATGGCTGTCCAGACTTTGAGGGCTTTGAAGCCGCGGGACAGCTCGATTCCATAGTCGGCAAACCACAGGTCGCCCCCCGCAAGTCCGTTGTCGGCGGATTCGAGGTAGGCGGGGCGCGACGAGAACGTGGCGCGGTGCAGTGCGCTGTCGGCAATCAGGCATGCGCCGCAATCATATTGCACGCCGGGCCATTTGTGAGTGTCCAGCGCAATGGAATCGGCGCGGCCAATACCGTTGGTCAAGTCGCGCCAAGGTGCGTCTGCGAGGCGGGACCAGAAGCCGAAGGCGGCGTCGATGTGCAGCCAGATGTTTTCGGTTTTGGCGATATTGGCCAGCGCGTCGAGCTCGTCGTAAGCGCCGACACCGACGGAGCCCGCGGTGCCGATAATAGCAAGGGGGGCGAGGCCGTTTGCGCGGTCTTCGGTAATGGCGAGCGACAGAGCTTCGACATCCATTTGCGAGTGGTCATTGACGGCAATTTGACGGATGCAATCAGACCCGTGCCCCATGATTTCAAGGGCCTTGGCAACGCAGGAATGTGCGCCTTGGGCCATGTAAACCCGCACATCCGGCAGGGCGCGGATGCCCTGTTTGCGCAGGTCGATGCCGAAGGTGCGGGTGCGGGCGGTGGACAGGGCGAGGATGGTGGCTTGGGACGTTCCGGTCGTGAGGATACCGAAGGCAGTGTCCGGCATGCCGGCGGTGCGGGTGAGCCAGTTGACGACCTCACGTTCGACTTCGGTTGCACCATGATCGCGGCCACCGCAATTGGAATTCATCGTTGCGGCGACAATCTCTGCGCCGACGCCGATAGGAAGGCCCGTGCCGTGGACCCACCCGAAGAACGCGGGGTGCGTGTTGCCCGTGGCGTAGGGCATGATTGTGTCTGTGATTTGGTCGAAAACGTCTGCCGAGGGGGTTGCTGCGCCGTTCAGCTCCACGTGCATCGCGTCCGGTTTGGGTTGCCACGGTAGATCGCGTGCATCCTGCATGCGCGTCAGGCATGTATTGAGCAATTCGTGCAGTTCGCGCCCGAAAGCGTCCCAATCGGCGGGGTCTAGGCGGTGGCCTTCTTTGGTCATGGTGCGTCCCTCTTATTAGCAGGGACTAGACGCGCCTGCGGGACGCTGGTCAACTGACGGCAACTAAAGGAGCATTTTATGAAAATTGAACCTTTCAAAGTCGAGCAATGGATGAACGCGTGGGAAACAAAGTGTGCGTTGAATCTGGCGGAGACCTGTGTGGCGTCTTTGACTTTGGCCGAGTTGATGCAGATGGCTGGAACAACGCAACAAATGCCAGGCGATTTGGCGGGCATGCAGATGACCTATGGCGAGATCCGTGGGTCGACTCGGTTGCGCGGGTTGGTGGCTGGACTGTTTGAAACGCAGCGGGCCGAGAATGTGCTGATTACCCATGGGACGATTGGTGCAAATCACATGGTTTATCAAACGCTTGTTGGTGCTGGTGATCATGTAGTGGCGATCACGCCGACTTATCAGCAGCATACGTCGATTCCGCGATCGCTCGGGGCGCAGGTGACCGAAGTTGCACTGAGCGAGGCCGCGGGCTGGTTGCCGGATTGGGATGCGGTTGCAGCGGCTGTGACGCCTGCGACGAAAGTGATTGCGTTGACCAACCCGAACAATCCGACGGGGGCATTGATTGACCGCGCGGGGCTGGAGCGGGTGGCCGCGATTGCACGTGAGGTCGGTGCGTGGGTGCTGTGTGACGAGGTGTATCGTGGCACGGAGCAAGGCGAACCTGTGCCGTCGATTGTGGATGTTTACGACAAGGGGATTTCGACAGGATCAACGTCAAAGGCTTATTCGCTTGCCGGTTTGCGGCTTGGGTGGATCGTGGGGCCGGACGAGTTGTTGGATGAGTGTGAACTGCATCGTGACTACACCACGATTTCGGTGGGGATGGTTGACGACTATTTCGCGGCGATGGCGCTGGAGGCCAAGGACGTCGTTCTGGAGCGGTCGCGCAAGATTACGCGGGGGAATCTGGCGGCGCTGGATGCGTGGGTCGGAAACGAGCCAAAGGCGCGCTATGTGAAGCCACAGGCGGGAACGACGGCATTCTTGGCGTTTGACGTGCCGCAACCGTCCTATGATTTGTGTGTTGCGCTTTTGAAAGACACGGCCGTGATGCTTACACCGGGATCGGCGCTGGGTGTTGAGGGTTACGTCAGGATCGGATTTGCATGTTACCCTCATGTCCTTGAGGAAGGGTTGAAGCGTATATCGGAGTGGCTGGCAAAGCAGCCTGCACCTCGCTAGGGTCCCGCAAAATCAGGAGAAAATTATGTCGTTTACGCTTGCCACTTGGAACATCAATTCAGTTCGTTTGCGCGAGGGACTGGTCGCGCGGTTGATGCAAGAAGAAGCGCCTGATGTGCTATGTTTGCAGGAGTGCAAAAGTCCGGTCGACAAGATCCCGCTCGAGCAGTTTCACGCGCTTGGATATCGCCACATGGTGGCGCGCGGGCAGAAGGGATACAACGGCGTCGCGATCTTTTCGAAGATGGCGATCGAGGAAGTCGGGGCAGAGGATTTTGCATCGCTTGGACATGCCCGCCACATTGCCGGACGCCTCGAGAATGGCGTGACGGTGCATAACTTCTATGTGCCTGCAGGGGGCGACAAGCCCGACCGTGAGATCAATGAGAAGTTTGGCCAGAAGTTGGACTATCTTACTGAAATGAGAGACCATTTTCATGCCAATGCACCCGGAAAATCCATTCTTGTCGGGGATCTGAACATCGCGCCCCGCGAAGATGATGTCTGGGATCATAAAAAGCTGCTGAAGGTAGTGAGCCATACGCCCGTCGAGGTGGAAGCCTTGGCGCAAACGCAAGGGGCTGGCGGTTGGGTGGATGTCACCCGTGCCGATGTGCCGGACGGCAAATTATACAGCTGGTGGAGCTACCGTGCCGCCGATTGGGACAGTGCCGACAAAGGCCGCCGGTTGGACCATGTCTGGGCGACGCCGGATATTGCCAATGCCGCCCACTCCAGCCGCGTTATTCGGGCGGTGCGCGGGTGGGAACAACCCAGTGATCATGCGCCGGTTTTCGCGACGTTTGATTTGTAAATTCACTACCGAATTGACCATTTACGCCCGATATACAGGGTGTGCATCTATTCAAAACCCATGCCCCCCTTGGCCTTTGGCGTCGGCTTGCCCATATAGACGACAACAGATGAAATTCGGAGAAGACAATGCTTGAACTTGGTGGGCAGCCCGCAGCGGCAGATGACTTGATTAAGGATGGTGGCGACGCGACGTTCATGCAGGACGTTGTCGAAGCGTCCAACACTGTGCCTGTGATCGTGGATTTCTGGGCGCCGTGGTGCGGGCCGTGTAAAACGCTTGGCCCCGCGCTTGAGGCGGCGGTGACGAAGGCCGGTGGGCGCGTGAAGATGGTGAAGATCGATGTGGATCAGAACCAGGGAATTGCCGGCCAGTTGCAGGTGCAATCGATCCCGACGGTTTATGCGTTCTTTAACGGCAAACCTGTTGATGGATTCCAAGGCGCGCTGCCGCAAAGCGAGATTGAAGCGTTTGTGACCAAGATCGCGGATATGGCGGGGGAGCCTGATAACGGGCTTGATGATGCTGTCGAGGCGGCGGAAACCATGTTGGCCGAGGGTGAAGCTGCAGATGCAGCGGAAACCTTCGCGGCGATTTTGGAAGAAGATCCGGCCCATGCGGGCGCGTTTGGCGGATTGGCACGGGCGTATTTGTCTCTGGATGATGTCGAGCAAGCAGAGGCCGTTCTGAACGGCGCCCCCGCCGAGATTTCCGAGGCGGTCCCGATTGAGGCGGCGCGCGCTGCTGTGGAATTGGCCAAGAAAGCGGCCGATGCGGGGCCCGTGGCAGAGCTGCGTGCAGCGGTCGAGGCGGACGAGAACGATCACCAGGCGCGGCTTGATCTGGCGGTCGCATTGCACGCGACGGGTGACAGCGAAGGTGCCGTTGCAGAACTGTTGGAGAGTTTCCGTCGCGACCGTGAATGGAAAGACGGGGCCGCCAAGGCGCAGTTGTTTACGATCTTTGACGCGCTCAAGCCCACTGACCCTGTTGTTTTGAACGGTCGGCGCAAGTTGTCGTCAATGATATTTGTCTGACGTGAAGTTCGGCCTATTATTGTCGATATGGTGAAACAAACTGACCCGCCCGATCTGATCCCGATTTTTCCGTTGCCGGGTGCGTTGCTTTTGCCGCGCGCACGGTTGCCTCTGCATCTGTTCGAGCCGCGGTATCTGGCGATGCTGGATGACGCATTGAAGACGGAGAGCCGGTTGATCGGGATGATCCAACCCTACGAGCGTGCGGATGGCACGGCGCGGTTGCATACGATTGGCTGCGCCGGACGTGTTACAGCTATGTCGGAAACGGAAGACGGGAGGTACATGATCACCCTGTCGGGTATGTCGCGATTTCGTTTGATCGAAGAGGTCGAAGGGTTTCAGCCTTATCGGCGTGCACGTGTCGCGTGGGACGGATTTGAGGCGGATTTAGGACCAGAGGAAACCGATCCGGGAATGGATCGCGATGGGCTGATGGCAAAACTGAAGCGGTTTTTCGAAGATCATGGGTTGAACACCGATTGGGACAGCATGGCGGACGCTGACGCCGAATTACTTATAAATTCGTTATCGATGTTGTGCCCGTTTGAACCCGAGGAGCGGCAGGCACTGCTTGAGGCACCGTCGCTGAGCACGCGCCGCGAGACTCTGGTGACGTTGATTGAATATGCCCTTCGGGGCGGTGATGCAGATGCGCAGGTGATGCAATGAATGAAGCGGCCCAAAAGGCGTTTGACCCGAAAATGCTGGAGGCCCTGGTCTGCCCGCAGTGTCAGGGGCGGCTAAGCTATGATGCTGCAAAGCAGGAACTGATCAGCAAGGCGGCGCATTTAGCCTACCCGATCCGCGCCGGTATTCCGGTCATGTTGATCGACGAAGCGCGCGCAATCGACAAAGACTAAGATTTTAGCCACGCATCAGGCTGGGGAGGTCGCCGGTAAGACCTGCGGCCTCGCGGATGAAGCGGCGGCGCAGGTTTGGCGAGGCATTGATGAGGGCCATGCCCGTGTCGCGCGCAACGCGCAGCAGCGGGTTGTCGTTTGAAAACAGCTTGTTGAAAGTGTCTGTTGCCGCCGCGAGCGTTGCGGTATCAAAGCGCCGCCAGCTTTCATAGCGGGCAAGCACGGCGGGGCTGGCAATGTCTTCACCGCGGGATTTTGCAGCGTTGAGCACGTCGACCAAGGCGGCCACGTCGCGCAGGCCCGCGTTGAGGCCCTGGCCCGCGATGGGGTGCATGCCATGTGCGGCGTCTCCGACCAGCGCGAGGCGGTCGGCGATGAAGCGGTTGGCGAGGGTCAGGTTAAGCGGATAGCTGAAGCGTTTTCCGTCAAGCGCGATGTCCCCAAGGAAGTTGCCGAACGCGGGGCGCAGGGCATTGAGGAAGGCGTCGTCTTCCATCGCCATGATATCAGCAGCGCGTGCGTCGGTTTCCGACCAGACGATAGAGCAGCGATTGCCAGGCAGGGGCAGGATGGCCAGCGGGCCTGCGGGCATGAAGAACTGATGCGCGATGCCATTGTGAGGCAGTTCGTGGGTGACGGCGCAGACTATGGCGGTTTGCCCGTAACCCCAGCCGGTGCGTTTGATACCGGCACGGGTTGCGGTGCCGCTATTGCGCCCATCTGCGCCGATGACGAGCTTGGACGTAATGGTCTTACCCGATGCGAGGGTGACGGTCATATCGCTTGGGCTGGCAGACTGCGCTGTTACGGTCTCTTCGTTGAGTTGGGTTACCAACGGTGCGTGATCGCAGGCGGCGAGTAGGGCTTGGCGCAGGTAACGGTCTTCGCACATATACCCCATTGGGCCTTCTTCGATTTCGGCGTGATCGAAGTGCAGCATCCACGGGGAGGCGCCTTCACCAGCGCGCCCGTCGGTGACCTTGATTTCCAACATCGGCTGGGTGTGATCAGCGACGTCGGCCCAAACGCCGATCCCCTTAAGGAGGCGCATGGAGGCCAGAGCGAGAGCATAGCCGCGCCCGTCAAAATCCGCGAGCTTTCGGGTGGGGGCAGGCAGGGCATCGATGACGGTGACGCGCAACCCGATTTGGGCAAGCGCGAGAGCGAGGGCGGGACCGTTCAGCCCGCCACCGACGATGGTAATATCTGTATCCGTTTTCATACCGCGCAATATGCGCTGCGTGGCGGGATTGTCCATGCGCGGGATGGTCGCTACCGTCCAATTCAAAGGAGACCGACATGCAAGAATGGCTATGGGCGAGCGCGGCGGATTTGGGGCGGGGGATTGGCTCGGGTGAGATTGATCCGGTTGAGTTGTGCGAGGTCTATCTGGCGGCGATTGAGGGGCATGTTTTGCGCGACCGGATTTATGCGCGTGTGACGGCGGATCGGGCGCGGGTTGAGGCGCAGGGCGCGTCGGATCGGGCACGGGCAGGGCGGCGCCTGTCGCCGCTGGACGGTGTGCCGGTAAGCTGGAAAGACCTGTTTGATACTGCGGGTGTCGCGACAGAAGCTGGAACCAGATTGATGGCCGGACGCGTGCCGGACAGGGACGCCGAGGTCTTGCGCGTCGCAACGGGCATGGGGTTGGTGTGCCTTGGCAAGACCCACATGAGTGAGATTGCGTTTTCAGGGCTGGGCTATAACCCGATGACCGCGACGCCGCCTTGCGTAAATGACGTAGACGCGGTTCCGGGTGGATCATCGTCAGGTGCTGCGGCGAGTGTCGCGTTCGGTTTAGCGGCGGCGGCGCTTGGGTCTGATACGGGGGGATCGGTGCGTATCCCGTCTGTTTGGAACGATCTTGTGGGGTTGAAGACGACTCATGGGCGGGTATCGCTGGAAGGCGTTGTGCCGTTGTGTTCCGAGTTCGATACCGTTGGCCCGCTGTGTCGCACGGTGGAAGACGCCAATCTGATGCTGGCGGCTATCGAAGGCGGGGCGGCGGCGGATTTGGCAGGTGCATCGCTGAAGGGGATGCGGTTTGCCGCGCTGCAATCGGTGGTTTTGGACGATGTTGCGGATGAGTCGATGGAGGGTTACGGGGCGGCCGTTGCGAAGTTGGAAGCCGCCGGTGCCGAGATCGTGCCGCTTGAAGTGCCGGAACTGGAGCGCGCCTTCGCGATGTCATTGCCGCTTTATACGGCGGATGCCTATGCGAACTGGCGCGATTTGGTCCAGGCGAACCCTGATGCGATGTTCAGCCAGATATTGGAGCGGGTGCGCGGCGGCCAGGATGTGCTGGCGCATGAATATTTGTCATTGTGGGCAGAGCTTTGCGATCTTCGCGCGATCTATGCCAAGGCAACTGCGGGCTTTGATGCAGTGGTATGTCCGGGGGCGGCGAATATGCCACCGAATTTGCAACGGTTGATCGACGATACCGAGTATTACCGTGTGCAAAACCTGCTGACGTTGCGCAATACGCGGGTCGCAAACCTGATGGGGCTTGCGTCACTTTCGCTGCCTAGTGGCGTGCCATCTGTGGGGCTATTGCTGAATACGGCGCCGAATTCCGAAGCGCGGTTGTTGCGCATCGGGGCCGCGGCAGAAGCGGCGTTACGGGCAGGCACGGCCTAAAAGCCACACAAGTCACGGGCAACGCGTCCTTTTTCTGGACAGTGGGCGTGCCGTCAGGCTATTTTAAACAAAAGCGGCCCGTTAATGAGGCCGTAGTTTGAGGCAGTAATGACGTACCCCGAGCGGTTTTCGAACCTACCGGCCTATGCGTGGCCGCGCTTGCGCGCTTTACTCGACGTCCATGATGGGGGCGGCGAGACTGTCAACATGACCATTGGCGAGCCGCGCCATCCATTCCCTGCCTTTGTGCCTGATGTGTTGGCGGCGGCGTCGGCTGAATTTGCGAAATACCCCACAAATGAAGGCTCGCCAGAACTGTTGGCAGCAATTTGTGGCTGGGTCACACGACGTTACCGCGTGGATATCACGCCGGATTGTGTGATGGTTTTGAACGGCACGCGCGAAGGGTTATACAACGCGGCGATGGCGCTGAGCCCCGAGATGAAGAACGGAAAGCAGCCCGTCGTGTTGTTGCCCAACCCGTTTTATCAGGTCTATGCGATTGCAGCTTTGTCGGTGAATGCCGAGCCGGTGATGGTGCCCGCAACCGCCGAAACAGGGCATTTGCCGGATTACGCTGCTCTGCCCACGGATGTTTTGGACCGCACGACGATTGCTTACATCTGTTCGCCCGCGAATCCGCAGGGGGCCGTTGCCACCCGTGAATACTGGCGGAGCCTTATCGCGCTAGCAGAAAAGCACGATTTCAAGATTTTTGCCGATGAGTGCTACAGCGAAATTTACCGTGACGCGCCGCCCATGGGCGCGCTTGAAGCAGTTGCTGATACGGGCTGTGACCCTGAACGCGTTGTAGTGTTTCATTCGTTGTCAAAGCGCAGCAACCTGCCTGGTCTGCGGTCCGGGTTCGTGGCCAGCGGTCCAAGGAACACCAAGGAAATGCGCCAGTTGCGCGCCTATGCCGGTGCGCCCGTACCGATGCCGATCCAGCGTGTGTCCGAGCGGGTTTGGTCCGATGAGGACCATGTGACTGAGAATCGCGACCTGTATCGCGCAAAGTTTGATGATGCCGATGCGATCTTCGCAGGCGTCAACAGCTACCGTTCTCCCGAGGCCGGATTTTTCCTGTGGCTTGCGGTCGAGGACGGGGAGACTGCAGCGCTGAAGCTGTGGCAAAAAACCGGCGTGCGGGTATTGCCCGGCGCTTACCTGAGCCGCCCCGATCCTGCGGGTGATCCAGGCGCAAGTTATATCCGGGTGGCCCTTGTCGCCCCAAGAGAAGAAACGCAGCGGGGTCTGACCCTGATCCGCGACTGTTTGTACACGTGAGGAACGACAAAATGGCTTCATACCAAACCCGACAGAGAGATCCGCTGCTGGACAGCACAACGCAGGCCGCGATTGAAAAACGCGGACGCGAGCTGATCGGTATCGGGCTGTTTGTGGTCGGTTTGATGGTGGCGGTGATGCTCTGGTCCTATGCGCCGGAGGACCCGAATTTCATGTCCGCCACGGATGCCCCGGTTCAGAACTGGCTGGGTCGGCCAGGTGCGTCGTTTGCCGCGGTGCTGTTCATGATCGTTGGCTATGCGAGCTGGATGTTGCCGATTGTGCTGATGGCGTGGGGGCTGCGGTTTACGCTTCACCGCGGGCAGGAGCGGGTGTTCGGCCGGATGGTTTTTGCGCCGATCGCGATTGCCGTGACCGCGATTTATGCGTCCACCCTGCCGACGAGTGCCAACTGGGACGAAAGTTTCGGGCTTGGCGGGCATTTTGGTGATCAGGCGTTGGGGATCCTTTTGACGATCCTGCCGTTTGGCTTGACGTTCAGCGCCAAATTGGTGTCGTTCGTGATGGGTCTTGGTGTTGTGGCGCTGATGGCGTTTGCGCTTGGCTTCACGATGTATGAACTGCGCAAGTTGGGACGGTTCTTGCTGGTGGGCGTGATTGTGGCCTATTCCGGCGTGCTTAAACTGCTCGGGCAAACGGCGTCTGCGTCTTACAAGGGCGCGCAGGCGTTGGGCACGAAGGTGCAGGAACGCCGTGAGCTGTCACGTCAGGAAAAGGCGGAATGTGAGGCAGAACTGGCTGCTGCGCGCGCTGTGCCGGCGCCAAGCAACGCCGAAGAACATGCACGTGTTGCCGCCGTGGTGCGTGCAAACCCTGCAATGCCCACGCGCTATGAAGATTTTGACCCGATCGAGGAGAGCGGCGAGCCGATGGGCTATGGCGCACCCGCGCCTTTGGCCGCACCTGTTCGTGTAGCGGAGCCGGAGCAAAAGCCGGGATTGTTTGCATCATTGTTGAAACGCAGTGACTCGATGCCGGAACCCGAGCTGGTCGAAGAACCAAGCATGCAAGGTGATGTGCCTTTGGCGGATAGGGACCGCATTTCAGCGCGGATCGCGAATGCAGTGCGCAGCCGCAGCGGTGAGCCACAAGAGGTGCAGATCGCCACGAAACCGGGTGTGAACCCCGCGATCACAGCGGCGATTGCCAGCCGGCTGGAGCCGCAGATGTCGGCACGCGCCGAGCCGCAGGTGGAACGGCAGACAGGTCCGCGCCCGTTGCTGTTGAATACGCAGCAGAAGGCCGCGTTGGACATGGCGGGCGGTGTTCCGGGCGAGTCCACGGCGCTGATAGAGGCGCCCATGGCGGAGTTTGTTGAGGATTATACACCGCAATCGATGGAGTATATTGCAGCGGACAGTGCGCCCCTAGAAACACCGGCGGCCGCATTTGTCCCAACGCCGCGCTCCGCAGTGCCGGAGGCGAAAGCAGTTGTTCAGCACCCGCCGCGCAAAGCTGTTCAGCCGTCACGACAGGCGCAAGCCGAGGCGCAGCCCGCGCTCAAGTTCGAGGACAAACGCCCTGCATATGAGGTTCCACCGCTGGGCCTGCTTGCCTCGCCCGCGGAAGTCACCCGCCACGTTCTGTCCGACGAAGCATTGGAAGAAAACGCGCGGATGCTGGAAAATGTGCTGGATGACTATGGTGTCAAAGGCGAGATTGTTTCGGTGCGCCCCGGCCCCGTTGTCACGATGTACGAGCTTGAGCCGGCCCCCGGTTTGAAAGCGTCGCGTGTGATCGGTCTGGCGGATGATATCGCGCGTTCCATGTCCGCGCTGTCAGCGCGTGTGTCCACAGTGCCCGGTCGCTCGGTGATTGGAATCGAATTGCCGAACGAGAATCGCGAAATGGTTGTGCTGCGTGAAATGCTGAGCGCGCGTGATTTTGGCGATAGCAACATGAAGCTGCCGCTGGCGCTGGGTAAGGATATTGGCGGAGAGCCGATCATCGCGAACCTGTCAAAGATGCCTCACCTGTTGATCGCGGGAACGACGGGGTCCGGTAAATCTGTGGCGATCAACACAATGATCTTGTCACTGCTTTATAAGCTGACACCGGAAGAATGCCGGATGATCATGATTGACCCCAAAATGCTGGAACTTTCAGTTTATGACGGCATCCCGCATTTGTTGAGCCCCGTGGTGACAGACCCGAAGAAGGCGGTCGTCGCGCTGAAATGGACCGTGGGCGAGATGGAAGAACGCTATCGCAAGATGTCCAAAATGGGTGTTCGCAATATTGATGGCTATAATGGCCGCGTCAAAGAAGCGCTCGCCAAGGGTGAAATGTTCAGCCGCACGGTGCAGACAGGGTTTGATGACGACACGGGTGAGCCGATTTTCGAGACGGATGAATTTGCGCCCGAAGTACTGCCCTACATTGTCGTGATCGTGGACGAGATGGCAGATCTGATGATGGTTGCGGGCAAGGAAATCGAAGCCTGCATCCAGCGGCTTGCGCAGATGGCGCGGGCATCGGGTATTCACTTGATCATGGCGACGCAGCGCCCGTCGGTGGATGTGATCACCGGCACGATCAAAGCGAACTTCCCGACGCGGATTTCGTTTCAGGTGACGTCCAAGATCGACTCGCGCACCATTTTGGGTGAGCAGGGCGCAGAGCAACTGCTGGGCATGGGTGACATGCTGTATATGGCAGGTGGATCAAAGATTACCCGTGTGCACGGCCCGTTCTGTAGCGACGAAGAAGTCGAGGAGATTGTGACCTATCTGAAGGCCTATGGCCCGCCGGAATACAAATCCGGCGTTGTCGAAGGCCCGCCCGAAGATCTGGAAAACAGCATCGATCAGGTGCTTGGCTTGGGCGGCAATACGGATGGTGAAGATGCGCTGTATGACACGGCGGTCGCGATTGTTGCGAAGGATCGGAAATGCTCGACCAGTTATATCCAGCGCAAACTGGCAATCGGGTATAACAAGGCTGCGCGCTTGGTCGAACAGATGGAAGACGAAGGCATCGTGTCGGCGGCAAACCACGTGGGCAAACGCGAAATTCTGATCCCCGAACGCCAGTAGCTGCGACGGTCGTTTCTGGACGCCCAGCCCTTAAAAACAACAGTGCGTTAGGCGATATCATCCGGCGTGATATCGCCTAGCAACGCAGTTTGCCCCATGTTTGATCCATGTTGCGGGTGCAAAGTGCGCCGCGTCTGATTAGGTATGATTTATGAACCAGATAACACGACGTCTTTGTCTTTTGGCTGTGCCCCTCGCGCTTGCAGGGTTTGCTGCCACACCGTCGCTTGCCCAGCAATTGTCGCTTGGTCAGGTGTCCGGCTATCTTAATTCGTTTACCAGCGCGCAGGGCGAGTTCACGCAAATCAATGCGGATGGGACGATCTCTACGGGGACGATCTACATCAAGCGGCCGGGGCGTATCCGGTTTGAGTATAACCCGCCCGAAGAGTCTTTGGTTGTTGTTGGCGGCGGTCAGGTGGCGATCTTTGATCCGCGCTCGGACTCGGGGCCAGACCGCTACCCACTGGCGCAAACTCCTTTGAAAATTATCCTTGAACGCAACGTTGACCTGACGCGCAGCAATATGGTGACGGGGCACACCAGCGACGGAACGACCACGACCGTGACGGCGCAGGACCCGGAACACCCCGAATATGGCAATATCCAGATGGTCTACACGTCTTCCCCCGCCGAGTTGCGCCAGTGGATTGTGACCGATGACACGGGACAGCAGACAACCGTGATTTTGGGGGATTTGCTGAAAGATCGAAATACGCCCGACATCCTGTTCAACATCCAGCGCGAGATGCGCAATTGGGGGAACTAGGATCAGGTGGTGGCGGGTTTCACCCACCCTACGGATCACGCGTAGGGTGGGGTGGCCGTGTTGACCTTAACGAAAGGTGCGACAAGAGCGCAGTTGCGCGTCATACATGACGGCGCGGTCCCTGACCTCACCGGCGATACGTACAAGCCAAGGCTTTGAACGGTAGGTGCCACGACGCCACCCTGTGCGCCCATCGTGATAGGCCAGATACTGGTTATAGGTATCGTTCAGTGGAATTCCGTTTTCGCGCACTGTCGCTGTCATATACCAACCCATGAAATCGGCGGCATCCATGATGTCCGTGCGATCAGACCCACGACCACCGCGCTGGTCGACGTATTCTTCCCAGGTGCCATCAAGCGCCTGACTGTATCCCAGCGCGGACGATTGCCGTCCTGTCGGGATCACACCCAGCGCGTAGACGTGCGGTGGGCGGTTGTTCGCAATGAATTTGCTTTCTTGATAGATCATAGCCATCAGGACGTGGGTTTCTACACCCCATTGACGCTCGGCCTGTTTGAAGGCGCGCACATACTGCGGGCGTTCCGTCAGGATCGAACAGGCGTTGTCTAGATTGCGCGGCGCTGATGCGTCTCGGGCGCCGCAGCTTCCCAAGATCAACAATAACAGGGCGGCGCGGAAGAATTTGCTCATCTGCCTCTCGCTCATTTTTTATATTTATTAGCGTTATTCTAGCGTGGTTTGGCCCGTCTGTGAACCGGTTTAACAAGGCATTTAGATCACAAACGCGAGGATGAGCGGTAAAGTGATCACTGACATCAGGGTCGAAACCACGACGAGCCCCGCGACGCTGTCGGCATCAGCGCCGTATTTCTCTGCCAGCAGGTAGGATGTCACAGCGACCGGGGTTGCAACCTGCACGATCAGCACGGCGAGCGCGACAGGTTCGAGGCCGAACCAGACCCCTACTGCTGCTGCCCCGCCGGCGCAGATGGCGTATTTCAGGGCTGACAATTGCGTTGCGAGACCTAGGGAATCGGGTTTCAGACGGGCCACGGCGACGCCAAGCGTGATAAGCATCATCGGAATGGCCATTTGTCCGATAAGTTCTAATGTGTTGGTCAAAAATGTGGGTGTTTGCCATCCTTGCCATAAGAACAGCGCACCCAACAAGGTTGCTGCGACCAGCGGCTCCTTGATGACCTTGGTGAGTGATCCCCCGTCTGACACCAGCCAGATGCCAAAGGTAAAGCTGAGGATTGCCATGACCGCGAACACGACGACGGCATAGCCCAAGCCCACGTCCCCGAAGGCAAACAGAGCAAGCGGCAGACCAAGATTGCCGGTATTTCCGAAGATCAGCGGCGCAAGGAAGGTACGCCGATCCAGCCGCCCGACGATGACCAACAGCCACATGACAAATGTGACCACAGTGTAAGCGGCCAGACTGGCGAGGGAGAGTGTGGCAAGTGCCGTGGCGTCAATCTGTGTGCCCATCAGGGCCGTGAAGATCAGACAGGGCACCGACAGGGTCATCGCGAAACGTGTAACGAATTCAACGCGGTATTCGTATCCAAGTTTCACCCAGATAAATCCGACAGCGGCGAGCAGGAACACGGGTGCGGTGATTTCAAGAACTGTCAGAGCGAGGTGCACAGTTTGTTTCCTTATTTTTTGCCCTGACTGCATGGACTCATGTGGCCGGAATTGTCTAGTAACCCTCAAAGGGCTGAACAACCATGTTGAAAACACGCGCGAAATATCATTTGGGCCAAGTCGTCCGTCATCGCAAACACCCGTTCCGCGGCGTGGTGTTTGATGTGGATGCGATGTTTGCCAATACCGACGATTGGTATGAGGCTATTCCCGAGGAGGCGCGGCCTGCGAAAGACCAGCCGTTTTATCACCTGTTGGCCGAGAATGACCAAAGCTATTACGTCGCGTATGTGAGCGAGCAAAACCTGGTGGCTGACTATTCAGGCCAGCCGGTTGACCACCCCGATCTGGACGATCTTTTTGGTCCATTTCAGGATGGTCAATATCCGCTGCATTTCCAGTTGAACTAGGGTCCACTCAAGCGGGGCTGGCGTGTATCACTGATCCTACGGATCTGGCGGTGGTCGCCTTGACCAAAAGAACAACATTCCCCCGAAGCTGAACATCGCGGCGTAGATTGCTGCGTCCAATGTTGCATCAGCCACGCCATCAAATGCGTTGCCCACGGCCTGCCCGCACAAGACGCCCCCCGCGATCATGAAGGCGAGTCCCCCTGTTCGGGCGAGGCGTTTGACCAGTGCATTAATATCCAAGGGCTATCCCATCCTTGCGCGGGTCTGACGCGCCCTCCAGCATCCCGTCATCGCGCAGCCGGATTGCCTGAGCGCCACCGATGGGCGTCTTGGCGCGCTGGACGTTATGGCCTTTGTCCGCAAGGCTCTGCGCAACATCGTCGCCATAGCTGGTTTCGACGTTCAACACGTCGCCATCCGCAAAGCAGCGGGGCGCGTCGATGGCCGACTGGGCGTCCATTCCGAAATCTTCCATGTTCATTACAAACCGCGCGTGGCCACAAGGCTGGTAGGCCCCCCCCATTACGCCGAAGGGCATTTCGATCTTGCCGCCGCGTTTGATCATGCCGGGGATGATCGTATGCATGGGGCGTTTGTTGCCGCCGGCTTCGTTCGGGTGGCCATGTTCCAGCGTGAAGCCCGCGGCGCGGTTCTGGAACAGCACGCCGAACTTGTCGGACGCGAGGCCCGAGCCGAAGGAGTGGAAAATGGAATAGATCATCGACACACACATGCGATTCTTGTCGACCACGGTGATATAGACTGTGTCTTTGTGTACGGCTTCGGCCCCGGGCAAGGACGGGGCGAGCGCTCTGTCAGGGTCGACAAGCGCGGCGAGTCTGGCGGCTGTTTCCGCGCTTAGCATATGGTCGAGCCGCGCGGTGTGATCGGGATCAGCGATGACGCGATTGCGGGTGTCGTAGGCGAGTTTTGACGCCTCGGCTTCGAAGTGGGCGCGCTGCGCGCCCATCGGGTCCAGCCCTGCGATGTTAAAGTGTTTAAGGATGTTGAGCATAAGGATGGCAGTCGCGCCTTGGCCATTGGGTGGATGTTCGACCAGTTCAATATCCTTATAGGTGCCGGACACGGGGTCAGTGTAGTCGGCGCGGACCTTGGCGAAGTCGTCGAGCGTGTGGGTGCCGCCTGCCGCCGAAAGGGAGGCGACCATGTCCTCAGCCACTTCGCCCTCATAAAATCCGGCGCGACCGTCCATGGCGACACGGCGTAAAATATCCGCCTGACCTGGCGCGCGGAATATCTGACCGACTTCAAGGGGTTTGTCCTGAAGGGTGAAATGGGTGCGTCCTGGGCCGTGCAGGGTGCTGCCTGATTGCGCGTAATCAAAGGCCACCTTAGGCGCGATCGGCACGCCTGCGTCCGCGTAATGGATTGCAGGTGCAAGGATTGCCTTGAGGCCGAGTTCGCCAAGGTCCGTGGCCAGCTTGATGAACCCGTCCATCGCACCCGGCAGGCTGATGGCGTGAACGGATGTGAGCGGCAGCACGTCCATCCCGTCGGCGCGCAGTTGGGCCGCGTCCAATGCCGCGGGTGCCCGCCCCGAGGCGTTCATCGCGTGGACGTCGTCGGAGCCCGGCAGGTTAAACAGGCAGAACGCGTCGCCGCCAATGCCCGTGGATTGTGGTTCACAAATACCCAGCAGGACCGCGCCCGCGATTGCGGCGTCCATGGCGTTGCCGCCTGCTTCAAGGATTTGAACGGCCACTTTCGCGGCCAATGGATGCGACGTGGCGCAGATACCATTTTGTGCGATGACGGCCGACCGGCCCGGTTTCTGAAAGTCGCGCATGATGCCCTCTGGTCCCAGATTGGGTCAGAAGGTAGCATCGTTTTCGCTGGGGGGAAGCATAAGTCCTCGACGTCGCGCACTGGGTGGGGGCTGTTAACGCAACGCCGAGGTGAGCCTATGCAGCTACAAGTCAGGTTATGAAGTTGGATTCGGGTGACGGTAGGGAAACTTTGAGGCGGTTTTGTGGTTTTTCGTGCTTAACAGATTGGGAAAGCTGAGATGACAGATGTGGTGATTGCAGGCGCGGCGCGCACGCCGATGGGTGGGTTTCAGGGGGTGTTTGCGGATTTAGCCGCCGCGCAGCTTGGTGGTGTGGCAATGAAAGCGGCATTGGGCGGTTTTGGCCAGGTTGACGAGGTGCTGATGGGCTGCGTCTTGCCCGCCGGACAGGGCCAAGCGCCTGCGCGACAGGCGGGGTTTCTGGCGGGATTGGGCGAGGATGTGCCTGCGACGACGCTGAACAAGATGTGCGGATCGGGGATGAAGGCGGCGATGATCGGGGTTGATCAGATTGCACTGGGTCATACCGGGGCGATGTTGGTTGGCGGCATGGAGAGCATGACGAATGCGCCCTACCTGTTGCCCAAGATGCGCAGCGGTGCGCGAATCGGGCACGGGGCGGTGAAGGATTCGATGTTTCTGGATGGGCTGGAGGACGCCTATGACAAGGGGCGGCTCATGGGGACATTTGCGGAGGACTGTGCGGATCACTACGGGTTTAGCCGTGCCGCGCAGGACGATTACGCGTTGCGGTCATTGACGCGCGCGTGCACCACGCAGGAGGCTGGCGGTTTTGATGCTGAAATCGCGCCTGTCACGGCGGCCACGCGCGGTGGTGATGTGATTGTGGCGCAGGACGAGCAGCCTGCCAACGCGCGCCCTGATAAGATACCGCTTTTGAAACCTGCGTTCCGCGCAGGTGGCACGGTGACGGCCGCCAACAGTTCCAGCATTTCTGACGGGGCGGCGGCCCTGCTCCTGTGCGCACCGGGAGTTGACCTGCCTGTGCGCGCCTATGTCCGTGGTCACGCCAGTCATGCCCAAGCGTCGGGGTTGTTCACGACGGCCCCAGTGCCGGCCACGCGCAAGCTACTCGACCACCTCGGGTGGGCCAAGAGCAGTGTTGATCTATGGGAAGTAAACGAGGCCTTTGCTGTGGTGCCAATGGCGTTCATGGCACAGATGGACCTTCCGGCCGACATTGTGAACGTCAACGGCGGTGCCTGCGCGCTGGGCCACCCGATTGGCGCGTCGGGTGCGCGTATCATTGTCACATTGCTCCATGCCTTAGAGTCGCGCGACCTGAAACGCGGAGTCGCCGCGATTTGCATCGGTGGGGGCGAAGGCACAGCAATTGCGATTGAACGGCCTTAACCTTCTTTGGCTCCTAAATACCGAATTCCGATCCAACCAAACGAGAGTCCCATGCCTGATTACACAACCCTCGCCCGAACCATTCGCAGCTTGACCGAAGGGGAGGATGACGCCGTCGCACTGATGGCGACTGTCGCGTGTGAAGTGCATCATTCGGATGCGCGGTTTGACTGGACGGGGTTCTACCGTGTCACGGGGTCGGAAATACTTAAAATCGGGCCGTATCAGGGCGGGCACGGCTGTTTGCAGATTCCGTTTTCGCGTGGCGTTTGCGGGGCGGCGGCTCGTACGGGGCAGGTGCAATTGGTGCCGGATGTCGAGGCGTTTGAAGGGCACATTGCCTGTGCAAGTTCCACGCGATCCGAGTTGGTTTTGCCGGTGTTTGATCGTGCGGGCGCTTTGATTGCGGTGTTTGATATCGACAGCGACCAGGCGGATGCCTTTACCCAAGGTGATGCGGATGCATTGCAGAGAATTCTGGCGAATGTTTTCAGTGCCGCAGTGCGGCGTGAAAAAACGCTTTGAAATTTCACGAAGGCATGGCACGGTTTTCGTCAGATAAGGAGTCTGACGTCTGTGATTCACGACTTACCACCGGAAAGCCGTACCCTCGGGGCTGACATTCGCGCGTTGCGAAAAGCGCGCGGGCTGACGTTGGTGGCGCTGGGGGAAACGCTCAATCGGTCTGTCGGCTGGCTCAGTCAGGTGGAACGCGATCTGTCGGAACCGTCGATTACGGATTTGCGCCACATCGCGCGTGCGCTGGATGTGTCGGTATCCAGCCTGTTTCGGTCCGCTGCGCCCGAACACGAACAAGGCATGATCGTGCGTGCGCAAGCACGGCGCCCAATTGGTTCGCGCGAGGCGGGTTTGGTGGAGGAGTTGCTTTCGCCGGACCTGACAGATGATTTTGAGGTCGTTCATTCCACATTCGAGGCGGGGGCGCAGATTGGCGAGCCCGTGACACGCGCCACGCAAGAGGTCGGTTACATTGTATCTGGCAAGCTCGACCTCTGGATTGCGGGCAAGACGTATAGCCTGGCTGCGGGGGACAGTTTTCGTGTTCGGGGCGAGCCGTTTCGCTGGATGAACCCCTACGCCACACCCTGCGTCGCGATCTGGGTTATCGCACCGCCGGTCTATTGAGGAGAGAGCCTTGAAAACGGGATCATGTTTGTGTGGCGGTGTGACGTATGAGCTTTCGGGCGAGTTGCGCCCCTCGGTGGCCTGTCACTGTGTTCAATGCCGCAAGACCAGTGGGCATTACGTTTCCGCGACCCAAGTCGGACCGGACCAGTTGGTGCTGACCCGCGATGAAACGCTTGTCTGGTTCGCGTCCTCCGCCAAGGCGGAACGCGGGTTTTGCGACCGCTGTGGGGCCTCGTTGTTTTGGCGCCATACGGATGACGGCGGCCGCATATCTGTGATGTCTGGCACGATCGACGGGGCAACGCGGATTGAAACGTCAGACCATATCTTTGTCGCTGACAAGGGCGACTATTATGAAATTGCGGACAATCTTCCGCAGCGCGACCAATAAGGGGACACGACCATGGCAGATTTTCCAACAACGGCCCGCGTGGTCATCATCGGGGGCGGTGTCGTTGGCACATCGACCCTGTTTCACCTCGCCCGAGCGGGGTGGACAGACTGTGTCCTGCTTGAAAAGAACGAGCTGACGGCGGGGTCCACGTGGCATGCGGCGGGCAACTGCCCGAACTTTGCGCCCAACTGGGCGGTGATGAACATGCAGCGCTACGGGCTGGAGATGTATCGCGGGCTGGCAGATGATGTGGACTACCCGATGAACTATCACGTCACGGGGTCGTTGCGGTTAGCGCACACTAAAGAGCGGATGCAGGAGTTTGAGAAGGTATCCGGCCAAGCGCGGTATCAAGGGCTTGAGATGCCGATCCTGACGAACGCCGAGATGAAGGACTTACACCCGTTTCTGGAGATCCATGATTTGATGGGCGGGATGCATGACCCGCTGGATGGGGATATTGACCCCGCGCAACTGACGCAGGCCATGGCCAAGGGCGCGCGGGACGCAGGTGCGCGGATCGAGCGGTTCTGTCCGGTGACGGGGCTGGACCGTGATGGCGATGAATGGATCGTTAAGACCGACAAGGGCGAGATCCGGGCGGAGATCGTGGTGAACTGCGCGGGCTATTATGCGCAGCGCGTGGGCGAGATGTTCAAGCCATTTGGCGGGCGCACGGTTCCTATGGTGGTGATGTCGCATCAGTATTTCCTGACCGAGCCGATCCCCGCTCTTGAGGAATGGACTAAGGAGCTCGGGCACAAGGTGCCGTTGGTGCGCGACGTGGATATCTCATACTACCTGCGGCAGGATAAGAACGGCCTCAACCTTGGCCCGTATGAGCGCAATTGCAAGGCGCATTGGGTGACGCCGGATGACCCGATGCCCGATGATTTCAGCTTTCAGCTTTATCCGGATGATCTGGAGCGACTGGAATTTTATATCGAAGACGCCATGGCGCGTATGCCGATCCTGGGCGAGGCGGGCGTGGGGCGAAACATCAACGGCCCGATCCCTTATGCGCCAGATGGCTTGCCGATGGTCGGGCCGATGCCCGGTGTGAAAAACGCGTTTGAAGGGCATTCATTTACCTTCGGAATCGCGCAGGGTGGTGGAGCCGGCAAGGTATTGGCCGAGTGGATCATGCATGGCGAAACCGAGCTTGATATGTGGTCGTGTGATCCGCGCCGCTACACCGATTACGCGGATCATGACTATTGCCTATCCAAGGCAATGGAGACGTATGGCCATGAATACGGGATGCATTTCCCGCATCACGAATGGCCGGCAGGCCGCAACAAGAAGCTGTCGCCCGTGGATGCGAAGGTGCGTGCGCTGGGCGGGCAGATGGGGGCCTACAACGGCTGGGAGCGCGCCAATTGGTTCACTAAGGAGGGTGACGATACGTCCGAGGGTGCGACGCAGACATGGGGCCGCAATGGTCCGTGGGAGACCCGCATCAAGGAGGAGGTCGAGGCCGTTCGCGATGGTGTGGGGGTTCTGGATCTACCCGGGTTTTCGAGGTTCAATCTGTCGGGCGACGGGGCTGCGGACTATCTGCGCGGCAAGATCGCAGGCGGGTTGCCCAAAGTCGGGCGCATGAACCTTGGCTATTTCCCGGACAGCCGTGGGCGGATTTTGACCGAGATGTCGATCATGCGGCACGCTGACGATTTCTTTACGTTGATCACGGCGGCGTCCGCGCAGTGGCATGATTTTGAGGTATTGAGCAAAGACCTGCCCGCAGGCTTGGAATTGAGTGACCACACGACGGAGTATTCAACGCTGATTGTGACGGGTCCGAAGGCCCGTGATTTGTTTGAAGCGCTGGGGACCGAGGCGGATTTGACGGCCTCCTGGTTGTCTATCCAAGCGGCAAAAGTTTCCGGAGTGAACTGCGCGCTGGCGCGGGTGTCGTTCGCGGGTGAACTTGGCTGGGAAATTCATGCCGCCAACGCGGATATTCCCGCACTCTATGACGCGGTCCTCGGCGCTGGCGCGACCCCGTTTGGCATGTACGCGCTTAATTCCATGAGGATCGAAAAGGGCTATCGCGCATGGAAAGGCGACCTGAGCACGGATTACTCCCTGATTGAGGGCGGGTTGGAGCGATTCATCAAGTTTGACAAGCCGCAGGACTTCCCGGGCAAGGCCGCGCTGCTGGCGGAAAAACAGCAAGGCCGCCAAAAGGGGTTTGTGACCATGGTGATGGACGCGGGCGACATGGATGCGCCCTATATGGCCCCTATCTGGCATGGTGACGAGATTGTTGGCGAGGTCACGTCCTGCGCGATGGGGTATCGCACGGGCAAGTGCATTGCGCTGGGTATGGTGCGGGCGGATTTGTTGTCTGTCGGCACGCAGCTTGAAGTGGATGTGTATGGCACGCGTAAAAAGGCCGTTGTGCAAGAAGACCAGCCAATTTGGGATCCGGCGAACGACCGGATCAGGGCGTAGGTCTTGGGGCCAAGCCCGGGCCCGTCCCGGACATTCCAAAACACTTGAGTCTGGCGTGACCGCTGGCGCGCATAAAATCGATATTAGGAGCCCGTGAAATGGCTGATCTTCCAAGCAAGGCGCGTGTCGTGATTATTGGTGGCGGTGTGATTGGCTGTTCTGTCGCCTATCACCTGACGAAACTGGGGTGGACAGATGTTGTGCTTCTCGAGCGAAAGCAACTGACGAGCGGCACGACGTGGCATGCGGCAGGGCTGATTGCACAGTTGCGCGCGACGCAGAATATGACGAAGCTGGCCAAGTATTCGCAAGAACTTTACGGCACATTAGAGACTGAAACAGGCGTTGCGACGGGGTTCAAACGCTGCGGGTCGATCACGGTCGCGCTTACCGAGGCGCGGCGTGAGGAGATATACCGCCAAGCGGCGATGGCGCGGGCGTTCGGTGTTGAGGTGGAAGAGATTTCACCAAATGAGGTGAAGGCAAAATACGAACATCTGAACATCGATGGTGTTGTTGGCGGGGTCTATCTGCCGCTGGACGGGCAGGGCGACCCTGCCAACATTGCGCTGGCATTGGCCAAGGGCGCGCGGCAACGTGGCGCGGTGGTGAAGGAACGTGTGAAGGCCACGGGGGTGGCGCGTGACGGGCGGCGGATTACAGGTGTATGTTGGGACGACGGGGATCAGCAGGGCGCGATTGAATGTGATCACGTGGTCAACTGTGCGGGCATGTGGGGCCGTGAAGTCGGGCGTATGTTGGGCACCAATGTGCCGCTCCAAGCCTGCGAACATTTCTACATTGTCACCGAGGCGATAGCGGGGCTAACGCAGATGCCGGTCCTGCGGGTTCCGGACGAGTGTGCCTATTACAAGGAAGACGCGGGCAAGATGCTGTTGGGCGCGTTCGAGCCAGTGAGCAAGCCTTGGGGCCCGATCCCAGAAGATTTCGAGTTTGACCAGCTGCCCGAGGATTTCGATCATTTCGAGCCGATCTTGGAGAACGCCGTGGAGCGGATGCCGATGCTGGCAGAAGCGGGAATTCACACGTTTTTCAACGGGCCGGAGAGCTTTACGCCTGATGATGCCTATCACCTCGGGCTTGCGCCGGAGATGGACAATGTCTGGGTTGCGGCCGGCTTCAATTCTATCGGTATCCAGTCTGCGGGTGGTGCCGGTATGGCGCTGGCGCAATGGATGGACGAGGGTGCGAAGCCGTTTGATTTGGGTGATGTGGATATCAGCCGGATGCAGCCGTTTATGGGGAACAACACGTTCTTGATGGAGCGTTCCAAAGAAACACTTGGCCTGCTCTATGCAGATCATTTCCCATACCGTCAAAAGGCGACCGCGCGTGGGATAAGGCGGTCGCCGTTCCATCATCATTTGATGCAGCATGGCGCGGTCATGGGCGAGTTGAGCGGCTGGGAGCGGGCCAATTGGTTCGCGCGCGACGGTCAAACGCCTGAATATGACTACAGCTGGCAGCGTCAGAATTTTTTCGACAATGTTGCGGCAGAGCATAGGGCCGTGCGCGAGAACGTCGGCATGTATGATATGTCTTCATTCGGCAAGATTAGGGTCGAAGGTCCGGACGCAGAGGCGTTTATGAACCACGTTGGTGGGGGCGATTACTCGGTGCCGATTGGCAAGATTGTTTATACGCAATTCCTTAATCATCGTGGGGGGATCGAGGCGGATGTAACCGTGACGCGGATGAATGAAACGGCCTATCTTGTCGTGACGCCTGCGGCGACACGGCTCGCTGATCAGGTGTGGATGGAGCGCAATCGCGGGGCGTTCAATGTGGTGATCACGGATGTGACGGCGGGCGAAGGTGTGCTGGCCGTCATGGGGCCGAATGCGCGCAAGGTGTTGCAGGCTGTGAGCCCCGCCGACTTCAGCAATGATGTGAACCCGTTTGGCACGGCGCAGGAGATCGAGATTGGCATGGGCGTCGCTCGGGTGCATCGCGTGACCTATGTGGGCGAACTGGGTTGGGAGGTTTATGTGAGCGCCGACCAAGCCGGCCATGTGTTCGAGACGCTGTACGAAGCCGGGCAGGAGCACGGGCTGACGTTGTGCGGGATGCATATGATGGACACCTGCCGCATCGAAAAAGGGTTCCGGCATTTCGGACATGACATCACCTGCGAGGATCATGTCATGGAAGCGGGGCTTGGCTTTGCCGTGAAGAAAGACAAAGCGGATTTCATCGGGCGCGAAGCCGTGTTGGAAAAGCAGGAAAAGGGCCTGAACCTGCGCATGTTGCAGTTCAAACTGACCGATCCGGAGCCGCTGCTTTATCATAATGAACCGATTTTGCGCGATGGCGAGATCGTCGGCTTTCTGACGTCGGGTGCCTATGGGCATACGTTGGGCGGGGCGATCGGCCTTGGATATGTGCCGTGTCAGGGCGAGACGGCGGCGCAGGTGCTGGCGTCGAATTACGAGATTGATGTGATGGGCACAAAGGTGAAGGCCGAGGCGTCGTTGCGGCCCATGTATGATCCGAAGTCCGAACGTGTGAAGGTTTAGGGCGATGGCAAGAGTGGATTTGGTCAAATGGATCGCGACGGTGATCCAGCTAATAGGCTACGGGCTGACGGGGCTGAACATCGTGCCTTGGAACGTGTTTGCCTTCATTGTCGGGATCATTCTGTGCATGTCGGGGCATTCATCGCGATTGCCGGCGGATATCTGAATTCGTGATGGGGTTCCGTGCAATTATTGATCAATTTTCGGGTTCCCTCGGCGTATTTCTCATGCGCTAGTGCGCCTATGAGAAAATCAGCCACCAACCTGACGAATGCGCCCCCCAAACCCCTCTCGCAAGGGGGGGATACGTTGCGCGGCTTCGGCTTCGCGTTGAGCGCCTATTTGTTGTGGGGGTTCTTGCCGCTTTATCTGAAGCTGGTCGGCCATATACCCGTGCTGGAAGTCTTGGCTCACCGCGTGTTGTGGTCGGTTCCCCTAGCGGGATTGGTGTTGATCGCCCTTGGGCGGACACAAGACATCGGACGCGTTTTGCGCGACCCCAAGGCGTTGATGATGGGGTGCCTTACCGCCGGATTAGTGTCTATTAATTGGGGCGTTTATGTTTGGGCCATTGCCGCCGGGCGCGCGTTGGACGGGGCGTTGGGCTATTACATCAACCCGATTTTCAGTGTGTTCCTTGGGGCGGTGTTGCTGGGTGAGACGCTGAACAAACTACAATGGGGTGCTGTCGCGCTTGCGGCCGGGGCAGTTTGCGTGATGACGGTCGCCAACGGTTCGCTGCCTTGGCCCGCCTTGGCGCTGACCGTCAGCTGGGGTTTTTACGCGTATTTCAAACGCTCGCTCCCGATTGGGCCAAACCAGGGTTTCCTGCTGGAAGTTTTGATTCTGTCACCTGTGGCACTGGGCTATCTCGTCTGGCTTGGGGCGCAGGGCGGCGGGCATTTCATGCCCCTTACGCTGGATATGTGGTTGTTGATGGGGTGCGGCGTGGTGACGGCGGTTCCGCTGATGCTTTATGCGAACGGGGCAAAGGGGCTGCGCCTCGCGACGATCGGGATCATGCAATACATCGCGCCTACAATCATCATGATGATTGCCGTCTTCGTCTTCGAAGAACCGTTTGGCAGCGCGCGCGCCATTGCGTTCCCGATGATTTGGGCCGCTCTGGGGTTGTATACCTATGCGATGTTTCGCGGGCGGCGCAGATGAGCAGTGACTACGCCCCGCCCAATGACCCGATTGAGGTTGTTCATGCCGATCATGAGATCCTGATTGTGAACAAGCCAGCGGGCCTTTTGTCTGTTCCGGGCAAGGGGCCTGATTTGGCGGATTGTTTGCTGACGCGCTTGCAGGATGCGTTTCCGCAGACGCTGCTCGTGCATCGGCTGGATCGAGATACCAGCGGTGTGATGGTGTTCGCGTTGACGCCGCACGCGCAACGCCACATCGGGCTGCAATTTGAAAAACGCTATACCAAGAAGACCTATATTGCACGGGTTTCGGGCGCGTTAGAGCCGAAGACAGGAACGGTTGACTTGCCGCTGATCGTAGATTGGCCAAACCGTCCGTTGCAGAAAGTATGCCATGAAACGGGGAAATCTGCGCAAACTGATTGGCGCGTTTTGGGCAGCAACAAGGCCGAATCGCGGGTCCGATTGATGCCAAAGACGGGGCGCAGCCACCAGTTGCGGGTGCATATGCTCGCCTTGGGCCATCCGATTTTGGGGGATCCATTTTATGCGACGGGGGCTGCGCGCGATTATGAACGGCTAATGCTGCATTCCGAGGAATTGCGGCTGCGTCATCCTGATGGTGGCGAAGGTGTGAGATATCGCGCCAAGGCGCCGTTCTAAATCCCGGCCAGGCGACGGTCGGTCAGGTTCAGGCGGCCATCAATGATGGGTGCAATCGCGTCACGCAGCCCACGGTCCTTACCGAGCAACTGATCAAGTTCATCCAGCCGGTTCATCGCAATCAGTTCCAGCAGATCGGCGCGCGGCAGTTCGGCGACAGGTTGGATCAGCTCGACACGTTTTTCCGAAATCAAGGCGCGGGTTTGATCCGCGTCCAGTGTGGTTTGCACGAATGCATATATTCCGATGCCTTTGGCGGGCAACGCGAAGGGGCTGAGCGTAACGCCCGTAACGTCGGGGTGCGCCATTAGATCGGCGGTGATTTGCGGCCCTTCGCGGGCGATACGGTTGCCGGTGCCTTCGCTGTCTGACCAGTTGAAGACGCCGCGCGTTATGGCGTTATAGAGCCGCTTTCCGGTCGCCATCCAAATGCGGGTTGGCAAGGATTTGCGCTTTAGCACGCGGGTTTCTGCTGGCGTTATCAAACCACGAGCATAGCGGCGTTTTAGTTTGAGCAGATGTCGCAGGTCTTCGTAGCCCATGACGCGAAACAGCTTGCCGCGGCGGCGATGCACAGTGGCCAGCTGGAAATCGATGATCGCAGCGCGGCCATCGGGCGTCATCAACCAGTTTTGCGGCTTGGCGAGGTCATTGTGGGTTATGTTGCGAGCCCGCATTTCGCGCAGGATGCGTTTGGCGTCTTTGTAGTATTCGGGGTCTTTGGGCTTGGCGAGGTTCATCGGGATGCCCTCGGACCAGCTGCGCAGGATGCCGGCGTCATCCACGCGGATCAGGTCCGGGGTGCCGGTGATATCTGTGACAACCCGAAGCGCGCGTATCTCTTTGCGGGCAAGGAAACCGGCGATGGGTTTGGCCCAAAACGGCACACCGTCAAGTTTGCGCAACACAAGTTTGGCGTCCGGAGCGTCTTCCAGATAGCCGGAAATCGTCTCGGAAAACTCGTCACGTTTATGGACGGTTGTCGGGATGAATCGAGGAGGCGCGGACATGGTGATTACCTATCCGCGCCGCCCTAGTCTGTCTATCCCAAGTTGCCTGCTGGCGCGGGGGTGACGTTATGATGTCCAGCCAGACACGGCCTTTACCTCGAGGAACTCCTCAAGCCCGTATGCACCACCTTCGCGCCCGTTACCGGACTGTTTGTAGCCCCCGAACGGGGAACCCTGTGCAAAGCCGCTGCCATTGGTTTCGACCATGCCGGAGCGGAGGCGCCGCGCCGTATACTGGCGCTTTTCGTCGTCCGGTGTCTGGATGTAATTGGTCAGGCCGTAGGGTGTGTCGTTGGCGATGGCGATGGCTTCATCCACGGTGTCGAACTTGAGGATCGACAGGACGGGGCCAAAGACCTCTTCCTGTGCGATGGTCATGTCGTTGGTGACGTCGGCAAAGACCGTTGGCTTTACGTAGTAGCCGCGGTTCAACCCGTCAGGGCGGCCCAAGCCACCCGCGGTAAGGCGGGCTTCGCCCATGCCGACTTCAATCAAACCCTGGATTTTGTCGAACTGTGCCTCGGACACGACGGGGCCGATGTGCTTACCTTCTTCGGATGCGGGGCCAACGCGGGTTTCAGTCGCGACCTTGGACGCGATTTCGACGGCTTCGTCATAGAATGACGACTCCACCAGCATCCGTGTGGGCGCGTTGCATGATTGGCCCGAGTTGCGGAAACAACGGGTCGCACCGTATTCGACGGCTTTTCTTCCTGCGTCTGCGAAGATGATATTCGCGCCTTTGCCGCCGAGTTCGAGGCTCACGCGCTTGAGCGTATCTGCGGCGGATTTGGAGATGAGTTTACCCGCGCGCGAGGAGCCGGTGAAGCTGATCATGTCTACGTCAGGATGCGCGGAGAGTTGCGAGCCAACACCGGCGCCATCCCCGTTAAGCATGTTGAACACACCGGCGGGGAAGCCCGCCTCATGCATGAATTCCGCGAAAAGGTGGCCGGACAGCGGCGCGATCTCGGATGGCTTGAGGACCGTGGTGCAGCCGACGGCGATGGCAGGGACGGCCTTCAGCACGATTTGGTTCATCGGCCAGTTCCACGGGGTGATCAACGCGGTGACGCCAATGGGTTCGAGCAGGGTTTTCTCGGTCGCGGTGAAGTCACGCTCGAATTCGAAGTCCTCAAACGCCTTGAGGAATCCTTCGAGGTGCCAGGAGCCTGCGCCAACTTGCTGGGCGCGGCTGAGAGCGATCGGGGCGCCCATTTCCATGGACATCGCCTGCGCCATTTCTTCCTGGCGGTCGTTGTAAACTTCCAAGAGCCGTTTCAGCAGCGCCATCTTTTCGGACTTGGCGACGAAGGCCCAGTCGGGGAAGGCGGCTTTGGCGGCGGCAACGGCTGCATCCGTGTCGGCCTGATCACCAAGTGAAATAACTGCGCAGGGTTCTTCGGTCGACGGGTCGATGACGTTGAAGTCGTTTGCCTTTGCAGGCGCGACCCACTGGCCGTTGATGTAAAAATCGCGTTTCTCGATCATGGTTTATCCTCCGATTGGCACGAATGGTCGCAGGTAGACCCCTCGGTGCTGGAACTGTTCTCACACCAGACATATATGAACGGGGAACGCATACAAGAAGGAGACCCGACATGGGACTACGTATCAACGACACCATCCCGAACCTCACTGTTGAAACCGACCTTGGCACATTTGCCTTGCACGACTGGATCGGTGATAGCTGGGCAATCCTTTTCAGCCACCCGAAAGACTTCACCCCTGTCTGCACGACCGAATTTGGCGCCGTGGCGCAATTGGCGGACGAGTGGGACAAGCGCGGCACCAAAGTGCTGGGTATTTCCATCGACGGTGTCGAGGAGCACAAGAAGTGGAAGTCGGACATTGAATCGACCAGCGGCGCGTCTGCGGGCTTCCCCATTGTAGCGGACGAGGATCTGGAGCTCGCCAAGGCGTTCGACATGCTGCCTGCCGAGGCCTACATGCCTGACGGGCGCACGCCAGCGGATAGCGCGACTGTCCGTGCGGTGTTTATCGTTGGGCCGGACAAGCAGCTGAAGCTGTCGATGACATACCCGATGAACGTAGGCCGCAACTTTGCCGAAGTGTTGCGCGCGCTTGATGGATTGCAAACTGCGGCACGTGAAAACGTGGCGACGCCTGCGAACTGGGAACTTGGACAGGACGTTGTTGTGCCGACATCCGTGTCGGACGAGGATGCGATTGCCAAATATGGCTCGATCGACGCCAAGCTGCCGTACTTGCGGATGGCAAAACTGCCGAGCTAAGGCGACTTAGCAGACATAAAAAAGGCCCCGTCACCTGACGGGGCCTTTTGCGTTACTTGGGTACGTGTTTATGCGTCGTCGGCGTCAAGCAGGCCGGATTTGAACAGCAAACCTGCCGCAACAGCGCCGATGATCGGTGCGACGATGAACAGCCACAGCTGCGCGATAGCCGATCCGCCAGCAAACAATGCTGGCCCAATGGACCTTGCGGGGTTCACGGATACGCCAGTCACGTTGATGCCCACAAGGTGGATGACAACGAGCGCCAGACCTATGGCGAGGCCGGCCATAGCCGCGGTTGCGCCTTTGCCCGTTGCGCCAAGAATGACGACCATGAACAGGAACGTCGCGACGACTTCGAACACAAATGCGGAGGTCATGTTGTATTCACCCAGATAGCCTTCACCCCAGCCGTTCGCGCCCATGCTGCCTTCGTAGCCAGCGCTCCCTGATGCTATGATGTACAAGACCAGCGCACCAGCGATAGCGCCTGCGACTTGTGCGACCATGTAAGGAATCGCTTCGGCGATGGTCATGCGACCAGCTGCGACGGCACCCAAGGACACAGCCGGGTTGATGTGGCATCCAGACACCGGACCTATGCCATAGGCCATGCCGATTAATGCGAGTCCGAAGGCGAAACTGATGCCTGCAAGTCCAATACCAGTGGTTCCGTCAGCGCCCGCGATCACAGCAGCGCCGCACCCCAACAGGACGAGTGTGAATGTGCCGATAAATTCGGCCAATGGTTTTTTCATGATGTTCCCTTTCCCTAATCTGCTCAGAATTTGAGCAGTTGAAAGGAAGATGAATCATGTTCGGTCATTCAGGATAGGGGGAATTGCACAAAAAAGGCCCCATGCGAAACGCGGGGACCTTTTTAACGCAGGTTTTGTTGGCGCTTAGTGAAGTACCGCGCGGGTGCGCAGGGGCACGCGGTTATACAAATCCGAGATGTGGCTGTTCACAAGCCGCACACACCCGTTGGAAACCGCGCTGCCGATGGTGCGTGGGGCATTGGTGCCGTGAATGCGCAGGAACGTGTCGCGTTGACCGCTGAACAGGTAAAGGGCTCGCGCCCCCAGCGGGTTGTTTATTCCGCCTTCCATACCTTCCTCGTATTGCTTGTAGGACGCTGGATCACGTTCGATCATCTCGGGCGTCGGCGTCCAGCTTGGCCATTCTTTTTTGGCGTTGATCCTGAAATCACCGCTTTCATACAGGCCCGCGCGGCCAATGCCGACGGCGTATTCCAGCGCGAGACCCGGGCCAAGCATCCAGTAGAGTTTAAAATTGCCCGGTTCGACGTGAACTTCGCCCGGTGCGTAATCACGATCAATCCGCACGACGCGGGGCAGGTTTTGTTCGGGGACCAGATAGCCCTGCGCGCTGGCAGACGTTGCAGCAACGCCCACTGTGGCGGCGGTTGTGGTCAGGAAAGTGCGGCGGGTAAGCATGGAAACCTCGAAATGAACAGAATTTGCATGACTATGCAGCAAAACGGCGGGGGTCGGCAATTGGTCACTTTACACATTACTGTCAGGTATCGGGCGTTGAGCGCATTAGGCCCGGCTTGTCTTGTTGAAAAGATCCTTCAACAACATGGATAGACGTTTGCGGTAGCCACCATAATGTTTGCAGTCAGCGGCGAAGCGTTCTTTTGCATTGTCCCAACTAAACACAAATTGCGAATCTGGTCTGTGCCAATCGGGTCCGTAGTTGATCGACAGCATTTTTTCAGCGTCTTTCGGGGCGGGAAACGGAGTTCCGTGAAGGGAGGCCGTCGTCAGTGGGAAGACATCGTCGCGGTTCAGTTCGCCAAATGTGTGTGGCCAGATGAAAACCCGGTCGTCTTCAACCCAAAAGGCAAAAAGATCGACTCCGACATTTTCTTCAACTTCGAGTTTGACCAAGGGGCCTCGCCGAGACAAGGCCACAGGTCCGTCGCTGATGTTTGCCTCTCTGATCACGGACGCCAAATGCAACAGAGCTTTGCGTCGCGCGCACGGCGTAGCCCCCTCGATGAGAACAGCAAGGTCGATATCGTCGTCGTGTGGCAAGAATTGTTGTTCACGGACTGCGCCTAAGAGAGTGCCAGAGTTTATGAATGCTGAGTATCCATGCGCATCAAGGCAATCAAACAAAGCCTGAAGTTCACTTGTGATTTTTAAAGGGTCTTGCTCGGAAAACGGCAAGCTGAGGCCATGATTCGTCAATCTGTAAGGGGCAATTCGCGCCTGCAAAGCTGCCACGAACTGTTTGTGTTGTTTGCTTTCACCACGTTTGGCACGTTCTTTGCGAAGGCTACCGAGCAAGGACGCTGCACGGGCTATTTTTGTTCTGGTCCGTGCATAAGCAGTGATAGCGCGTTCGACCCAGTCGAGCTGCCGTTCAGCCGCAGGCACCTGCTTGAGCTGTTTCATCAAAGGTTTGATGTCTGAATTCTTATCCGCGCGTTCCAACATCGTATCGAACTTTGCGAGCGCATCTTGTGATGCTGAACTCAACGGACGACGGGCGATTGGAAGGGTGCGCGGGTGAAGGGATTTCAGCATTTCATTCTAACATTCTTACGGCAGAGATCAGAGCGATGAGGGCGCCGGGCACTGACAAACACAATCGCCTAACTTATCGTGAAACAGCCCCGGCGTTTCCGCCGGGGCCCTTCATTGAGCGTTCGAAGATTACTCTTCTTTCGCTTCCTCTTTCGCCGCTTCGCCAGTTGCCTGGTCTACGACTTTCATGGACAGACGCACTTTGCCGCGGTCATCAAAGCCCAGCAGCTTGACCCAAACTTCCTGACCTTCCTTAAGGACATCGGACGGGTGGTTCAGGCGGCGGTTTTCGATCTGCGAAACATGCACGAGGCCGTCTTTCTTGCCGAAGAAGTTCACGAAAGCACCGAAATCCACGATCTTGACGACCGTGCCTTTGTAGATGCCGCCTTCTTCTGGCTCGGCCACGATGGACCAGATCATGTCGTAGGCTTTCTTGATGGCTTCGCCGTTCGGCGATGCGATCTTGATAATGCCTTCGTCGTTGATGTCGACTTTGGCGCCGGACACTTCGACGATCTCGCGGATGACTTTACCGCCAGACCCGATGACTTCGCGGATTTTGTCCGTTGGCACCTGCATGGTTTCGATGCGTGGAGCGTGCTCGGAGAATTCGCCTGCCGAGGACAGCGCCTTGTTCATCTCACCCAGAATGTGCAGACGACCGGCCTTGGCCTGCGCCAGTGCCTTTTTCATGATGGCGGGCGTAATGCCTGCGATCTTGATGTCCATCTGCAAGGACGTGATGCCGTTTTCTGTGCCGGCAACCTTGAAGTCCATATCGCCGAGGTGGTCTTCGTCACCCAGAATGTCGGACAGGATGGCGTAGTCGCCGCTGTCTTCCATAATCAGACCCATGGCCACGCCGGCAACCGGTGCTTTGAGCGGCACACCGGCGTCCATCATGGACAAGGACCCGCCACAAACGGACGCCATGGAGGACGAACCGTTGGATTCAGTGATCTCGGACACAACACGGACTGTGTAAGGGAAATCCGTTGCCGCGGGCAAAACAGCCTGAAGCGCGCGCCATGCGAGTTTACCGTGGCCGATTTCCCGACGACCGGGAGGGCCGAAACGACCAACTTCGCCGACCGAGTAGGGAGGGAAGTTGTAGTGCAGCAGGAAGTTCGACTTGTACATGCCTTGCAGCGAGTCGATCATCTGCTCGTCGTCGCCAGTGCCCAGCGTGGTCACAACCAGACCTTGGGTTTCGCCGCGTGTGAACAAGGCAGACCCGTGGGTGCGTGGCAGGATGCCGGTTTCAGATACGATGTCGCGGATCTCGTCGGTCTTGCGGCCGTCGATGCGCTTGCCGGTTTTTACAACGTCACCGCGCAGGATGGAGGCTTCGAGGCCTTTCATCGCGGAGCCGAGGTTTTCGTCGGCCAGCTGCTCATCCGTGAGGGCTTCTTTGATCGCGGTGCGGGCGTCGTTGACGGCCGTGGTGCGTTCCTGCTTGTCCTGAATTGCAAACGCTTTGCGCATCTGCTTTTCACCGGCCTTGGCAACAGCCTTGGACAGGTCGGAATAATCAGGGGCCTGGAAGTCGAACGGTGCTTTGGCTGCGTCTTCGGCAAGGTCAATGATCATGTCGATGACCGGCTGGATCTGCTCGTGAGCAAATTCAACAGCGCCGAGCATTTCGTCCTCAGACAGCTCGTAGGCTTCCGATTCAACCATCATCACGGCGTCTTTGGTGCCTGCAACAACAAGGTCCAAACGCTGTTCGGGATTTTCACGCAGCTTGTGCATGTCGTCCATTTCAGGGTTCAGGATGTAGTCGCCGTCTTCAAAACCGACGCGGCAGGCCGCGATTGGGCCCATAAACGGTGCACCGGAAATTGTCAGCGCAGCGGAGGCGGCGATCATGGCGACCATGTCGGGGTCGTTGACGAGATCGTGGGACAGAACAGTACAGATCACGAGGACCTCGTTCTTGAATCCTTCGACGAACAGCGGGCGAATTGGACGGTCGATCAGACGGCTTGTGAGCGTCTCTTTTTCCGTCGGGCGCGCCTCGCGCTTGAAGAAACCACCTGGCACTTTGCCGGCGGCGTAATACTTTTCACCGTAGTGAACGGTCAGCGGGAAGAAATCCTGACCCGGCTTTTGTTTCTTTGCGAACGTGACGTTCGCCATAACGGTTGTTTCGCCGTATGTGGCGATTACGGTGCCGTCTGCCTGACGCGCAACCTTACCCGTTTCCAGTGTCAGCGTTTCTTCGCCCCACTGAATGGATTTTTTAACTTCTTTGAACATTATCGTTTCCTATTTGAGGGCGCTCCCGGCGTTCCGGGTCCCTCGTATCATTGGTGGCCCCATTGCCACCGACCCCTATCCTTAGTGCGAACGCCGGGATCATAAGCGTCTCGTTACAGATAAACGCGCGTTTATACAGGTTTTGCGCGTTTGGGAAGCGTTGTGTGATGTCGCCCTATGCCGTTTCGTGCATCGCGTCGATCAGCGCCGCGAGGAGGGGGTGCGGAAAGCTGCGCTTGCGGGTGATGGCAAAGAAGCTTTCGTCGATATCGAGCGTGAAAGGCGCTGTTGCAAGGCGACCTGATGTCAGCTCGTCTTGCACCACAACGGCGGGTGCGACAGCGATACCTACGCCTGCGCGCGCCAGCAAGCGGACCATCGCCATATCGTCCACATCAGCCGCGATGCGAGGGGTCACCCCCAGCCTGTCGGCCAGCCCGATGAAACCGGCGCGAATGTTGCTTTCGGTCGGAAGGATGAAGGCCTCTTGTTTCAGGAGAGCCTTGAGTGATTTGTGGTGTAATCGTTCGGGCGGACCATGCAGCCCGACGGGTTGCTGCGCCAGTTTGAACGCGATGAAATCCGATCCGGTGGCGAGGCGGGGCGGTTCGGTTGAGAGCAGCACATCGAGGTTGAGGGTTGTCAGCGCGTCGAGCAGTTCAGCCTCAGAGCCCGACCGCAGGACAATATCTGTTGCGGTGTCACCCAGTGCAGGTTTCAGGAACCGTAATTGAAAGTTTCGCGACAGGGTTGAGAGGGCACCGACCCGTAGGGGTGGATTTGTCCCGCTTTTGCGATCCAGCGAGGCGAGGAGTTCCGTGCCTGTTTCAAATATCCGGTCGGCGTGGTCCAGCGCGATGCGCCCCACCTCCGTCAGTTCAAGCCGCCGGCCGATACGCTCGAACAACGAATGACCAAGCCGGTCCTCGAGTTGCTTGATCTGGGTGGAAAGCGCGGATTGCGACACGTTGAGGCGGCTTGCAGCGCGCGTCAGGTTTCCGTCATGGGCAACGGCGTGGAAATAGCGCAGGTGATGGTAATTCAGATGATCCATATTCTGTTAAATAGATCATTTCATTTAGAAAGATATATTTTTATGTGCATTATGTGACCGTTAGGTCGGTCCGGAAGCCCGACCCGAAGGACCGAGCATGGACATATTCATCGACATCGCGGCCACGATGGTGGCGCAAATGCAAAAGCCGACGCTGGCCTTCTTGATCGGGGGCATGATGTTGGCGGCCTTTGGCAGCAAGTTCGAGGTGCCCGAGCCGGTCTACAAGTTCATCGTGATCTTGTTGCTGTTGAAGGTCGGCATCGGCGCGGGGATTTCCGTGCGCGAGGCAAATCTGATTGAACTGGCGGTGCCGGCATTGGGGGCCGCGTTTGTCGGGGTAGCGATTGTGCTGCTGGGCACACGGACGATTGCGCGGATGCGCGGCGTTTCACACATGGACGGGATGGCAACGGCGGGGTTGTTCGGGGCAGTGTCCGCGTCGACATTGGCGGCGAGTATGGCGGTGCTGGATGGTGATGGCATCGCCTATGAGGGGTTTATTGGTGCGCTTTACCCGTTCATGGATGTCGCCGCATTGGTGACGGCCATCGTCCTGGCAAAGCTGGCAGAACAGCGGCGCACCGCGGCGGCGGTTCAGGGGGGCACTGTGGCACTTGGCGGGGGCAGTGGCGCCGCGTTTGACATGGGTATGGTTAAGACGATCTTGAAGGATACGTTCCAAAGCCCGGCGATCTCCGCCTTGGTGCTTGGCCTTGGGCTGGGGATTTTTGCACGGCCGGATAGCGTTTATGACAGCTTTTATGAGCCACTGTTTCGGGGTCTGTTGTCGATCCTGATGTTGATTATGGGGATGGAGGCATGGTCGCGCCTGTCTGAACTTCGCAAGGTGGCCCATGCCTACATCCTATACGGGCTGGCTGCACCGCTTGTGCATGGATTAATCGGGTTTGGTGCTGGGTTGGGCGCGCACCATCTGACGGGGTTTTCCGGTGGTGGTGTGGTTTTGCTGTCGGTGATGGCGGCGTCAAGTTCCGACATCTCTGGTCCGCCGACGATGCGTGGCGCGTTGCCCAAGGCCAACCCGTCGGCCTATGTGGGCACGTCCACCGGTTTGGGCACGCCTGTCGCTATTTTGTCAATCCCACTCTGGATGGCATTGGCTGACCGGTTGATCGGGCTTTAAAGCGGCGGTGTCTGATAGAGCCGCACCTTTAGCCCGCCATGGTTGACCACTGGCCCGACCGGTTTGAACGGAAGTCCGGTCGCCTTTGCAAGGCTGGG